>CAMDWA010000004.1 GCA_945877855.1 Thermoflexus hugenholtzii JAD2 | reverse complement strand
CCACGACATTACCTCTATCTATTTCTCATTGCGGCGCTGAATCAAGACCGACAACGACACAATCAAAATTGAGATGAGCAACATCACGGTCGAAATTGCGTTGACCTCGGGCGAGGTAATCTTACGAATTTGCGACCAAATATAAATCGGCAAAGTATTCCAACCTTGACCATTGACAAACAGCGAAATAATAAAGTCATCAATTGACAAGGTAAATGCCAACAATGCGCCGCTAATGATGCCCGGCAAAAGCAAGGGGAACGTAATGCGCCAAAAAGTTTGCCAATCATTGGCCCCAAGATCAGCCGCCGCCTCTTCTACCCGCCGGTCAAAATCGGCCAAACGCGCCCGCACAGTTAAATAAACAAAGGGCATTGAAAACGCAATATGCGACACAACCAACGTCAATAACCCGCGTTCAATCCCGATCAAGGCAAAAAACATCAATAATGACACACCGGCCACCACTTCAGGGATGATCACGGGCATATACAGCAACCCATCCCACACCAATTTGCCCTTAAACTGATAACGCTCCATCGCCAATGCCGTTAATGTGCCAATAACCGTCGCCCCAAACGTTGACAACGTAGCAATGATGAGTGAGTTGACCGCCGCCTCGATCAAGGCATCATTCGTCAGCATCTTTTCATACCATTGCAGGGTAAAACCACGCCACTCGATGCTATTACGGGCATTGTTGAACGAAAATAAAATGAGAACCCCAATAGGCACGTATAAAAATGCAAATGTGGCGAAGGCAGTCAATGCAAGCGCAAATCGGCCAAAACCGCGTTTACCTTTGCGCGGCAATGGGTGCGCTGGCTCATGCTCGCCAACCAGAATCATGGTAGATTTTTGGGCCGTGTTCATATTAGCACTCTGAATTATCGCATTAATCTCACTCTATAATTTACTCTATTTCCAACACCACAACTTCTAAACATCACGTGACACACACAGGCAATCATCCAGAAATCACCCTCGCCCGCCCCGATGATGCGCCCGACATTGCACCCTTTATGGCGCATGTTTTTGCCCACACTTACGGCAGCGCCATCCCCCAACCCACCCTCACCCAATACCTAAATGACACATTCAACCCGACCGAAGTTAAAAATCTGCTACAACAGCCCAACCGCTTTAGCCATTTGGCGCGGGTAAATGGGCATGTGGTCGGGGTTAACCAAATGTGCTATGGCGTATCGCCCCCCAAAAGCCAGACTGTGCCCCCGCACAATGCAATCGAGATTGAACGTTTTTACGTCTCGCCCAGCCATCACAGCAAAGGTTTGGCGGCACAGTTATTGGCTGCCGCAATCGCGTTGGCACGCGCCAAAACCATCCCCCTGATTTGGTTATGCGTATGGGAACACAATCAACGCGCCATCGCATTTTACCGAAAACATGGTTTTTTAGTCACTGGTCACACGTCGGTTTGGGTCAATGACATTCACTTTCACGATTTTGTAATGTCTAAAAATCTCGAAATTTAGCCATTACAATTTACCCTCATATGATCCAAGATCCTGTTCTCCTAAATGATTGGCACCCTGTCGCCAGCCTTGAACAACTTGCCACTACCTCCGTTTTGCGGATGCGTTTGCTAGGTGAAGACCTTGTCGTTTGGCGTGACCTGCAAACCGATCATATTCAGGTTTGGCAAGATCTATGTATTCATCGCGGGGCCAAACTCTCACGCGGCAAAATCATTAATGGCTGTCTGCAATGCCCTTATCACGGTTGGACCTATAACAGCGATGGCGCATGTGTGCGAATGCCCGCGCACCCCGAACAAACCCCGCCTGCCAAAGCAAGGGTCAAAACTTATGCTGCCAAAGTGCGGTATGGGCTGGTTTGGGCTTGTCTTGGCACACCCGCCAACGATATTCCACCTTTCCCAGAATGGGACACCGCGGGGTTCGTCGGCGCAGTGTGCGGCCCATTTCCGCACATCAAAGCCAATGGGCCACGCCTCATCGAAAATTATCTCGATGCAGCCCATTTTCCATTTGTGCACGAAGGCATGTTGGGCGACCCCAACAAACCAGAATTAGGCGATTTTGAAGCCCGCATCACTCCCAACGGCATAGAATCAGACCCGATTTTGGTTTATCAGCCCGATCCATTTGGCGGTGTGTCGGGCAAAGTGACCTATACCTATCACGCATTTCGCCCTCTTACAGCCCATTTCACCAAACATATGCCTATGCGAAGTGATGGTTTAGCGCCACAAAATGGCATGATCTTGACCATCACCCCACATGATGAGTTAGACAGCACGGGTTGGTTTATTGTGGCGACCAACACGCGCAAAGATGCGCACGGGCTTGGGGTTGAATATTTGCCACGCATCGCCGCAATTTTTGAAGAAGACCGTGCCATTGTCGAAGAGCAACGCCCTGAATTGCTGCCACTTGACCTGCAAGCCGAATTGCATCTCAAATCAGACCGCGTCGCCATTGCTTATCGCACCTGGCTACGCCAGTTGGGGCTGAGTTTTGGGGTGGCGTGAAATCTCACATTTCGCTATCACTTCACCATATATGATCTCGCCGGTCTCAACAAAACCAAATTTAGCATATAAATTGCGGGCAACATGGTTATCGGGGTGATAACTAATATCAAAATAGCGCGTCGTGGCTGGCGCTTCGGCCAACATATGCGCCAACAGCAATTTAAAAGCGGCTTTACCATGCCCTTTGCCTTGCTGATCAGCATCGATCATAAAGCTAAAAATATAGCCAGCCAACTGTTGGGTTTGCTCCAAACCGAACATGGCAAAGCCAATCATCGTATCATCGGCATAAATAGCCAATGGCGTTAACCGCCAGACCGTGCCATCAGCATCAATTTCATCAAATTTTGATTGCGCGATTGAGTAAACATTCGACGCGATAAATTCTTGCTGCGCAGGCGCAACTTTTAGCTTAATGGCCTGTCGCCAATTAACGGGGGTGATGGGTTGGAGATGAATCATCATAAAGCAGATTATTAAACGAATGGGTTAACAATTTTTATTCCTCTAACGACTCGTTGATGTTGGAAATCTTCAGAAAGCAACACATTACAATTTGCATCAATCGCTGCAGTCAAAATTAATGCATCATAAAACGCAATACTCATTTCTTGATGTAAATTTAAAGCCCGCTCGTAAAATGATAGTGATGGAAATGATTTACATAACACAGCCAGCACTTTAGCTGTATATTCCTTTGATTCGCCTATAGATAAATATTGAGCAAATTTTCGAGTCGTTAAATTTAGAAATTCTTGCACAACCTGCGTACTAATCATGCCTTGTTGTGTAAACAATGCATGTTGAATAATATTTTGGGCAGCCGCCATCTTTATCGGCTCATCTTGGTCAAAAGAATAAATAAGAACGTTGGTATCAATAAAATATTTCCCCTTGATATTATCAATATTTATCATCGTTCGTTTGCCTCATCACGCGAAAATTTTCTACCGGGTTTCACATGCGTTAATCGCTTCATTAAATCTCGATATTCATTTACAGATTCAGGGCGAGACACATAACTCGCTAACCACGCACGAAACAATTCATTCAAAGTTTTACCTTCTTCAGATGCACGCCGCCGGGCTTGTTCAATGACAGCCTCTTCATCAGACAAAGTAATATTCTTAATCATACGAATTTAGTATACACTAATTTAGTGTGATTAAAAACAAATTTTATGGTATAAGCAATAAAATATGACACACCCACTTATCGACCAATTGCGCTTTACGCGCAGCGAGTTTAAACGCGGGTTAATCGGCATCACAGATGCCGAAGCCCAACAACGGTTTATGCCAATGAATTGCTTGAGCTGGAATATTGGGCATTTAGCATGGCAAGAACAACGCTATTGGCTGATGCTGGCCCAAAACAAGACGTTATTGCCTTGGATCAATGAGCAATTTGCCAATGGCGCACCCGCCAGCACCCCAGCGCTCGATGCAGTTTGGGCCGCCTATGATGAAATTACAGCCGCCTCCGATGCATGGCTCGACACCGTGACCACCGAGATGCTCAATTCACCTGTGATTGTAAAAGGCAGACCCAGCAGCAAAATTTGGGGATCAATGCTCTTGCGTATGGTCTATCACTATTGGTATCACAACGGCGAAAATCAAGCCATTCGGCAAATGTTGGGGCATCGCGATTTAGGGCAATTTGTTGGCAATATTGATGACGAAGCCCCTTATCGCCCTTAACGTTTTAGATTAATTGTGATTGTTTTTGTATTGACATTGAGCGATTTCTAGCGTATGCTTAGGGTGCATGGAAACGCCTGTCACCCTCTCTAACCTTGAACGTCAAGAGCTGATTACACAATTTATCGAAAAAAATCAACGTGTAACCATCGATCAACTGCGTGCCCAATTTTCAATCAGCCCGGCGACAGCCCGCCGCGATCTTGAAATTTTGGCCGAGCAGGGAAAAATTCAACGTTTTCATGGTGGCGCAATGGCAAACCAACATGCGCCACCCGATTTGCCCACCTTACAACGCGCCTCTGAGCAAGCCGAGGCTAAAAAACGCATCGGCAAAGCCGCAGCAGCCTTAATTGATGAAGGCGATGTTATTTTTCTGGGCAGCGGCACAACCACGCTCGAAGTCGCCCGACATCTCGTTGACCATAAAAACTTAACGGTGATCACCAATTCGCTTTTGGTGATGAATACGCTCATAGACGCTCAAGGTGTAACCCTAATTGCATTGGGTGGCGTGTTGCGACGCAGCGAATTATCATTTATGGGGCATTTGGCCGAACTGACACTATCTGAAGTGCGCCCAGCGAAAGTTATCATGGGGGTATTTGCCATCGATATTAACGGTGGCATTACCAATAAATATTTGCCCGAAACATCCACCGGGCGCGCCATTATTAAAGCAGGTCGTGAGTTAATTGTGGTTGCCGATCATACAAAATTTGGGCAAATATCAGCAGGCTTGCTCGCATCCATTAATGTTGTCAATACGATTGTCACAGATAGCTTACTCAACCCAGAAATTGAAAAACAATTATTGGCATTAGATAAAAAAGTAATCAAAGTGTAAATACAATCACATGTTGTCAAATTTACACGAAGCTAGCAAACAAAAAATGGCATTAAACCCAAAACACTCACTATTTTGTGATTGTTTGTGATTGATACTTGACAAACATGAATAAATCTATACAATTGGGTTAAGTATTGCTGAGTAGATTTATTAATCGGGTAAACTATTCGCATTGAAAATGCAATTTCACACAATTGTATATTTAATTTAGCAATGACGTTTTATTATTAAAAGGAGAACTGTGTCACAAAATTTAACTCGCCGTCGTTTTATTAGCTTGGCCTCAGTCGTAGGCAGCAGCGCTGCTTTGGCTGCTTGTGCGCCCGCAGCTACACCCACTGCCGCCCCCAAGCCAACCGAGGCCCCCAAGCCTGCAGCCACCACCGCTCCACCACCAACAGCCGCACCTGCGCCGACCACCGCGCCTGCGCCAACGGCTGTCCCCAAGCCAACTGATGCCCCCAAGCTGGCGTTGCCCTTCCCAGTAGATGATGCTGCGCGCAACCCATATAAGCTGGGTGCCGCCGAAGTGGACGGACAATTCTTCGCCGGTGGCTTTGGCGATGACTACATTAAGTATGCCGCCAAGTTGATGGAAGATGTGCACGGCGCTAACGGGGTCAAGGTCAAAGTAACCTCGTTGCAAAAAGTGCAAGAAACCTTGCGCCCACGCTTTGTCGGTGGCAACCCACCCGATGTCATTGATAACAGCGGCGCTGGTATGTTCCCATGGGCCGACTTGGTCAACGAAGGCCAATGTCTCGATTTGGCCGAATTGATGAATTCACCCGCACTCGACACCCCGGGCAAAATGTTCAAAGACACCTTGTTCCCCGGTTCGCAAAATGGCGGCGTGTATGACGGCAAGCAAATGTATGTCAACATTGCTTACACCATTTCAGGCATTTGGAACTCATCATCAGGCTTTGAAAAAGCCGGTTACAAGTATCCTAAGACATGGAAGGAAATGTTGGACCTGTGCGAAGCCATCAAAAAAGAAGGCAAGATGTCCCCGTGGACGTATCAAGGCAAATACCCCTACTACATTTGGGGCATTGTGTGGAACCAATTGGTGAGCAAAGCCGCGGGTGAGAATGCCTTGAAGGCGATCGACAACCTAGAGGCCAATGCATGGAAGAACCCCGATGTGTTGCGCGCCACCCAAGACCTGTATGCGTTGTGGGACAAGGGCTACATCATGCCCGGCACCGCTGGTCTCACCCACCGCGAATCACAAGCCGCCTTCTTGCAAGGCAAAGCCGCCTTCCTTCCCTGTGGCACCTGGTTAGAGAACGAAGAAAAAACCGTCACCCCAGCCGGTTTCGATATGGTGGTCAACCCAATCCCAGGCTACACCGATGGCAAAGGCGTTCAAGAAGCCCTCCAGGCCGACGGCGGCGAAGGTTTCTTTGTGCCAGCCAAGGCCAAGAACCCCAAGCATGGCATGGAATATCTGCGCACAATGTTGTCACGCTCATCAGCCAAGTGGTTTGCTGAGAATGTCAATTCGTTGATGCCAGTGGCAAACGCCACCGAAGGCGCCAAGATTTCATCGGGCACAAAATCGGCCATTGCCGCCGTTGCCAATTCCAAGGGAGCCAATGTCGTGTTCCAATCGCCGAACTGGTATTCAGCCATCAGCAAAGGCATTGAACAACGCATGGGTGAATTGATGACCGGCAAGATCAAGCCCGAAGGCTTCTTGGATGAAATGCAAAAAGTAGCCGATAAGGTTGCCAAAGACCCAGAAGTCAAGAAATTCAAGCGCTAGACTAAACCCTAGTCAAATTTCTGATACGTTATGCAACGTGAGACGAGGCGGGTTTTGTCCGCCTCGTCTTTTTTAATCTATTTTTGCCATGAAACAGGGAAAGAACACCTTTATCCTCTCATTTTTAGTCGCACCTGTGCTGCTTTATCTCGTATTTGTGATCGTCCCTTATCTTGGGTCAATGATATTTGCATTTACACGCTGGAAAGGGCTTTCAGCCAATATTCGCTTTAACGGCATCAATAACTTCATCAAATTGTGGGATGACGAAAATTTTTGGAATGCCTTAAGCCACAACGCTATTGCTGTCGTGCTTTTGCCCATTGTTACTATCAGCATTGCACTGGTGTTTGCATTTTGGTTTACCCAAGGGGTGCGCGGTTCACGCTTCTTTCGCATCGCGTTCTTCTTCCCACAAGTGATGTCTGTTGTGATCATTGCCGTGTTGTGGAGCTTTATTTATAATCCTCAATTTGGTGTTTTAAATGGCATTATTAAGCTTTTAGGCATTAAGGCATGGGAATCATTCCCTTGGCTTGGCGATTCAGCTACTATTTTTTGGTGCATTTTGGTCGTTGTCGTGTGGCAATCGATTGGTTTTTACATGGTGTTATTCATTGCTGGCATGATGGGAATTCCGACTGAATATTATGAAGCCGCCAAACTGGACGGGGCTTCGTTGCCAGTGGTTTTCTTCCAAGTCACCATCCCGCTCTTGTGGGAGACTGTGCGCACCGGCCTCGTCTTTATCGCCATTGCAGCAATGGATTTGTATGCGATGGTCATGGTCATCACCTCTGGGCGCATTGCCGCCACCAGCCGCGCCGCCGATGTGTTATCGACCTATATTTACGAAACAGCGTTTGAAAATGGTGATTTTAGCTATGGCATCGCTATGGCGGTCGTGATGATGTTTATCATCCTTGGGCTTTCATTTTTTACCCTAACCAGCACCCGCAAAGAAGTGCTCGAATATTAACTTTTTTGCCTTAATCAAACATTATGAGCCAACCAACCATGTTCAGCAAAGGCTTTTCCTTTGCAAAAGTTATCATTTACATCGTTTTGCTCTTTTGGTCTGTCACTGTGGTAATGCCAATGTTGTGGGCGCTCATGAGTTCGCTAAAAAGCGACCAAGAGATCTTCTTCAGCCCGTGGGGCTTGCCTGCGCAATTATTATGGGACAACTTTAGCCGTGCTTGGGTTAAAGCGCAGTTGGGACAATTCATGTTTAACACCTTCGCCGTCATGTTACCGTCCCTATTTTTAACCCTGTTGTTATCGGCAATGGTGGCTTATGTGCTGGCACGCTACAGTTTTCGTGGCAAGTCGGTTATTTTCTACCTATTTTTGTCTGGCATGATGTTCCCGATGTTTTTGGCCTTGGTGCCACTTTATTTTGTCACCGATTATTTAGGGTTGCGCAACACCTATTTTGGCCTCAGCTTGGTTTATGTGGCCTTTTCGTTACCCTTTACCATCTTCTTCTTGGTTGGTTTTTTCAAAACCTTGCCTAAAGAATTGAGCGAAGCCGCCACCATTGATGGCGCCAGCCATTTCCAAATTTTCTTCGATGTCATGTTGCCACTCGCCAAACCCGGCCTCATCTCGGCAGGCATTTTTAACTTTTTGGGTCAATGGAATCAATTTATTTTGCCGACCGTGTTGATGACCAATGAAGGCTTGCCAGAAGGCCAATCACGTTATTTGCTTTCGCAAGGGCTTTATTTCTTACAAGCCAAACAAGGCTACGAGAGCGACCTAAGCGGTATGTTCGCTGCCGTCGTCATCGTCACCATCCCAGCGTTGCTCATCTACATCATCTTCCAAGATCGCATCGAAGCCGGTCTCACCGTCGGCGCGGTTAAGGGCTAAGCCCGAGTAACACAGAATGTCTAATCTACAAAATACGGCAAACACAACCAGCTTATTAAAATGCGCCCAACTGGTGCTGCCAGATCGCATTGAACGCGACATGTGTCTATTGCTGCACAATGGCAAAATTGTCGAGATCGCAGCCCACATCGACCCGCCCCAAGGCGCAAACATCATCGATGCCACCCACGACATCGTCATGCCGGGTTTTGTCGATACCCATGTGCATGGCGGCAATGGGGCCGATACAATGGATGCCACGCCTGCGGCGTTTGCCACCATGAGCGCGTTTTTTGCCGCGCATGGGGTGACGGGTTGGCTGGCTACTACCGTCACCGCCAACCAAAACGATATTGACACGGTGCTCAATGTTGCGCAAAAAGTTCAAACGGACGGCAGCCTAAACGGTGCAAAATTGCTTGGGGTGCATCTCGAAGGCCCCTACATTAATACAAAATGGCGCGGTGCTCAAGATGCAACCTTTGTACGCCCTGCTAACCCAGCCGAATATGAAAATTGGTTTGCCAGCGGCATTGTTAAATTGATAACAATGGCCCCCGAAGCTGCCCCCGAAAACCTAGCCCTGCTCGATTATGCCCTAGCCCATGGCGCAGCCGTTGCGCTTGGGCATACCGACTGCACCTACGATCAAGCCCTCACATTTTTTGCACGTGGGGCAAATCAAAGCACCCATACCTTCAATGCCATGCGCGGACTACATCATCGTGAGCCGGGGCTAGTAGGCGCGGTGATGGATACGCCCGTGTATGCCCAATTGATCGCCGATGGCATTCATGTGCATCCAGCGGCGATGCGGGCGCTCTATCAATGCAAAGGCGCGACCAAGCTCGCCGTTATCAGCGATGCCATTCGTGCCACTGGTTTGGGCGATGGTGAATATCGCATGGTTGATCAAACCGTCATCGTTAAAGATCAAGTAGCGCGTATGCCCAACGGAGCCTTGGCTGGTTCGCTGCTAACAATGGATGTAGCACTACGCAATATTATTCACACCACCGGCTGCACTTTGCCCGAAGCCGCGTTAATGTGTTCGCATACCCCCGCGGCATCTATCGGTATGGGGCATTGCAAAGGCAAAATCGCACTTGGTTATGATGCCGATTTGGTTATTCTTGATGACAGATTATGTGTCAAGCACACTTTCACCCAAGGTAACATCTTTTCTATAAAACAAGAAAACTTAGATTTTGATGGTTTTCAACAATGGCATCAACAGCAAAAGCAAATTGACCTTGATCTTGATAAAGCACGATCTTCAAGACTTAACGACATCTTAAAGTAAAACAGCAACTATAACCATGTCATCATCCACTCCCGACACCCGCGGACACCTCATGCGTGCCGAAATTTTTGAACAACCTAAAGTGCTGACACAACTACATGCCTCGGTTCAGCCTGTCATTGCGGATGTAGCCGCACATGTGCAACGCCAACCTTGCAGTTACGCGGTATTGGCAGCGCGTGGCAGCAGTGATAACGCCTCTGTTTATGGCAAATATCTGCTCGAAAGTATGGCTGGCTTGCCCGTTGCCTTGGCCGCACCATCGCTTTATACGCTGTATAAAACACCACCCCGCCTATCGCAAGCCTTGGTGGTGGGGGTGTCACAAAGTGGGCATTCGCTCGATATCGTCAAAGTGGTTGAGACCGCCCGCACCCAAGGCGCAATCACACTTGGCGTTACCAATACGCCCGACTCCCCCTTAACCCAAGCCGCTGAGCATAATGTATTGCTAAATGCCGGGCTAGAAAAAGCACTAGCGGCCACCAAAACCGTCACAGGCCAATGCATGACTTATGCCATGTTGACCAATGCCTTGACGTCTGCCAATAAAACCTCGGCGGTGCTAAAGACCGCTGAGATCGCCGATGAAGCCAGCAGCGCATTGGCACTTGAGGCTAGCCTTGCCCAATATGCGCGTGAATGGCGCTTTGCGGAACGGGCGGCAGTGATTGGGCGCGGCTATTGTTATAGCGCCGCCCAAGAGATGGCGCTTAAGCTCAAGGAGACCACCTTCATTACCGCCGAGGCTTATTCGGCAGCAGATTTTATGCACGGGCCATTGGCGCTGGTGCAGCCCGGCTATGCCATGATCGTACTGCTCAATCACGATGCCACGCTCGAAACCACAGTCGAATTATTGCGCAAAGCCCGTGAACGCGGCGCACAGCCACTGGTTATCGCTACCCGCGAAGCCAGCCAAGCCGCCGAAGCACATTGTGTTATTGATGCCAGCGCCCTCACCAGCAATATCGCCTTCATCATCGCGGGGCAACTGTTTGCGCTACATTTGTCTTTGCTCAAAGGCTATAATCCCGATGTCTCTCGCGGCGTAAGTAAAGTGACGGTGACGCAGTAGGTTGGGAGCCATGATCTATGAGCCATGAGCCTTGAGCTTTGAGCTTTCGGCTCATACTACATGACTATGACTCGTGACTCGTGTGTCAAGGCTCAAGGCTCAAAGCTCACGGCTCAAAGCTACCTCACAACTTCTGGTAATATCACCGCCCTATGCAAATTGCAGTTGATGGACCTGCCGCGTCAGGTAAAAGCTCGGTGGCGGCTGAAGTCGCTAAAAAATTAGGCTATTTATATTTTGATACTGGCATCATGTATCGGGCGGCCACCTTAGCCGCCATTCAATCTGGCATTGATTTGGCAGATGAAGCAGCGTGCACCCAATTGGCCGAAAAAATTAATATTGAAGTTGGGCCAGCCAGCATCGATGATGGGCGACAAGCCGATGTGGTTTTGGATGGGCAAGATGTGACGTGGCAAATTCGTCAAGCTAAAGTAGACGCTGGTGTCTCACAAATTTCAGCTTATGCCAAAGTGCGTGAATTGATGGTTGCGCAACAACGGCGAATTGGCGAGAAAGGCAATATTATTATGGCTGGGCGCGATATCGGCACTGTCGTGCTGCCCAATGCGCCCATCAAAATTTATTTAACTGCCTCAGTTGAGGCACGGGCACAACGCCGACATTATGAAGCACTAAAACGTGGGCAAAACAGCCATTATGAAGACGTGCTAGCCGCCATGCGCCAACGTGATCATACCGATTCATCACGTGCCACCTCACCGCTACGCCCAGCCGACGATGCAATCATCATTAACACAACCCATTTGCAACAACCCCAAGCTATTGCAAAAATGTATGGCATCATCGCAAGTTATATTGCAGAATGAGCATTGGGCGCGTTGTGACGCGCCCAATTTTAGGGATAAAAGGTTTCGCCAATTTCACCATCTCCCCGAAAGCGACGCTTTCGGGGAGATGGTGAAATTGGCCAATAATCACACCTTCTTAGTAACGGGCTTACGAACTTGACCTTTGGCCGATTTAACCAATTTTTTGAGGGCTGCGGCAGGGTCTTTGCCCAGATGCAAACGCATCACGCGATGAAAATGAGCGCGATGTGCCTCGTAATCACCCAAGGCTTGCGCCCGCATGAGCGTGCCAAAAGTATATGGCTCGCCCGGAATACCCATGTCTTGATCGGCATCATAGGTGAGTTGCAGCACCACAATATTATTGGCCCCACCCTTGTGTAATTGACCAGTGCTATGCAAAAAACGCGGGCCATAGCCAACCGTCACCGGTGCGCCATAACGTGTGCCAATGCTCACACGCAGTTTTTGCAACAAATCATCAACTTGGGGCAAATAAGGCAGATAAGCCTGCACCGAGACGTAATCACCCGCCTTGGCGCTGCGCAAAAATTTGTTTAATTGACCATTCGGGCTACGACTGCTAGCCTCAATCATAAATTGGCCGGTCCGCTCATATTCACCCAACAAACGCTTGGTGTTGATCTTGCTCTCAGCCACATTCGGTTCATCGAATGGATTAACCCCCAATACCGCCCCTGCAACGGCGGTAGCGAATTGCCAGCGGAAGAACTCGGCCCCAATATCAAACAAATCTGCCAGCGTAATCTCGATCAACGGCATACCCGCCTTTTTAAGGACACCAATCAATTTATCGTGCGTGATATCACCCGCCATTTTAAAATGCACAAACAACCGATCTTTGCCCAAACGATCAACCTGCTTTAAATTGGCTTCGTCGCCAATAATCGGCACGACACCGCGATCACGTTTGCCGGTGCTTTCGGCAATTAGTTGTTCCACCCACAACCCAAAACTGGCGATTTGGGGCGACATGATAAATGTCAATTTATCGCGCCCAATTAGCGCTGCCCCGCCTATTATGGCCCCCAGCCACAAGCCCGGGTTTACTTCGCTATCATATTTACAAGCGCGTGCCATCGCCTCAGCACGATCCAGCAACATATCAAGATTCAGGCCCATCAAACCCGCCGCAACCAGCCCAAAATAGGACAATGCTGAATAACGGCCCCCCATATTCGCCGGGTTAATAAAAACATGCCGAAATTGTTCTGCGGCGGCTAATTGTTGTAATGGGGTGTTTTCATCGGTAATAGCGACAAAGTGCATACCCGCCGCCTCGCCCGCACATGCATCCATTTTGCTGCGAAAATGGGTGTAAAACGAGGTAATTTCAATCGTGCTGCCCGATTTGCTGGCGACAATAAAAAGCGTCTTGCATAAATCGTCAATCGATTCGGTTAAATGCCGCACCGTAATGGGGTCTGTGGTATCTAACACGTGTAGCCGCAATTTGGCTTTTTCAGCCGTTGATTTGGCAGCAAATAGCTGGCGCAACGTTTCTGCCGCAAGGGCGCTGCCGCCCATGCCCAACACAATCACATCTGTGTAGCGAGCCGCAATCACATCTTCGCGCAGTTTTTTAATTTCGGCGATGCGGTCACGCATAAACGTCGTGCTATTTAACCAACCCAAACGGTTGTTAATCAATTTAACATGCTCAGGTTCAGTGCTCCAAAAGGTCGCATCTTTAGCCCACACTTTGGCCGCTGCCTTCAATTTAACCAATTCGCCGACATAGGCCTCGGCATCACCCAAATTGCTGCCATGCCCACGCACTGCAACGGCGGCGAGTTTGCCATCAACACTAGCCAATAATGACTTAAAGGCATCGGCAAATAAAGTTACGCCGTCATCTTGCAGTTTTTGCCATACTTGCTGCATCGAAATACCCGCCGCAGCCAAATCCTTCATCACCTTGTGCGCGGCTTTCAGATCACGGGTGAGGGTGGTTGACACAGTGCCCTGACTACGAAAAGCCTTTAATGTGGCAGGCGGCAGGGTATTGACCGTTTGTGGGCCGATGAGTGCATCGGCATAATAAGTGGCTGGCAAAGTCGGGTTCTTGGTGCTGGTGCTGGCCCACAATACCCGTTGTGGGCGAGCGCCTTGTTTTGCCAATGCCTGCCATTCTTTTTCTGCAAAAATACGTGTGAAAATTTCATAGGCCAATTTAGCGTTAGCAATAGCAGACTTGGCTTTAAGGGTAATCAAATGGGCTTTTTCTTGCTCAGGCGCAAGGGCAATTTTCTCGTCGAGCAATTTATCTACCAACACATCAACACGGCTGACAAAAAATGATGCGACAGAGGCCACATTCAACGATTGGCCTTTTTGGGCGCGAGCAGCCAACCCCGCAATAAAGGCGCGTGCCACCTGCTCATAACCATCTAACGAAAAAATGAGGGTAACGTTGATATTAATGCCATCTTCAATAAGCTGCTGGATTGCAGGGATACATTCAGACGTTGCAGGAACCTTCACCATTAAATTTTTGCGGGCGACTTCACGATTCAAACGACGGGCTTCGGCAATCGTGCCATTGCAATCACGCGCCAAAAATGGCGAAACTTCAAGGCTGACATAACCATCTAACCCTTGTGTTTGCTCATAAATGGGTTCGAGCATATCGGCGGCAGCCTGAATATCGGCAATGGCAAAGCGCTCATAGATGCATTTTGCGTCATCACAGCTTTGTGCCAATTCGAGTATGTCCAAATCATAATCGCTGCTCGATACAATTGCCTTTTCAAAAATGGCTGGATTTGAGGTAATGCCTAAAACACCATAATCTTCAATGAGCTGACGCAATTCACCGTTCTGGATGAGACTACGTTGAATATTGTCATACCAGAAGCTTTGTCCGAGTGACTGGACTTGAATATTAGGATTATTAGAATTGAGGGCATCCATCACGCTAACGATTATAGAACCGTTCTAGCGCAAAAATAATCGATCTTATGGGCGATTTACCTACGATTAGCTGACTAAGAAAATGTTTTTTCACCGTCAGATTGACGCATTTTAGTTATTTTTGTGCCTTTGCGGCCCTAAGTGGGTAAACCCTAAAGACGTAATGTCAAAATCCACTTATTTTTTAAAATCAACAAAACGATAACCAACACCGCGCTCGGTGAGGATATAGTGCGGATTTGCCAAATCTTTTTCAATTTTTTGACGCAAATAAGTAATGTAAAGACGAAGATATTGTGTTTCGTCTTGATATTCCCAACCCCATACTTTTGAAAGCAAGGTTTCGTGCGGCACCACCCAACCAGCATTTTGCACCAAATGATAAAGCAAGCGCCATTCAGTCGGGCGCAATTTTACCGGCTCGTTGTCAATAATCACCTCGCGTCGGTTAAAGTCAATCGACAAATGCTCATCGACTTTAACGAGAGATTTTTCAACTTGAGATGGCAATTCTGAACGGCGAATCACAGCTTTGACACGGCTCACCAATTCACGCGGGCTAAATGGCTTGGTAATGTAATCATCGGCCCCCAAAGACAAACCTTTTACCTTGTCTTCTTCATCATTTCGGGCGGTCAACATAATCACCGGAACTGTGCTTTCTTCGCGAATCGAACGCAATGTCTCAAAACCGTCCATTTCAGGCATCATGACATCTAACAATACGCAATCGGGCAACATTTCACGGGTTTTCCGCACGGCTTCTAAGCCATCTTTGGCCGAAATCACCTGAAACCGTTCAATTTCGAGGTTCATGCGGATGAAATTAATCATGCGTGGTTCATCATCGACCACGAGTACCATTTTTGCGTCTTGATTTTGAGGCGTTGCCATAAAGTTCTGCTGATTTTACGCCAATTGTGTGCGGCGTTTATTCGAATAATTCTAATAATTCTAAAGGTCTAATCTATCATCATTATAATTTGCGCCCTTCCTCACAAAATAATGTCGCAAATATCCAGCCCGCCCGACCAGACCCCCATGAGCCAAACCTTTAACCAAGTGGCTGAAGTCGATAAACTTTATCGCCGCAACTTTATTTATAGCATGGGCAACGCCTTATTTTATGCGTTTGGCGAATCATTGGTCGATACGCGCGTGGTAATGACGGCCTTTTTAAGCCAATTAACCACCTCAAATACCCTGATCGCCCTGCTAGCGCCGATGCGTCAAACCGGCTGGTTTTTGCCGCAATTTTTTGCCGCCCCTTTTATTGAGCAATATCGCGTTAAGATCGTTTTTTATAAACGCAATGCGTTTATTCGGCTGGTGGCATGGCTCATTATGGTCATAGGCGCATTTTTGCTGCACGATCCTAGCCTTATTTTAGGGTTATTTTTCTTATGCATCGTCTTTATCTCTTTGTCCGATGGCCTAAGCGGTTTACCCTGGATGATCGTCACCTCAAAAACCATTCCAGCCAATAAACGGGGCATGTTATTTGCCATGCGCAATGGCTTCGGCACTTTAATGGGTATTTTGGGCAGTGGCATTGTGGTCTTGGTGTTAACAGGGCAAATTGGGCAAGGATTGCTCATTTACCCGCGCAATTACGCGCTCTTGTTTGCGCTTGCAACCGTATTTTTCGCACTTAGCTATTGGTCTTATGGCCTAACCATCGAGCCACCCGATGATAATCCCATCCCCAAATTTAACCTGCGTGAACAACTCACACGTGGCCGCGAAATCATCCGCACCCAAGATCATTATCGTCAATTTTTGATTGGGCGCTTAAGTATTGCCATCGGGATCGCAGCCATTCCATTTATTACGGTTTATGCCAAACGGGTGTTAAATATTAGCGATGGCTTTTTGGGCGCGATGGTTTCGGTGACCATTGCCTCAAATTTTGTCAGCAATTTTATCTTTGGGCGCATCAGCGCGACCAAAGGCAACCCCTTCAATTTGATCTTATCGGGCATTGCTGGGGTGGTAATGTGCGGTATCGGCATCATGATCGTCTTACCACTTGGCATTTCGCAAATGTTGGTACCGGTGTTTTTCGTCTTAAGTGGCCTCACCAATACCGCCATTCAAGTATCGGGCGGGCCAATGGTGATGGAAATTGCCCCACCCGCCGAGCG
This sequence comes from Thermoflexus hugenholtzii JAD2, assembly GCA_945877855.1. Taxonomy (GTDB): domain Bacteria; phylum Chloroflexota; class Anaerolineae; order J036; family Brachytrichaceae; genus AQU-03. The sequence continues at coordinate 47,258 of CAMDWA010000004.1, read as the reverse complement.
ATCAACTTGGTTTGGCCTGACCAACACATTGATCGGTATAATCATGATCGCCACAAGTATCATTGTGGTGATTATTGATGTGTTTGGTTATGCCGCCATGTTTGGGGTGTGTGGTGTGGCGTTCGCATTTTCCATCACCCAAATGTTGCCTTTGGCCCGCCGCCGCGCCTAAACCACATTTGGCTCATACGCTGGCAACCACACATTAAAAGTGGTGCCTTCGCCTAACACGCTCTCAACATCAATATGCCCCCCATGCGCCTCGACGATTGAACGCACAATCGCCAGCCCTAACCCAGCACCGCCCAATTCACGCGAGCGTGATTTATCGACACGGTAAAAACGGTCAAACACATGGGGCAAATCGGGCGCAGGGATGCCGGGTCCTGTATCGCTAACGCTCAGTTTTATTTGTTGGTGGTTTTTGTCTGGCCCCATCAAACAATCGGCAGAAATCGTAATGCGGCCATCGGCGGGGGTATGTTTAATGGCGTTATCCACTAAATTCAACAATACTTGCTTCATGCGGTCTTCATCCCCGCGCACAATCAAATCGCCACACACATTAATGCGAATTTCATGCCGGCCGGCCGACATAATATTGGCGCTGCGCTCAATGTCTTCTAAGATCGAACCCAAATCAAGTGGTTTAACCTTCATGGGCAACTGCCCCGAATCGGCTTGTGAAAGCAACAGCAAATTGCTAACCATGCGGGTCATGCGTTCGCTTTCTTTCACAATCGCCTGAATCGATTCGATATCGGCGCACCCCATCGCATACATCAATTCGGCGTTGCCGCGCACCACTGTTAATGGGGTGCGCAGTTCATGTGAAACATCGGCCACCAAACGTTGCTGGACGCGAAAGAGCGATTGTAGGCGTTCCAACATTTCATTAAAGGCCATCCCCATGCGTCCAACTTCATCATTACTGGTCACTGGCACACGTCGGTTTAAATCATCGGCGCGTGAAATTTCGAGGGCAGCACGGGTAATTTCATCGACTGGCCCCAACACGCGCTGTGCCATTGCCGCGCCAGCCGCCGCCGAAAGCACCACCCCAACGATGCCAACGATTAACAAACTAAAGAGCAAGCTCTGAATGGCGCTCTCAAGGTCATCGATTTGGCGGCCTAATTGAATATAACCGAAAACCTGCTCTGACTGTAAGCCAAGAATTGGATAGGTAAAGACCCGTAATGGGCGCGTGCCACGCAACCGCACGGTAGTTTGATATTCGCGGTAAGGGCCATTTGGCACACTTAAGGCCGATTGCACAGAGGCCGGGTCTAAATAACCACTAAAACTGCCTTTAAGATTTGAATTAACGACTTTGCCCTCTAAGTTAATGACTTGCACCGCCACGCCTACATCGGTTAAGCTATCTAAACTTGGAAAATCGCGAATAACCAGCGTATCAATCGGGCCAGAACTTTGTTCAAGAATGGCATTGGCGGTCTCGCGCAGCACGGTATCTACGGTGCGGGGCAAGGTCACTGACACAATAGCAAACACCGCTGCCCCAAACACCGACAACATGACAGTGAGAATTGTGCCATATAAAATGGTTAAACGGGTGCGGATTGGCATATTATTTTTTTGCAATGACGACCATACGGGCATTTGCATCCATATGTGCCCCTACGACATCATATGAATCAAGATCATAATTTCCATACCACTGGCATTGATCGGATGAAAACCCAGCCATCATTAACAACAAATCCATTTCAAAACGAAAAACATGCCGCAAGCGAAATTCAACTTGGGTTTCTTGCATTTTTTGGTTTTGCTGAAGCTCTTCAATACGGTAATGCAGCGACTGCTCTTGATTGGCCCAAAATAGACGGCTTGACACATATTTATTGATCTCAGTATGCCGAATCGGGTCAATAATACGCGCTTCAAATTCAAATTCACCATCATCGGGCTGATTCGCCATTTCATCATTTGGGGGTAAATCGATCACCAATGATCCCCCCACCCGCAAATGGGCATAGGCCGTGCGCAACATTGCCAATTGATTCTCACGAGTAAGGTTATGTAAAAATGTATTGAGCGCAATCACAACCATATCAAAGGTCTGTTCTAATTGCAGGGTGCAGGCATCAGCAGTAATAAGCGTGTATTTTGCATTGTGAATTTGGCTCAGACGTTCACGCGCAATGGCTAACATCTCTTCAGATTCATCAACCCCAATGACATGAATACCAACACTCACCAAAGGGGCCATAATCCGACCTGTTCCACATCCAATTTCAAGCACTGTCACTGGCGACAGCTTCGTTGCGCGGGTCTCAGCTTGCTTATATTGGCGGGCTAAGTTTAAATACATGGGGATATCATCGATGAGGGCGCTATGTTGCAGGTCGTAATAACGCGCTAACAAAGCGTAGGCATCATGACTCGTTCTTATTGTGGATTGATTATTCATAAAGTTGGGGATAAGCTTATTGTAAACTGTTAGGTCATTGCCTAAAAAATAAGAGGGGTCTAAAAAAGTGAATGCCCAAAACTGCTGTCACATAGCCACCCCCAAATTGTCAATGTGCCGTGATTTTGACATAAAATAAACGCTTATCAATGGATACAGAGAAACGATTTGCACAATACCTGATCGCAGCCGTATCATTTATTATTGGCGTCGCTGCAATCGCAGGTTGCTTAGTGGCAAATGCCTCTCTCCCCATTTTTAAATTTGCCCTTGTCACGCCCTCCATCACCCCCAACCCTTGGGCGGCAGGTGAATTATCAATTGTAGGTGATTTTGTTCTCATTCAACCGTTTACGATAAAAGGCAATAGATTTAAACCCGAAGACAGCATTGATATTTTTTTATCGAGCAGCGAAAACGCACCAATCGAACGCTGGACCCTGATTGGTGAAGCCTTGGGCGATAACCGCGTAAAAGCCGATGGCACCTTTGTCTTAAATAATCTGCGTATCCCTACCAATCTAAGCCCACCCTATTTTATTCGTGCCCGCGCTAGCTCAGACAAACGCCTAACCTGTGCTGTATTGCAAATTGATAAAAGCTTGGTCACCGGCGGTATTACGGCCCGCTCATGCGGCAGCGGCATTACACCACCTGCGCCAGTTACATTATTGCCGCCATTGATGACAGCACTGCCTGTGCCTATTCAAGAAACCCCAACGTTCACCCCGCTGGACCTTGTAACAACCACACCCATTCCGCCAACCAATACCCCAGCCCCACTCACACCAGTGCCCACCAACGCAACGAGTTATTGGTTTGGGCGTTTTTACGCCAATAAAGACCTAACAGGCAATGTGGTTTTTGAGGCGGCACCGGTCAAAGATCTAGCCTTTAGTTGGGGCGAGGGATCACCCTCACCAAATGTCCCTGTCGATAACTTCTCAGCAATTTGGGAACGCACCGAAATTTTCCCCGATGCTGATCAATATGAATTTATGATCAAAGTCGATGATGGGGTGCGGCTATTCTTCGACAACAAACTCATCTCATCGCCAATTGAATTTCGCTCCGGCCCACTCCGCACCATCCTCATCTCACAATTTGTCACCGCTGGGCCACATCCTATACGAGTGGAATATATGGAAGAGCAATTTAATGCCACCATAGAAGTGACATGGCGCAAAGTCAATGCCGCCCCCGGCACCTTCCAAGGCAAATATTACAATAGCTTACAACACACAGGCAATGTGATTTATAAAAGCCTAGACCCACAAATCGACATGGATTGGTCATTGGCCTTGCCCCCACCGGGTGTTGCATTCGATGGCTTCTCGGTCAAATGGGATAGCACGCTTAATATTACACGCACAGGGCGATATGTGTTCAATATCATTGCCGATAGCGGCGTGGCGATTCTGATTAACAATGCAAATATTATTAACGAACTAAATAATAGCGGAGGCACAATTGAACGCGCTATCGAAGTGCCCATTAATGCACTCGGCAGCTATAACATGCAGGTCTTTTATGTTAATCGTAGTGGACGAGGCCGTATCAAAATAGATTGGCAATTAATTCCTCCCCCTGTTACACCAACGCCAACCCCTAGCCTAACACCGTTGCCATCAAATACACCTGCGCCAACAACAACCAGCATCCCAAGTGCAACCCCACGCAACACTGCCACGCCAACATTCACCCCCACTGCAACCCGTACCCCAACCTCGTTGCCGCCATCCACACCAACAGTAACCCCGACCCGTGCCCTTGCGGGTGGCAGCAGCATCATCGATTTATTACGCCCACCTAAAACCAGCACCCCCACCCGCACCCCAAATCCGTAATAATTATCAACACCCCACCTATATCTCAGGATACATTAATCATTATTGAGTATTCTACAGACTGGTATTTGGAACCATGTTAAATACAAATGGTCACACCTTCGGTATAGTCTCACAAAAAATGGTGACAAATGGTAACGTTCAGGGTTCATTGCCTTTTCTTGGGGTAGAGTTGGATAGCGAAACTGTCCAAGCGCCCGAAGCAGAGACTCAACCTATCATTGTAAAACGCGTCATCATCGGTAGCCCAGCCGCAAAAGCGGGTCTGCTAGCCGGTGATGTTATTCACAGCATCGGGCGCACTCAATTGCCAAACCGCGATGCCCTAATGGGCATGATCGCTAGTCAGCGGCCCGGCAAAACCATTGCGATTAAGATTCTGCGAAATAATCGTCAACTACGGGTAAAAATCACGCTGGGCGAGCGGCAATTACCCGCGTTAAAGTTTAGACCAATTGAACAACCCTAAGTCTGTTCCAGTTATCATCAGTGAGCATGTCAATCTAGCGATTTGATCTTAATGTTATTAGGATCAAATCGCTGGGTTGATGTTTTGGTGTTATTTCAATCGATACATCCTACCCCCAAAAAAAGATGTAATGTCATGATTTCGACCTAAATTCCTTTTACCTGTTTGATTGGGATGTAACTACAACTTTCAAAACAGACGGAGTATATAATCAGCTTTGTATTTTAGATAATGTCAACCCCTGTACGCCAGACCTTGTTACGCCCACATAATTTAACCCTGCTGATTACAGCCCTCTTTACAATCATCGCCGACCAAGGTTCAAAACGCTTGATTGAAGACCTGATGCCAGTTGGGACCTCAGCCTATCCCATCTCGGCCATAGCCCCTTATTTTATTTTTACGCACACCCAAAATACAGGGGCGGCATTTAGCATGTTTCAAAATGGCGGCATGTTCTTCATTGTGGTTGGCATCGTTGTGTGTGGGGTCATTTTATTTTATACGCCACGTTTGCCAGCCGAAGACTGGCAAACACGCCTAGCATTAGGGTTGCAAATGGGTGGCATTATTGGCAACCTGATTGACCGGTTACGACAGGGCTATGTCACCGATTTTTTTCATTTTCAAATCCCTGAAATTGACTTTAATTTTGCTGTTTTTAATATAGCCGATAGCTGCATTTTTATTGGTGTCGTATTCCTCATCATCATCAGTTTTTGGCGTGAACGCAATGCTTGAACCTTATGGCTTTTTCGACCTTTTGCTGCGGATTGGATGCACATTAATAGCCAGCACCGCTATTGGTTTAGAGCGGGAAAGTCATGGCCGGGCCGCCGGGTTGCGCACAGTCATGATTGTAGGGGTTGCTGCCTGCGTTGCCATGATCTTATCTGAGCGTTTTTATGTCGAATCTGTTCTAATCACGCACGGCGCTGCCATACCCAGACCAGACCCTGCACGTTTAGCCGCTGGCATTTTAAGTGGCATCGGCTTCATTGGGGCAGGCAGCATTATTCGTAATGGCAACCGTGTGCAAGGCGTTACTACCGCCGCCACACTTTGGATGACCACTATTTTAGGGTTAACATTTGGCGATGGGCAATATTTGCTCGGCACAATGGGCTTGGCGGTGATGTTAGTGGCGCTTTTTATTGTGCCCCGATTTGAGAATCGGGTCAAAAACGACTTTTATGCCATTATTACGATCAAATTACATATTGATAGCGTCAGTGATAATGAGTTAAAGTCAAAAATTGAGGCCGAAGGGGTGCGGATTAAACGGATGGAAATTAATTACGATTTGCAAAGCGCCCAAAAAACTTTGGCTTGCGAATTAAAATTTAAAAAATCAGGTCTCTTTGCCCTCTCACAACGTGTGATTCAAGCCACCCTCACTTGTCCGGGTGTCATTCAAGTAGACTGGAAAGCCTGAATGGGGTATGCGATAATGAAAATCTGTCATGATTGAACGCCTTCGCCGCGCACCAAACCGATTCCGCCGTTTAGTATTAGCCGACACACCCGCTTTTCTCAGCAGCCGATTAACCACACCCAAAAACCCAAAACGCCTTATTGTCTTAGACAATATTTTCCCAAATGAATATTCGGGCTTTCGGGTAGCCGAGTTTCACACTTATTTTGATCGATTAAGTGACACTAAAGTTTATTCAACAGGGTCGGCGTTGTTTGTGGCGGGCGATAATCGTGGCATTGCCCAAGTCATCAGCAATTACGAACAACGTTTTCCTCAATATCGTGGGCGGGTGCAAGCCTTTAACCCCTATCGAAAATTGCAAGGGGGCTTGGCTTATCTGATGTTTTTAGATCAAGTGATGGCATTCTTGCCCATTATCGAACGAGACCACATCCCATTTGCATTTACACTCTACACGTTAGGCGGGTTCTTTTTAGATGACCCCAAGACCATTCAAAAATTGCGGCGGATTAATGATTCACCTTATTTCCGCAAAATCATCGTCACCCAAAACGTCGCCCGTGATTTTATCAATTCTGGAGCCTATATTGACCCAGCCAAAATGGAGTTTGTGTATGGGGTTGTCACGGCATCAGATTATTTGAGCAAACAATTACCTACCCGCCGTAAATTTGGCCAAGCCAAAAACACGTTTGATATTTGCTTTGTTGGCACAAAATATATGCCACGTGGCGAAGATAAAGGCTATGATGTTTTTATTGAAACCGCCAAAGCCTTGTGCAAACGTCGGTCAGATGTGCGCTTTCACGTGATCGGACGTTTCGACGGCAGCGAAATGGATATCAGCGAGATCGGCGCAAATATCACTTATTACGGAACCCAACGCACCGATTTCTTCCCAGAATTTTATGCGGGCATGGATATTATTTTGTCGCCGAGTGCGCCCGGCAAATTGCAACCCGGCGCATTTGATTCATTCCCCAACGGGTCATGTATCGAGGCTGGCATCTGTGGGGTCGCCGTATTTGTAACCGATAAACTTGGGCAAAATATGGCGCTCAAAGATGGTGAAGATATCGTCATTGTGCCTTATGATGTCGCTCAAATTAGCGACATCATCGACGATTATCTTAATCGTTATGACGATTTATGTGCTTTGGGCCAACAAGGCAGCACTACTTTTCGCCGTGTGTTTGGCAGCGAGGCTCAAATTGAACCACGTTTACGTATTTTGCAAAGTTGTCTTTAGAAAGGCTAATTACATTAGCGCAAACATCGGATGTCTAAGCGCAGCTTGATGTTGTAGCCGCGACTCGCGCTTAGACATCCGATGTTTTAGCGGTGCAGCGAAGTCGATCTTTATTTTATTTGTCAATCAGAGACAAAAGATCTGTAGCATCATCCAATAAATTCTGGGCAAATTGTTGGTGTGTGCCAGCTTGAATACGCGCTATCACCTCGCCAAAAAACAGGGCAAAATTATCACCTCGCGCCGGGAATAACTCACGCGGCTGATTATTGGCGCGAATTTGCAACACAGTATCGGCTGTGGGTAAGGTGGTGAAGGCCTTATCAAAACGCACATACATGCCTGTGCCCAATAATTCAAGCGTATTGCAATATTCAGTGTTAAATCCAAAATGGCCTATCAACACCTGCTGGTTCGGATAGGTTGCCATTAGGCTAAATGCCACATCAACCTCGTTATGCCAAGCAGTTACTCGACACTGAATATCGATCGGGCGGGCATCAAAAGCATAGTTACCTGCACCAATGGCATAGGGGCCAAGATCAAATAACGCCCCACCGCCTTGTTGTTTATTCAAGCGAAAATTATCGGCGGCGAACATCGGGAAACTAAATGTTGCGATCGCCTTACTCGGACGAATATTGGCACTGGCAAATGCTTGTTTGGCAGCAATGGCTTGGGGGTGATGGCGAAAAACGATGCACTCGGCGAGGCATAATTTTTTGGTCTGTGCCAACGCTGTCAAACGTTTGGCATCGTCAAGGCGAATAAAGGCGGGTTTATCAACCACCACATGCCGATTGGCATTTAAGGTTTGCTCAACCCAATACGCATGGTCACTATTGACGGTCGATACATACACCAAATCGGCATTGCTTTCACGCAAAGCTTGGGCGTAATCAAAATAAACCGCATTTAGTTTAGGGTGTTGCGCCCGTAAAAGCACAGGGTCGAGCTGACGCTGGGTAGCAATATCAATTGAAGCCACCTCTGGCAACCCATGCAAGGCGGGTAAAGCCCGTTTTTGGGCGATGCGTGAATAACCAATTAATAAAACTCGCATAAAAAATCATGTTATGCCAAATCTAAACAGGCCAACAGGCTACGCGCTTCAACACTAAAAAAACCTAAGCGCACAAATTCTAAAACTTGGCGCAACGTCATCCAAATAAAACCGGGTGGCACGTCGATTTGTTCATCTTCGGGCATTTCCACCAACATATAACGGTTGAGCATACGATAAAATCGCCCGCCTTCTTCAGATTGAATACTTGAAAATCGTACTCGGTTGGCGGGTGGGTTAATGAAATAATCGATAAAAGCGGGCCGCCAGTTGCTCGTCAGCATATCGATGCGCTCTAAATAAGACAGCGTGCTTGTCATTTCGACAATATCTAAATTGCCGACTTCGATCTTAGCCTGCACCAAAACATGCAAAACCCCATCGATTTGCTGCGCTAACCACCCCGCCAAACCAATATTCGACTGCGCCACAATCGGTTGCGACCAATTTGCTACTTCGCGCTGGGCCTCGACCGCAACCGCGATAATCGAAAATGAGTTGCCACTGCAATGTTTAATCTCGGTTTCGGTATATTGCCATTGACGCAAAGTGCGTAGGGGCAGCAGATCAATGGTTAGCTCATGGATGGCTTTTTGCTCGGTTAACCAACTCAACACATCATTTTGGCTATGCAACGATTCAGTTGCATTGATCGAACGCCACAAAACACTTGAAAATGATGAATCGGGTGGCAACAATGGCGATGTCTTCAAGCTAGATTCAAGCGGCATACAGGCAATGACCGAGCGCGCATTCATATTGACCATGTTGTCAATTTGCATAAGCCGCCGAATTTGACCAAGGGTTACCCAACAAAAATGCTCATCGATGGGGAAATCTTCATCGACCTGCACCACCATATTGCGGTTACGCTTACCCAAAAAGCGCGAATTTTGCTCGGTTTGCAACGTATCGATAATAAATCGTGATCTTGTGCGGTCAATAAAATACTCTAAGTAAAGCGGGGTTTTACCTTTATGCACACGGGTGTAATTACTGCGGGTGGCCTGAACCGTAGGCGATAATTGCACCGAATTGACATTACCCGGCTCAACTTTGGCCTGCATGAGCAAATGAGGGATACCCTCAAAATATTTGACAATAATACCCAAAATGCCAAATTCGGGTTGATTGACAATCGGCTGCTCCCAACCATTTAAATGGGCCAAATCGGTTTTAGCCCGCAGCCCTTGCACCCGAAAAAAACGACCCGAGCTATGCATCAAATCGCCAGTATTTTCGTCAAATTTCCAGTCGGTTAGTTGTGAAAATGGGATTTGCCGAACATTAAATTGAGCACGCTTAACATGTTCGGCGTGCCATTGCAAACAAGTTTCAAGATTAGCTTGTGACGTAGCCAAAGTGCGTGCTGAAAGTTGAAAATCATGGGCACTGATCTGAGGGGTTAGCCCTAATATGGCATTGGTTGAATATGTCGCCTGCAAAGTTAACCCATTATCGCGCAAAAAGAAGCTAGAACCTTTGACCTAATCATGGCTTAAATACCGGCAACTGATAAGCCAAACCTTCACCCGTTGGTGATTGAATACGCAATTGCCAGCGATAATAACCTTTAACAACGGGCAACTCATTAAGATTAAGCCAATAATGTTTGCCGTTTTCTATATAAGGCGAAGTAAATATAAGGGTTTGGGTCAACACATCAAAAATCTCAACCTGATAGCTTTCACCACGTTCATCTAAGAAACGCGATTCCCAATAAAATAATAATGGGTCATCAAGGCCAATTTTGTCTTGAATCGGATAACGCAAATCAACATTTGCAATATCAAAAGATCCGCCATGAATCGTATTGCCCGCTTCATAATTAGATATTTTAGGGATGGCCTGCCAATAAGCCAAATATTTAGGGTTATTTCGATTGATATACCGCACCCGATAATAACCCGTATTCAATGTGGGAACCTCATAGAACTGGTAAATACCGTATTTATCCGTCGTTGTGGTCTTAATTGGGCGCAGCGCGTTATCGAAATAACCATTGTCTTTAAACAAGCCAACCTCTACATTGGCCACCGGCTGCCCCACTGATGTCACTGCGCCCCAAATACCACGCACATCCCAATCTTCGGCAATCAAAATTTTGCCAGCTAAGGGCAAAAACAATTTGGGCGTCATCTGTATTGTCTGGGCGATCCATTCAACATAAGTTGCCACGCGGGTAAAACCAGTAGAAAGGCTCGCAACCCCAATTAATACCCAGCGCCCCTCCGCATCCATTACCAGCAAACTGCTACCGCTATCACCCGAGCGCACCCCTACATCCCGATCAGCCGCCGACAAAAACTTCTCGCCAATCACCGACACTTTTAGCCTGGCTTGACGCAGCACAGATGACAATTTAATCTCGCGCCAACTTTGCTCGGTTGACCCCCAACCCACCGAAACAGCCCATGTATCTGTCGTCACAAGTGAGGCCGTCAGCGAATCAAACAATTGCAGCGGGCGCACTTGCTCGCTCAAACGCATCGGTTTTACAAGCCGCAGCAAGGCAATATCATAATCATATTTACCCCGAGATGATCTTAATACATAGGCCGACGTATAAGAAGGGTGCACCATAATTTGCGCCACCGCACTTTCTTGATCAGTGGTCGCCGCCACATAACGGTTGTGTCGGCCAGCAATAATTTTAAAATCGTTGGGCGAGCCAATGGTTGGCACATAGTCGTTTACATTTTTTTCTAAACAATGGGCTGCTGTCAATACCCACCATTCATTAATCAATGTGCCACCGCAACGATACTCACCAAAGTCGGCATTCGCATCCGTTAACATTACTTGCCAAGGGTAAGCGTTGGGGGCGGCTTCTTCGCCACCAAAGATATTGGGAGCTGTCACCTCGGCCTTACTTACCAATACATATAAACAAAGCGACAAAAACACAGCAATAATGACAAATAGCCTTATAACCCTCTGCGCACGATGAAAGCAATGATAGATGTGATAGCTGCACATGTTATAAAATGGTTAAATCAAACTTTAAAGTTTTTTCATCTTAGGCCTATACACCATTTTTGTCAATACAAAAACAGTAAATTTGAATATTTGTCAAATTTTATTAAGATTCATTCTCCGATTCTCACATTAAAATTATCTTTACAGCTATCGGTTAAACATTGATCTATTTAGCCAAAATCAGGCTTGCCCATATCAATTATCTTTAGAACAGATTCCGAGTTGATGAAAGGTTTTGTTGGTTTCACGATCTATCCCCCACAGTGTAGCTGTGGGAGATAGATCGTGAAACCAGCCCTTCATCTTTTAGAAATTTGCTCTAGTCAGCACAAACACTATAAAATGCAGTATGTCTTGGCAAACCTATCTTTCCAATAACCGCACCCGATTTATTCAAGAGTTAATCGACTTTGTAAGCATTCCCAGCATCTCGGCCTTGCCGCAGCACAAAAATGATGTGCGCCGTGCCGCCGAATGGTTAAAAACACGGCTCGATACGGCTGGCATGAATCATGCAATGCTCATCAATACGGCTGGGCATCCAGCCGTGTATGCCGATTGGCTACATGCCCCCAACAAACCCACCATCTTGTTATATGGGCATTACGATGTCCAACCTGTCGATCCTCTCGATCAATGGGTTAGCCCACCCTTCGAGCCACAAATCCGCGATGGCAAAATCTATGGGCGTGGCGCGTCTGATGATAAAGGTAATATTATTGCAACGGTGCAAACACTCGAAGCCATTTTGCGCACCGCCGGTAAATTCGATGTCAATGTAAAATGTATTTTTGAAGGCGAAGAAGAAATTGGCAGCCCCACCCTTGGCCCAGCCATTGCCCTGCATCGTGATCTTTTGGCCTGCGATCATATTTTTAGCATGGATGGCCTACAATGGGGTGAACGCGCCGCCGGGATCTTGGTGGGGCTAAAAGGCATGGCCAAATTGCAAATTAATGTCTTTGGTCCTAAAACCGACCAACATTCAGGCTTGTTTGGGGCCACCATTCAAAACCCAACCACCGCCTTAGCGCATATTTTGGCCTCGTTGCGCAGCCCCGAAGGCAAAGTGTTGGTAAATGGGTTTTATGATGACGTGCGCCCACTCACCGACCAAGATCGTGCCCATCTTGCGGCAGTGCCCTTTGACCCAATTGCCATTCAAAAAACAGTGGGGGTGACCGCACTCAGCGGCGAACCCGGCTATAGCCCACTTGAGCGCATGTGGGCGCGCCCAACCCTCGATGTCAATGGCATTTGGGGTGGTTTTCAAGGGGCTGGCAGCAAAACCATCATCCCAGCTTCGGCTCATGCCAAAATTACCTGCCGCTTGGTGGCAGACCAAAACCCTGAGCATATTGCCGATTTAATTGAAACCCATATTCACCATCATACGCCGCCGGGCGTGCGAGTCGAAGTTGAGAAAAGCAGCGGCGCACATCCCTTCCTAATGGCACCCGATCACCGATCAAACATCCTCGTGCAAGGTGTCTTATCAGAATTGTATGGCAGCGACCCATATTATGTGCGGGTAGGCGGCAGCGTACCAGTTTATGCCGTGTTTGAACGTGAGCTAGGCGTGCAGCCCGCCACAATGGGGTTTACGCTTGAAGATGAACAACTGCATGCCCCCAATGAATTTTGGCGGCTCGAAAGCTTTGACCGTTGTCAAATGGCCTATGGCATGTTGTTGCATGAGTTTTAGTCCAGCTTCGTGCGATACCCATAACTAATATGCTAGCTTCGTCAATACCCTCGCCAATTTGCGATTGCCTGCCCGTGAATGAATTCACGACCTGAAACAAACAAATGCGTTAAAACGCATTAAGATTGCGGCGAACGCGCTTTAGCGCGTTTGAAATTTTTAGACCGTGAATTCATTCACGGGCGAGATGGCGAAGGTATTGTTCGTATGAGATAGTATGTTGGTTATAGGTGCAAAAATATTTTTACCACTAACTTAACAATGTCACGTTAGCAAATGTGAACAAGTTTTCGCCGATTTCACGATATCTCCCTATGCCGTAGCCATAGGGAGATATCGTGAAATCGGCATATGTCTTTCTTAATCTAACACTGTCAAGTTAATTCAATAATTAAAAAAATATGAAACCACCTTGACAATTGTATAAAACAGCATATAATGAAACCGCTTTCAGAAACCGGTTTCATTGCATGAAAAATACTGCTACAGCCCAAATTACCACCATCCATGATGTTGCAAAACGTGCGGGCGTAGCTACGGCAACAGTCAGCCGAGTGCTTAATAACACGGCCCCCGTGAGTGATAGCACCCGCAAGATCGTGCAAACAGCAATCGATGAGTTAAATTTTGTGCCAAGCCCCAATGCCCGCAAGCTTTCATGGGGCAAAACATTCACCATTGCCTGTATTGTGCCGTTTTTCACACGCCCTTCCTTCGTCGAGCGCTTACGCGGGATTGTGGGCGTGTTCGAAGATAGCGATTACGACCTCATTGTTTACAATGTTGAATCGGCCCGCCGTCGTGCCCAATATTTTAATGAGGTACCCCGCCCAGACCGTTGTGACGGTGTAATTGTTGTGTCGATGACACCGAACGACAATGATGTCAATGCGCTTAAACGCTTTAATTTGCCGGTGGTGTTGGTTGATAGCCATCACCCACAGTTTCATTCCATTAGCGAAAACAGCGAAGAAGGCGCAGCCAAAGCCGTAAACCACTTGATTGAATTGGGACATAACAAAATTGCATTTATAGGTGGCCCACTCAAAGATACCCTTAATTTTGAGGCGACTTCATCGGCACGCAGGCTCAAAGGCTATAAACAAGCATTACAAAACGCCAATATTGCATTTAAAGATGACTATGTTTGCGTTGACAATAATTTTGCCATTGGCTCAAAAAATGGCAACACCGTTAAAGCATTTACGTTACAACTCATGCGTAGTAATCGCCCACCAACGGCTATTTTTGCCGCTAGCGATTTTCAAGCAATGGGGGTGATGCAAGCCGCCCGCTCAATGGGCTTGCGTGTGCCTGAAGATTTATCTGTCGTCGGCTACGACGATATTGAATTGGCGGAACACCTAAGCCTGACAACCATTAATCAATCATTACGGTTATCTGGCGAACGCGGCGCAACCTTATTATTAGAGACCTTAAGTATATTAAGCACCGAAAGCAAAAAAGAAAACAGCAGCCTGTCGCATCAATCATTCATTGATGACGATGCCGAAAAGGTCATTCACGAAAAAGTGCCAGTCGATTTGGTTTTGCGTGCCAGCACAGCACATTCACTAGATCGGCAACACCCTGTTATTTGAGCAAGTTTCAGTTAATTTTGCACAAGCAAAAAATTATTGTTGGTTCATTGGTTCTTACTCAATCAGAAATAAAATGAGCAAAGCAACCAATAAAGTCAAAAGCAAATCGCAAAACGCGATGCGCTAAAAGCAAAAAATAGGACGAAGAAGGATAATGAAAAACTATAAATCCCTGAGCTGGATGATTGCAGGCGCGACCTTGATGGCCGCATGTGCATCACCCACCCCAACGGCGGCCCCACCAAAGCCGACCGAGGCCCCGAAGCCTGCCGCAACGGCAGTGCCCGCCCCCACCCAAGCGCCAGCCCCAACTGCAGCGCCCAAACCAACCGATGTGCCCAAGCCAACCGCCGTACCCCGTGTTGCTGGCAGCAGCCCCGGCGCAGAATATGATGCCGCGTTAAAAGGCGAATATAAGGGCAAGAAAGTCGTTGTTGATGGCGCATTCTCGGGCGAAGATGCCGTGCGCTTTAATGCCGCTATGAAGGATTTCTCCGACAAGTCTGGCATCACCGTCGAGTACATCGGCACCAAGGAATTTGAAAAGTCGATCAACATTTCGGTTGACTCAGGCAAGGCCCCAGACATCGCCGACTTCCCACAACCCGGCTTTATGGCCCGCTTCGTTGCCCAAGGCAAAGTAGTTGACCTAAGCGACAAACTTGATGCCGAATTCTTGAAGAAGAATTATGGCAAGAGCTGGCTTGACATGGCCACCATGACCAATAAAGATGGCAAGGCGCAATTGAGCGGTGTGTGGCAACGTGTGAACGGCAAGAGCTTGGTGTGGTATCCAAAGGCCGCCTTCGACAAGGCTGGCTATAAGGTTCCAACCACTTGGACCGAATTGGTCGCTTTGCAAGAGCAAATTAAGAAAGACGGCGACGCCCCTTGGTGCATTGGTATCGAATCTGGCGCAGCCACTGGCTGGGCCTTCACCGACTGGGTCGAAGAAATGATGCTGCGCACCACCACCCCAGAAAACTATGACAAGTGGGTGAAGAATGAACTCAAGTTCGACAGCCCCGAAGTGAAGAAAGCCGTCGGCGAAGTCGCCAAGATTTGGTTCGACGACAAGAACGTGCTCGGTGGCCGCAAGAATATTGCCGTAACCAGCTTCGGCGATGCGCCCAAGCCCATGTTTGACAAGCCCGCACCCAAGTGCTGGTTGCACAAGCAAGGCAACTTCATCACCGCCTTCTTCCCCAAGGATGTGAAGGAAGCCGACTACGACTTCTTCTATATGCCCGGTCTAGACCCAGCCTATGGTAGCCCAGTGCTCGTCGCTGGTGACATCATGGCGATGTTCAACGACCGCCCCGAAGTTCGCGCCGTGATGCAAGCCATGACCACTGCCGAAAACCTCAAGACTTGGCTCAAGCAAGGTGGCGCAATCAGCCCACACAACGATGCCAAGCCAGAAATGTATGGCAGCCAAGTGGAAGCCAAGATTGGTAGCATCATCCAGAAAGCCAGCACCGTGCGCTTCGACGCATCAGACTTGATGCCCGGTGAAGTTGGCGCAGGCAGCTTCTGGAAGCTCGGCACCGACTATGTGACTGGCAAACTCACGATTGATCAATTTGCCGCCGATGTGGACAAGAGCTGGCCGAAATCATCGGGTGCAGCTGGTGCCGCAAGCTTGGGCAAAGAATATGATGCCGCGCTCAAGGGCGAATATAAGGGCAAGAAAGTGGTGATTGACGGCGCATTCTCGGGCGAAGATGCCGTGCGCTTCAACAACACCATGAAAGAATTCGCCGACAAGACCGGCATGGTGATCGAATACATCGGCACCAAGGAATTCGAGAAGTCAATCAACATCGCGGTCGATTCGGGCAAAGCCCCAGACATCGCCGACTTCCCACAACCCGGCTTCTTGGCCCGCTTCGTCGCCCAAGGCAAGGTGGTTGACCTCAACAACGTGCTCAACCAAGATTGGATTAAGAAGAACTACGGCAAGGCTTGGCTCGATATGGCAACCATGCCCGGCAAAGATGGCAAGCCAGTCATGGCTGGCGTGTGGGAACGTGTAAACGGCAAGAGCTTGGTATGGTATCCAAAGGCCGCCTTCGACAAGGCTGGATATAAGGTTCCAACCACTTGGGATGAATTGGTTAAGTTACAAGAGCAGATCAAGAAAGACGGCGATGCCCCTTGGTGTGTTGGTATCGAATCTGGCGCAGCCACTGGCTGGGCCTTCACCGACTGGGTCGAAGAAATGATGCTGCGCACCACCACCCCAGAAAACTATGACAAGTGGGTGAAGAATGAACTCAAGTTCAACAGCCCCGAAGTGAAGAAAGCCGTCGGCGAAGTCGCCAAGATTTGGTTCGACGACAAGAATGTGCTCGGCGGTCGCAAGAATATTGCTGTAACCAGCTTCGGCGATGCCCCCAAGGCCATGTTTGACAAGCCCGCACCCAAGTGCTGGTTGCACAAGCAAGGCAACTTCATCACCGCCTTCTTCCCCAAGGATGTGAAGGAAGCCGACTACGACTTCTTCTATATGCCCGGCTTGGATACCAAGTATGGCAGCCCAGTGCTCGTCGCTGGTGACATCATGGCGATGTTCAACGACCGCCCCGAAGTTCGCGCCGTGATGCAATACATGACCAGCGCCGAACATCTTAAGGGTTGGCTCAAGCAAGGTGGCGCGATCAGCCCGCATAACGATGCCAAGCCAGAAATGTATGGCAGCAAAGTTGAAGCCAAGATTGGTAGCATCATCCAAGGTGCAACCGCCGTGCGCTTCGACGCATCAGACCTGATGCCCGGCGAAGTTGGCGCAGGCAGCTTCTGGAAGCTCGGCACCGACTATGTGACCGGCAAACTCACCCTCGATCAGTTTGCTGACGAAGTGGACAAGAGCTGGCCGAAGAAGTAAAACGTACTACTTACGTAGATGTTTATATGGTTGATTAGATGATTGGTTGATTGGTTGATTTATGACTCACAAGTCACGAATGGTCAATTAACCCCTTAATCAACTAATCACAGTGTTGGGCGGCTCATCAGAGTCGCCCAATTCATATCCCCCCATTCCTATGAGCACCACTAGCAGCTATGGGTTTCGTCCCACTCGACTTTTTACCGCGCTAATTATGCTGGCGATCGTCATCGCCGCACTCTATATCGGTTTCGATTTGCTAAGAGCGCAGGCCGTGCCCGAACGCACTGATGCACTCGCAAAATTCGCCCAAAGCGTATTTGACAACGCAACCCCGGCTGGCAAGCTCATCAACGGTATTTTTGCCATTTTGCTAGGGGTCGGTGGGATGGCCGCACTATTTTGGGCCGCAAATGGGGTGGTTGAGGAATTGCCTGAAACACCCAAACGCTGGTTATTGCCCTATGTCTTTGTTGGACCAATGGCAGTGCTGTTAATCTTTCTTTACATCATTCCAACCATTCGCACCGTGATACTTAGTTTTTATGATCGCGATGGCGAAATCTTTGTCGGTCTGCAAAATTATATCGACACCTTTACTGTGTCAGATATGTGGGATTCATTTCGCAACACAATTTTATGGATTGTGTTAGGCACATTCTTTTGCGTTTCATTGGGGCTGCTGATTGCGACACTAGCGGATCGCAGCAAATTTGAAACCGTCGCCCGCGCCATTGTATTTATGCCAATGGCCATTTCCTTCGTCGGCGCAGCCGTTATCTTTCGTTTCATCTACTATTATGCGCCAGAGGGTTCAAACCAAATTGGCTTGCTAAATGCCATCGTCACCACATTGGGTGGCGAGCCACAGGCTTGGCTGCAATATAACCAGCCTTGGAATAACTTATGGCTCATTATCGTGGTGGTTTGGATGCAAACTGGCTTTTGCATGGTGATTTTCTCGGCAGCCTTGAAAGGCGTGCCAGAAGAATTGCTTGAAGCTGGGCGCATCGATGGCGCCACTGAATTGCGCATCTTTTTCAACATTTTGCTGCCCTATATTTGGGGTACCATCGTCACCGTCACCACTACGATCATCATTTTCATGCTCAAGATTTTCGATTTGGTCATGGGCATGACCGGCGGGCAATTTAGCACTGAGGTGATCGGCACGCAGTTTTACCGCCAGCTTTTCGCCAATCGCAACATTGGCTGGGGCGCAGCAATTGCTACCCTTTTGCTCATCGCGGTTATTCCAGTCATGGCCTATAACCTTCGTCAGTTGGCCCAAAATCGCAAATAAATCAGGAGCAACATGAAATCTTATTCACGCAACAAACGCACTTCGAGTTTGATCGTAAACATCTCGTTAGCACTCATTTGCTTTCTATGGATTTTGCCTACGATTGGGTTGTTGGTATCCTCATTCCGCACCAGTCGTGCCATTGCCGAAAGTGGTTGGTGGTATATCTTGCCTCATCAGGCATGGGTAAAAATAAGCGAAATGCCCGCGCCGACTGGCACAGACCCCGACAAACCCATCACCATTGAAGGCGTGAGCGCCACCTTCGAACAATTCCGAGCGGGTGTCGAAGCCAACGGCAAACGCCTAAAATGGGAAGGCAATCGTCGCCTCGGCACCATTTTTGTCGAAGAACAGCGCTGGACAATGGACACCCGCTTCACACTCGACAACTATCGCGCTGTGATCTTGGGCGATCAATTCCAAGAAAAGCAAGCAGACGGCACATCACGTCAAATCCAAGGCAACGACATTGGCCCTTCGATGATTAACACTGCCGTCGTCGCTATTCCGTCTACCATTTTGCCCATCCTCATCGCTGCCTTTGCGGCCTATGCCTTCTCATGGATGAACTTCATCGGACGCAAAATTTTGTTCGTCGCCGTTGTCGCATTGTTGGTTGTGCCACTGCAAGTGGCCATGGTTCCCATTCTGCGCGACTTCGCTAGGCTCGAAATCAACGGATCGTATTTGGCGGTGTGGTTAGCCCACGTCACCTTCGGCTTGCCGCTCGCCACTTATTTGCTCTACAACTACATTTCGCAGCTCCCGCGTGAAACGATGGAAGCTGCCTACATTGACGGCGCATCTCATTTCACTACTTTTACGCGATTGGTTCTGCCACTCAGCGTGCCAGCCTTGGCATCATTCGCCATCTTCCAATTCATTTGGGTGTGGAATGACTTCCTCGTCAGCCTCATATTCCTTGGCCCCAGCGGCAACCTGCGTGTCATGACAGCCCGCCTCACCGATATGATTGGCTCACGTGGGCAAGATTGGCATTACCTGACGGCAGGGGCCTTTGTCACCATGCTTGTGCCGCTGATCGTGTTCTTCTCAATGCAACGTTATTTCATTCGCGGCCTCCTCGCAGGCAGCGTCAAAGGCTAATACAATTACGAATTACAAATTACGAATTACGAATTTGGGAACTTGCGATCTCATTCGTAATTCGTAATTCAATTATGTATCGCCCACGCTACCACTTTACCGCGCCCAAAGGCTGGCTCAATGACCCCAATGGCTTGATTCAGCACAATGGCGTGTATCATCTGTTTTACCAGCATAACCCTTATAGCAGTGTATGGGCCAATATGCACTGGGGGCACGCCACCAGCCACGATTTAATACACTGGCAACATCACCCCATTGCGCTCGCACCCTCAGACGACAAAAGCGCCTATGATGCTGGTGGGGTGTTTAGCGGGTGCTGTGTGATCGCCGATGATGGCACGCCTACCATCATTTACACGGGTGTAGCCGCGCCCAACTACACACCACAAGTGCCAGCTTTGGCCTTTGGCGATGCCAATTTGCAAACATGGCAAAAATATCCGCTTAATCCTATCATTCAGCCTCCCAGCCACCTCAACATTGTTGGGTTTCGTGATCACACTGTATGGAAAGAAAATGGACAATGGCATCAATTGATCGGCAGCGGCATTCGTGGGCAAGGCGGTTGTGTTTTTCATTACACTTCGGCCAATTTGCTTGAGTGGGATTATGTTGGCATTGCACTGCAAAGCAATGATTTGCCAAACGCCGGCCACAATAGCGGCACAATGTGGGAATGCCCCGATTTTTTTAGCCTGCCCCACCCCAACCAAGCCCCTAACATGGCTTTATGTATTTCGCCCATTCCACTCAACCAAGTGCATTACGTTTTGGGTGAATGGCGCAACAATCAGCTCACGCCCCATGCCCAAGGCATACTCGACTATGGCACAGCCATGTGGGCGCCACAATCGTTTACGGCTGAGGATGGGCGACGCATCATGATTGGCTGGCTGCGCGAATCACGCCCCAGCCACGAGCAAAGCGCCGATACTTGGAATGGCGTAATGACTTTGCCACGCGTATTGTCACTTTCTGCCGATGGCAAAAAAATTATCAGCCAACCCGCAACTGAAGTTGAGCTATTGCGCGGCGAAGTCCATCAATCCGCGCCGCAAGCCATTCACGACCAACAGCCAGTCACTTTGCCCGTGCAATCAAATTGCTGCGAAATCAATCTCGAAATTGCCCCCGGTGACGCAGGGCAAATTATGGTGACCGTCTGTCATTCGCCCAATAAAGAAGAACGCACGAGCATCTCGTATGATCATGTCCATCAAAGTTTATGGTTAGACACAACCCATTCACGCCAAAATAGCGCCAGCGGGCAAGCCAATGCCTCGCCAATGCTTTTGGCACAAGGCGAGACATTGAAATTGCGTATTTTTATCGATGTTTCGGTGGTCGAGGTGTATGCGAACCAAGGCACATGTTTAAGTGGGCGCATTTACCCGCTGCGCGAAGATAGCAAAAACATCACGATTCATTGCAACCGAGGGTCTGTTTTTCTGCAAAAATGTGAGATATGGTCAATGAAAAATACAGTGGGAGAATCACCAACAAATGATGACGTTTCCAAATAATTTCACATGGGGTGTTGCCACCTCATCGTATCAGATCGAAGGGGCCGTGAATGAAGACGGGCGTGGGCGCAGTATCTGGGATGATTTTTGTGACACCCCCGGCAAGATCATCGATGGCAGCAACGGCGCTGTGGCCTGCGATCATTATCATCTTTGGCAAGATGATATTAAGCTGATCAAATCGCTCAACGCCAATGCTTACCGATTTAGCATCGCGTGGCCTCGTGTATTGCCCGATGGCACAGGCCGTGTCGAACGGCGCGGGCTGGATTTTTACGACAAGCTGGTGGACGGCTTGCTCGAAGCCGGTATCGAGCCATATGCCACGCTTTACCATTGGGATCTACCCAGCGCTCTGCAATATCGCGGCGGCTGGGCGAACCGCGATATCGCCGAATGGTTTGCCGATTATGCCGCGCTCATGGCCCGCACATTGGGAGATCGCGTCACCCAATGGATGACGATTAATGAGCCTTGGTGTGTGTCCTTCCTCAGCCACGAAATTGGCGAACATGCGCCCGGTCTGCGTAATGGCAAATTGGCCCGTCAAGCGGCGCACCATACCTTGTTGGCGCACGGGCGAGCCATGCAAGCGGTGCGGGCCTGCGCCAGCCAGCCAGCCAAAGTCGGCATTGTGCTCAATTATGAGCCGTGCTTGCCCTTCGATGCCAACAACCCCGACGATGTCGAAGCAGCACGGTTGGCCGATGTACAAGACCCATTTCACGGCTGGTTCACTTATCCGGTCTTTCGTGGCTACTATTCACCTGAATTAATGGCCCAAAGCGGCACGGATGCCCCCAATATTCAACCCGGCGACATGGCGTTAATCGCCCAACACAACGACTTTTTAGGAATTAACAACTATACCGTCGGGCGATATCGTTTGCAAAACGGCCAGCCAGTGCGTGTGCGAAACCAATCAGCCGAACACACCTTGATGGATTGGGAAGTGGCCCCAGAGGGGCTTCATAGCTTATTAATGCGCCTGCATCAAGAAACACGCGGCAAAGTGCCAATGTATGTGACCGAAAACGGGTCGTCATTTGCCGATCAATTGGTGAGCACCGATGGCACATCGCGCATTCATGACGAACGCCGAACCGCCTATTTGTTGGGGCATGTCGCAGCCACACACCAAGCCATTCAAAAAGGGGCCGATGTGCGTGGTTATTTTGCATGGTCGCTGATGGATAATTTTGAATGGGCAAAAGGCTATCAGCAATGGTTTGGCATTGTGCATGTCGATTATGCGACTCAAAAACGCACTGTCAAAGATAGCGGATGGGCATTTAAAAAACTGGCGAGCCGTGATTGATGATGCAATTAAACGCTTATCTTGACACATTCTGGGATTTAGTCACCCGTGAAAATAGGGCAGATACAGGCACGCTTATTGGCGTGCCTCGACCTTATCTCATTCCGGCTGCCGACCCCAGCAACCCCATGTTCCAAGAAATGTATTATTGGGACAGTTATTTTATCGCCTTAGGTGTGATCGACACCCGCCATGAGCAACGGGTGATCGATATGGCTGAAAATATGGCTTATCTGATTGAGCGTTTTGGGTTTGTGCCCAATGGCACGCGCTATTATTTCACGTCGCGCAGTCAACCGCCATTTTTTACGCGCCTTGTGCGTTTAGCCCATGCCATTGTCAAAAAAAATGCGCCTCATGATGAAACCGCTTTCTTAAAACGAATGCTGGCTGCGGCCATTCGTGAGCATGATGGTTTTTGGATGAATGAAACACTGCCGCCTGGCTATCGGCGAATTGTTAAACTGGAAACCGCAAGGGAAAATGTCGAAATCCCTGTACATCCTAATGACTCAGCACTCAGCACTCAGCACTCAGCACTCAATCGCTATGCCGATGTGAATGCCTTACATATTATGGCATCATGCGAAAG
Source organism: Thermoflexus hugenholtzii JAD2 (assembly GCA_945877855.1). Classification (GTDB taxonomy): domain Bacteria; phylum Chloroflexota; class Anaerolineae; order J036; family Brachytrichaceae; genus AQU-03. The sequence continues at coordinate 23,734 of CAMDWA010000004.1, read as the reverse complement.
CGGCTGGGATCACTCGGCACGTTGTGGCGGTGATATAGCAGGCGGCGAAGCTGGTCGCTGGCTCGATTATGTGCCGGTGTGTCTGAATAGCATTTTATATGTCGCTGAAAACGACATCGCTGAGATGGCGGAGATGTTAGGCAATATCGCATTAAGTGAAGAGTGGCGCAAAATAGCCCAAGCCCGCGCCCAAACAATGCAAACTATTTTTTGGCATGAAGATCATGGCTTTTTTTATGATTACAACTGGGTCGAGAAACGCCCCAATTTTCATGCCTCGTTAGCTGGCTTTTACCCATTATGGGCAGGTTGGGCCACCCAAGCCCAAGCCAATGACATCGTTAACCGCTGGTTGCCACAATTTTTAGCCGAGGGTGGCCTGCTCACCTCTCTATCGACCAGCAACAATCATCAATGGGCCACACCCAACGGCTGGGCACCATTACAATGGTTAGTCACTGAAGGGCTAGATCGATATGGCTATATGAATGAGGCAAATGATATTCGGCAACGTTGGTGCCAAACCTGTGAAGATGGTTTTAAACGAGACCATACGTTGCTGGAAAAATACAACGTCATTAAACCAAATACCCCGCCCGCGCACGGTGTTTATGGCACGGTCAAAGGCTTTGGTTGGACAAACGGCGTTTATATCAATTTCAAAAAGCGATTATCTGTTTTGAACACAACATCAGATATCAATAATATCTATGGCAAAAATTAATCATCAAACGGCGCAAGCAAATGCAGCGACTTGGCAGTATCCACAAGTGCCTGTCACCGAATATCGATCTGATGCCTCGGCTGACATCACGAAACAAGTATTAGTGGGAAAAGCCGATGGGGCAAAAGATTTTATCGTGCGTTATTTCACGGTGCCGCCCGGCGGCAAAACAGCCTATGACCAACACCCCCATCAACATGGGGTGGTCATTGTGCAAGGCAAAGGTCGCGTAATGCTCAATGACGCATGGCACGAGCTTAATACCGGCGATTCCGTTTTTACAGATAGCAACGAAATTCACCAATTTGAAGCAGTTGGCAATGAACCTCTAGGGTTTATTTGTGTTATTCCAACATGGGCAGAATTGTAAATGAAACATGAAATTCTTGAGCGCATTGCATTAAAGACAGGCGCAGACACACAATGCCCAACGTGGCAACAATTTGTAACCCGACTCAACCAACATTATCCGACCCTCTATCAACATTTACATGCGTTATATGGGGCCAACCCCGATTTCCCATGGCAACTTGAGTCGATTCTTGTGACCGCAGCCAAGATGTGGCTGGCCCGCCCAACGGCACTCAAATCACGCGATGCCCAGCGCGAACAAAACTCAGCCTGGTTTCAGTCACAACAACACCTTGGGGGCGTATGTTACGTCGATCTTTTTGCTGGCGATTTAAGTGGTATTTACGCAAAAATTCCCTATTTCAAAGAATTAGGCCTAACGTATTTACATCTGATGCCGTTGTTTAACGCGCCAAAAGACAACAGCGACGGCGGCTATGCCGTAAGTAGCTACCGCGAAGTCTACCCAGACCTCGGTAATATGTCACAACTGATGGCCTTGGCCGATGCATTACGCGCCAACGGGATCGCTTTGTGCCTCGATTTTATTTTTAACCACACCAGCAACGAGCATATCTGGGCGCAAAAAGCCTTGGCCGGTGATCCATACTACCGCGATTTTTACCTTATCTTCCCTGATCGCACCCTGCCCGACCAATATGAGCGCACCCTGCGTGAAATTTTCCCCGATGAACACCCGGGCGCATTTTCGCCGCTACCAGATATCAGAAGTCAGAAGTCAGTAGTCAGTCAGACATCAGAAGCCAGCAGCCAAAATCTAAAATCACAAGAATGGATTTGGACAACATTTCACACTTTTCAATGGGATCTAAATTACGCGAACCCAGCCGTGTTTAATGCCATGTCAGAAGAAATGCTGTTCATCGCCAATATCGGGGTCGAGATTTTGCGTATGGATGCAGTGGCTTTTATTTGGAAACAAATGGGCACAACCTGTGAAAATTTGCCACAAGCCCATACCCTTATCCAAGCCTTCAACACGATGTGCCGCATCGCTTCACCATCGTTGCTGTTTAAATCTGAGGCCATTGTGCACCCCGACGACGTGGTGAAATACATCTCGGCGGGTGAATGTCAACTGAGTTACAACCCATTGCTGATGGCCTTATTATGGGAATCATTAGCAACCCGCCAAGTGCGTTTATTACGCAAATCGTTAGAAAAGGGGCGCTTTAATTTGCCTGCCGAGGCAGCATGGATTAATTATGTGCGCTGTCATGATGATATCGGCTGGACCTTTAGCGACGAAGATGCGGCAGAACTCGGCATCAATGGTTATGATCATCGCCGTTTTCTCAATTCATTTTACACCTCACGGTTTCCGGGCAGCTTTGCCCAAGGCTTGCCATTTCAAGAAAACCCCAAGACCGGCGATTGTCGGATTTCGGGCATGTGTGCTTCGTTAACCGGCCTTGAGCAACCCGCCAAACATCTCACCCATCAGCACGCCATCCGCCGTATTGTGTTATTGCATGGCGTGGCCTTGGCTTTTGGTGGCATTCCACTCATTTATTTGGGGGATGAAGTTGGCACGCTCAACGATTATGACTTTGCCACAGACCCGCACAAAAAGCACGATAGCCGCTGGGTGCATCGCCCCAAGGCCGACATCCAGGCTTATAGCCAACGCAGCGACATCGGCACACCGGCAGGAGCTATTTATCAGGCCTTAAGCCATCTCGTCCAACTTCGCAAAAACACCCCTGCATTTGGCGGAAATCAACGCCATTTGATTTACACCAACAGCGACCACGTGTTGGCTTTTGAACGCAAACACGAAAATGCCAAAGTCTTAGTCGTCGCCAACTTTAGCGAACACACGCCAACCGTGTGGCTGCATGGGCAGCCCTTGCCCAACTTCGCCCGCGATATCATCAGCGGTGATTTGGTTGATTTGACACAATCGCTTGTTATAAAGCCTTATCAGATGATGTGGCTCATTTCACAATGATACTTCCGGCAATTCCAAAATAAAACGATAGTTACATATATCAATCTCAAAATCTTTATCATTTAACATTGAATTACGGCTTAATTTGAATTGCGCACGACGTGTTTCACAACGTTTCGGGTGATTTAAACACAACACATCAATCGTTATTTGGGCACGATGTTGATCTTCGAGCGAAGCCAGCTTCTGAGGGTGAATCTCGTGCCGCCAAAAATCATACTCAAAATACTTCTCAAAATGAAAATCGGGATCGTCGGGACGCAATAAAACATCGTCATATTTACTACGCTTAAAGTCTTGGCAGTCTTTACAAGCCACATATAAATTGTCCCAATCAAATGCGTGCTGAATAAAACGGGTATCTGACTTTGGCTTAAAATGATCAATCGTGCCTCTCAACCGATACCCACCATCACAGTATGAACAATGAAATTGAGTTTGCTGTTCTAAAATAAAAATCAGTTGTTCAGAAACCCGTTGACCATTTACCCTCGGCCAATCAAAAACCACACTTGGCTTGTTGGGATTCTCAATCACCTTTTGCTGATACTGCTGCGTCCACTTAGCATGATTTTTAATGAGCACCTCTGGTGCTGGGTGACGTTGAAAAGATTTCATTTGCGAACAGTCAACTTCATCTGACGACGAATTTGATTTACTTTGATAGCCACCAAGTCACCAACTTCTAAACTCACACTTGCCAATTGCTGGGCCATAGGCAACAAATCGCGATCAAAATCGGCTTTATTTGCTAAAACAGCATCACCCAATTGCTCAAATTCTCGATAACGGCGCTCAGTATCTGGGTCGAATCGCTCGGTTAAATCAAAAATTAACCGCAAAATTGCGTCATAGCTTTGCCCGACCTGTGTATCAAACAATTCATAACCAGTCGTTTTTCCACCTTCTGTTTTAAGCTGAATAATATGCGCATCAAACGCTGAACCAACCACAAAGGGGGAATGGGTAGATAGAAGAATTTGCGCATTCGGGAACAATTTTTGCACCACTGGCAAAACTTGACGTTGCCATTTGGCATGTAGATGGATTTCGATTTCATCAAGCAACAAAATAAAAGGCCGGTCAAGTGGATTTAGGTAGTCAGGGTGTAAAGGCAGACGGTCTAGCCGCATTAACAAATCAGCAAGAAAGCTGGAAATAGCTTTCAGTCCATCTGGCAATAAATCCAACGTTGTTTCTGTATTATTCTGCTTAACCAAAACATTAATCGGGTCAATATTCACCACAAAACGTAAATTGATGCCCGATATTTCACTGATTGCTGTATTAATGCGCTCAATCGCCGCCTTTTGCTGATCAGCCTTAACATGATCGCCGTTACGCCGGTAGATTGCTTCTTTATAATCTGTGTTGGCAATCCATTGTGCAATTTGTTGGGTGCTGCCGATTTTAATAAATGACAAACTATTTGCAAGTGGAGATTGCGTTAAATCTTGAATAGCATTAAGTTTATAAGACTCAAATGTGCGATAACCAGCATAGGCAAATACAGGTGTAAAACTATGTGAGACCGTTACTCCCCTTTCTTCATATTTGCGATTAAAAGATTCTATTTCATGTAAATTCTGTCTTATATTACTTTTTAAAACTGTGCGCAAAGTAACAAATGAGGAACTGGCAAAAGATGTAAAAGATTCAACATTTTCATATTTCAACAGCGGGTTTATTAAGTCAATCTCAGAAGTATTTTTAGAAACAATAACAATTTCGCCATCAACCGATATAGCAGCTAAACTACGATCATCCCACATGCGCCGCGAAATATGTTCTTCACCGGTATTTGATACGCCAGCCCCTAACGCCGCCGCCACCGCATAAAGAATTGTGCTTTTACCGCTGCCATTCAAGCCAGTAAAAATATAAGTATCGGCGCGTTTAGGGTCATTACCCTTGGGCAAATCAATCGTAATTTCTTCAAATGGACCAATGTGTCGAAGATAAATCTTTTCGATACGCATAACGCAGATAGTTTATCGCAATTCAAAAATACCCATACGCCAACCACCCCCCATCAACATACAACGACTGGCCGGTGATGAAACTCGATTTGTCTGACAGCAAAAACGAGACCGCATCGGCCACATCGCCCGGTTTGCACAAGCGCCCCAGCGGTATGCGCTTCTCGATGGCCTCACGGCTGACATTACCGGCGGCGATATTGCGCAAGGTCATTTCAGTCTCAACATAAGCCGGGCCAACCGCATTAACGCGGATTTGATGCTGCGCCCATTCAATTGCCAGCACCTTGGTCAGCATGGCAACCCCAGCCTTGGCCGCGCAATATGAGGCGCGGCGCGGAAAAGCAGCCTCGGCATTGGTCGATGAAATAAACACCAATGCCCCACCCGTGCCTTGCGCCACCAATTGTTGCCCAACCGCCTGCGCCGCAAAAAATGCGCCATTCAGTTGAATGTCGATCATACGTTGCCAATCGTCGGCGCTGCAAACCAACGAGTCAACCGGTTTGCTGATGCCAGCACAATTGACCAAGCCATCGACCCGCCCAAAAGCAGCAACGGCGGCCTGTGCCATTGCTGCACAATCGCTTTGGCTAGCAATATCAACGGCACACGCGGTAGCCAAATGGCCCTGAGCTGCCAGCGCTTGCGCTGTTTGTTGGGCGGCATCCAGCCGCAAATCGGCCACCAACACCCCATAGCCTTCATTCGCCAAAGCCTCGCACACATTTTTGCCAATGCCCGACCCGCCGCCGGTCACGATGATGGATTTTTGCATGACTTTATTTTAGGGCACCGCGCAGCACCCGCAACCAATTGCCACCCATAATATTCTCAATATCGAAGGCGCTATAGCCATGTTGGCTGAGCATATCGCCAATTTTGTGCAAATCACGAATGCTATCTAATTCATTAGGAATCGCCGTGCGACCAAACCCACCGTCAAAATCGCTACCAATGCCAACATGGTTGGCGTTGCCGGTCAGTTGGCAAACATGATCAACACAACGCAAAACATGATCGAGCGTAACCTCATGTTTTTTGCCGCGATTCCAATCATATTTCAGAAAGGCGTTAAATAACACCACGCCCATCACACCACCGCGTTCAGCCAAAATCTCGATGGCGCGGTCGGGCAAATGTCGGTCAGTCGGGGTAATTTTTTGTGGGTTGCTGTGGCTGGCAATAATGTGTTTGCCTTCAAAATGCTCAAGCGCTTGAAAAACGGCCTTTTCGGCCATGTGGCTCAGGTCGAGAATCGTGCCATATTGCGCCATCATGTCCAACAATTCAAACCCAATTTTTGTCAACCCGCCCGGTGCACGTGTGCCGCCCGAATAACGGGTTTCACTCCACGCCAATCCTACAATCCGAATACCACGCTCAACCCAACGCTCAAGCTCTTTGGGTTCACGAATCGGGTCGGCTCCTTCCATCAGCGGCACAAGACCAATTTGGCGGCGAATGGGTTTGACCGCGGTTGGATTGGGATGCCATTGCGCCACCACTTCTTCTAAATCTTTGCGCGTCGTCACCAACCGAATACGTGGCTCTTGATCGGCCAAGCGATAATAATAATCGAGCTGTGCCATGCCTTGGGCGTGGGCCTCGGCGGCATCACGATAGGTGGTGGTATAGCCTTTGTCTGAAGCAGCCATGCCGCTCTTGGCTGGCTCAACAAAAATGGTGCCGAATGCCAAGCCAACATGACCGCGCATCATGTCGGGGTAGCCAACCGTGCATTCACCATTCACCTTTTCAGGCATCTGGCCTTCTTCAAGTTTGCGCATCGTCGCCACGCCATGTCGATAATCGCGTTTAAAATTTTGGGCGTTATATGCAAGGTCGAGATGGGCATCAATGATAAGTGGAGTCATAAATAATTGTTAGGGAGTAGTCAGTAGTCAGATTGATTTTGCGCAAGAATGTTATATTTATTGTTGAGCCTCAAATACTGGCTACTGACTACTGATTACTGACTACTGCCTTCGAAATATAAGATTGTGTTGTCGATAGATTGGCATGACCCAACCACTCGCGCACACGACGTGGGTCTTCGCCGCTATTCACCATATGCGATGCGCGTGAATGGCGCAGGGTGTGTGGCGTAACCACACTCGTAATTTTTGCAGTTTGAGCGTGATGTTTAATCATCATCCATACCGCTTGGCGAGTTAGCCCTACGCCCATCGGGTTGAGGAAAACGCTATCTGAAGGTTTGCTGCCAATTAATTCATTACGCCCATTCGCCAAATAGTTGGCAATATGATCCACTGTTTGGGCGGTTAATGGCACATGGCGCTGCAATTGACCGCGCCCACGACAAAATACCCGCTTATTCTCCAAGTCTAATTCGCTCAACTTGAGTCGAATGACTTCAGAGACACGCATCCCCGTGCTATATAAAACCGACAATAAGGCCTGATCACGCAAAGCGCGTGGCTGACCAGCCGCGCCAGCCGAAGCGATCAAATGAGCCACTTCGGTTTGCGTTAACAAATGTGGGGGCTGTTTGGTCAATTTTGGTGAGGCCAAACGCTGGGCTGGGTTTGTTTGGGTATAGCCGCTATCCATCAACCAGCGAAAAAAAGTTTTAACTGCGGCTAGTTTTCGTGCAATGGTTGCATTTGAATAGCCTTTTATCGTCATTTGTGCGATATACGATTCAAGGTTTTCAATTGTCACAGCGGCCCACGCGCCCTCGCCACTCACAATTTGCGATAAATGATCGACCAATTGCGCCAAATCATTTTTATAAGCATGCAAAGTATTCATCGACGATGTTTCACGCGATTTCACTTCGACCAGAAAAGCCTCAATAGCGGGTTGCCATTCCATACGTCAAAGATTATACAGTGATGACAACCCACTTTCCATAACTGGAACACCATCAGGAGCGCCGTCAAGATGACGGCGCCCCTGACAGCATTCCTAATCTATTCTAGCAATACACGCCTCGATAAAGGCCTTAAACAAAGGATGGGGGCGATTCGGTCGGCTCTTAAATTCAGGGTGAAATTGGCTGCCCAGCATAAACGGATGATCTCGAAATTCGCTGATCTCTACCAGATGATTATCGGGAGAAACCCCGCTAAAGATCATGCCAGCATCGCTGAGTTGTTTGCGATATTGATTGTTGAACTCATAACGATGACGATGACGCTCGTGAATGGTAATCGCCTGCTCCGTTGCCACTGCCTCAGCCGATTCGGCCTCGGCGGCGGCATAAGCGTGATAAGCCTTCGTATTTGGGGTCAATTTACATGGGTATGCGCCCAAACGCATGGTGCCCCCCATATCGCTAATGTCACGCTGATCTGGCATCAGGTCGATGATCGGATGGGCAGTCGCAGGGTCGAATTCGGTGCTATTCACCTCGTCGGTGTGCAACACATGCCGCGCAAATTCAATACACATAATTTGCATCCCCAAACACAAGCCGAGATACGGCACTTTATGCTCGCGCGCATAATGCGCCGTCTTGACTTTGCCCTCAATACCGCGCTCGCCAAAACCACCCGGCACCACAATGCCCTGAGCCGCCTTCACCCGCGCCATTAGCTCGCCATTCTTATCGCGTTCCAATTGTTCACTGTTGATCCAGTCAATCTTGACATCACGATCACACGCCACGCCGGCATGATAAAGCGACTCGCGCACACTAAAATAAGCATCGGGTAAATCGGCATATTTGCCGACAATGGCGATCTTAATTTCGGGTTTGGGGCGCTGCACCGCCAGCATCATGGTTTTCCAAGCGCTCAAATCGGCGGCGCGGCTTTGCGCAATGCCCATCCGCTCGCAAATCAAATCACCAAAACCCAACTGCTCGAGCAATACCGGCACTTCATACAGGCTTTTGACGGTTGGCATGGGAATCACTGCGCGTGGTTCGACATCGCAAAACAGGGCCAATTTATTGCGCACATCATCATCTACCGGCAAATCGCTGCGGGCGATGATGGCATCGGGCTGAATGCCAGCCCCACGTAGGTCACGCACACTGTGCTGCGATGGCTTGGTTTTTTGTTCACCAGTCGCGCCAATCATCGGCAAAAAGGTGACATGCACATACATGGTGTTCTCGCGCCCAACATCGCGCCGCATTTGGCGAATGGCTTCGAGAAACGGCATGGCTTCGATATCGCCTACCGTGCCGCCCACTTCACAAATAATCACATCGGCATTGGTTTTGGCAACCAAGGCAATGCGGCGTTTGATCTCGCCTGTAACATGCGGAATGACTTGAATGGTTTTGCCGAGATAATCGCCGCGCCGCTCTTTTTGCAGCACTTCGTTATACACTTGCCCAGTGGTAAAGTTGCTGGCGCGGGTCAAGTTTTCATCGGTAAACCGCTCATAATGCCCTAAGTCGAGGTCAGTTTCTGCCCCGTCTTCGGTAACAAATACTTCGCCATGTTGATAGGGCGACATCGTGCCGGGATCTACATTGAGATAAGGGTCGAGTTTTTGAATGGCAACGCGCAAACCACGCGCTTTTAGCACGCGGCCCATCGCCGCTGCTGTTACACCTTTGCCAACCGAACTTACGACACCACCCGTGAGGAAGATAAATTTTTTCACGGGATTTTATTGTAACCGCTTTATATAAGGCTGTTGAAATATCTCAAATCGGCGAATCAACAAATCAGCAAGTCGCGCAGTGCTTAGTGCGCGTCCCCAGACGCGCATTCTGCAAAAGCGAGATCAGCTTGTCTATAATAACCCAATGTCGCCTTCATCGCAGCTCACACGCACCCTTTGCGCCATTTTCACGCTCATCCTCAGTTTTAGCGCCAGCCTTAGCACAACACCCAACCTCACCCACGCCCGCACCCCAGTGCTTGAGGCCGGATTTGCCGATACTCGCATCGCCAATTTAGACGAAGCCACCGACTTTGCCATTTTGCCCGACCAACGCATTTTGGTTGCGGTGCAATCGGGGCGAGTTTACATCATACAAAATGGCAACGTATTGCCAACACCCGCCCTCGATCTCTCGGCCCAAACCTGCGACAACTGGGAACGCGGGCTATCGGCGATTGAAATCGACCCCAATTTTGCCCAAAATCGCTACATTTACCTCTATTACACCTATCGCGCCCAAGTCAAAAAAACAGACTGCGAAACTTCCTTAAAACCCGTTAACCGCTTGTCACGCTTTACCTTAAACGCGGCAAATGTCATCGACCCCAACAGTGAAACGGTGCTTATTGACGCTATTTTGTCAGTGATGGCCAACCACAATGGCGGGGCTTTACGCTTTGGCGGTGACGGCTATTTATACCTTGGGGTGGGCGATTCTGGCACAGGCGGGCAATTGGCACAAAATTTAGGCGAGCTATCGGGCAAAATATTGCGCATTGCGCCCGATGGCAGCATCCCGCCAACCAACCCTTATGCCGCCACCGCCAACGCACGGCGCTGCGGCAACCCCAACGCCCCGCAAAATGGCACAGGCCCATGCCAAGAGATATTTGCCTATGGGCTGCGCAACCCTTGGCGGCTTAGTTTCAAACCCAATAGCAGCCAATTTTTTATTCATGATGTCGGCCAAGGCGCGTGGGAAGAAATAAACGACGGCATCGCCAACGCCAATTATGGCTGGCCCATGCGCGAGGGCGAATGCAAAAAAGACTCATTCACCGACTGCGCAACCCAGCCCAACCTCAACAACCCAATTCACAGCTATAGCCACCGCAATGGCTGTTCGGGCATCACCGGCGGCGCATTTGTGCCAACGACAGCTTGGGTGTCGCCTTTTCAGGGCAATTATCTATTTGCCGATATCGTCTGCGGGCGCATTTACACCCTCATCCCCGGCCCCGCTGGCTTTCATGCCGATTTATTTGGCTACGACTTAGGGGCGATTGTGTCGATGCGTTTTAACGCCGCCGACAATGCGCTGTATTACCTAACTTACAATTATTACCAAGGCACACACGGCGAATTACACCGCATCGATTATGTCGGCAATGCCAACCTTGCGCCCCAAGTCAGCGCCAACGCCGCCCCCAGTTATGGCCCCGCCCCGCTCACCGTCCAATTCACCGCCAACGCCAGCGATGCCAATCAAGACCCGCTGCGCTATATTTGGCGTTTTGGCGATAACAGCACCTATGTCGTCAGCACCGCAGCCGCCATCAGCCACACCTACGCCGCCAACGGTGTTTACACCGCCAGCGTCACCGCGTTAGATGCGGCAAATGAGGCCTCGCAAGTATTTGAAATGCGGGTTGATGTGGGGAACAGCCCACCCAACTTGGCTTTTGTGAATGAGGCCATACCCGCCGCCTATGCCGTCAAACAAGCCATTCACCTGCAAGCCAACGCCAGCGATGCCGAAGATGGCGCTGTGCCTGCCGACGCATTGTTATGGCGTGTTTTGCTGCATCATGTTGACCAAAACAACCCACAAAACAGCCATTCACACCCCTATATTGCCCCAACAAAAGGCACTCGGCTCTCGTTTACCATGCCACCACCCGAAGATTTAGACGCAGTGCAAAGCGATTTAGAAGTGCAACTCACCGCCACCGATTCGCAAGGCCTAGCCCAAACCATCACACGCACCTTGCAACCACAACGGGTCGAGATCACCCTCGCCACCCAACCCAGCGGCCTCAGCCTGCTGCTCAATAGCCGCGTCATTACTACCCCGCATACATTTACATCGTGGGCCAATTACAGCCTCAGCCTGCGTGCGCCCGACACCCAATTTACCAACAGCCAAACCGCCATTTTTGCGCGTTGGGCCAATGGGGCCGCCAACACCCACGTGTTTAACACCCCCAACCAAGACGCTACCTTAACGGCCCACTATGCGCTTTTGCCCCAAACACTCGACAAACGGGTGTGGCTGGCAGTGCTGCGTGATCGTTAAAGATATTTGCGAATCGGGGTGTTTGAAGAAACCCGATTTTTAAAGCGCAGCTAAAATATCGTTAGCGTTGATGCCGGTTATTGCGGGCATACAAACATCTTTCCCAAAATTGCTGTAAAAAACCATGACAAACTTGATTCAACAGATTAATTCGTTAAAAGAAAATTTAACGGCAATGTTGCCAATAAACCCAACATTTCAGACAAAGCTGGATCAAAAATTTCGTCTCGAATTTAACTATAACTCTAACCACATCGAAGGCAACACGCTCACCTACGGGGAAACAGCCTTGTTGCTCATTTTCGACAAAACCCAAGGCAATCACGTTTATCGTGAATTTGAGGAGATGAAGGCGCACGACGTGGCGTTTAAATTAATTCAAACTTGGGCGGCTGATTACGAGCGACCGCTCACTGAAGTAGACATTAAACTTTTGCACCAAACAATTTTGGTGCGGCCTTTTTGGAAAGAAGCCATCACCCTCGATGGACAGCCGACACGGCGCTTGATCAAGATCGGCAACTACAAAAAATATCCAAATTCGGTGCGACTTGAAAATGGCGAAATATTTGAATATGCTTCAGTGATAGATACGCCGATGTTAATGGGCGATTTGATGCGCTGGTTACGCGAAGCCGAACAAAATGGCAATATGCATCCCGCCGAATTAGCGGCGCGACTACATTACAAATTCGTGCGTATTCATCCTTTTGATGATGGCAATGGGCGAATTTCGCGTTTGGTGATGAACTACATTCTGCTAAAACATGGCTTACCACCCGTCATCATCAAATCTGCCGACAAACGCCAATACCTATTTGCCCTAAACCAAGCCGACACAGGCAATGAAGCTGCCTTCGTCGATTACATTGCCCGTCAACTCATTTGGAGTCTAGAACTCACACTCAAAGCCGCACGTGGCGAAAGCATCGAAGAACCCGACGATATTGATAAAGAAATTTCGATCTTCAAACGTCACGTAGCACAAAAAAGCCAAAACCCCTTGCTACGCAATAATGCTGTCATCTACGATCTTTACGAACATAGTATTCGAGATTTATTTCAACAATTCGAGGCAAAACATAGTCAGTTTTATGAATTATTTAACAAAAACAGATTTATCGAATTTAAAAACAATAGCGGGCATGGCAATAATCGATGGTGGCTGCATGAAACGCTAGAAAAGGAGAAACAAGAGCCGGAAAATCTCAGCAAAGATGACTTTCAAAACTTGTCGATCATGGTATATCTTAACGAGCCTAATTATGGCAACAAGCAATCAGCAGCTTTTAAATTTAAGCTCATGTTTGAATTCTATCCCTCAGCATACCTAATTCACTATGGAGAAAGTAAAATTATCGAAAAGCGATATGAAGAATCACTTGATGCTGAACAAAAACAACAAATTATTACCGAATGTACTAAATATGCCCTAGCACGTATTCGGGCAGCGCTCCAATCCCCAATCCCCAATCCCTAATCCCCTTACCCCACCCCCGCCAAATCACGCAGCACCTGCAACGCCGCCCCAAACACCTTGTCTTTGTGCCACACCATTTGCATATACCCGCCCAGCGGCAGCCCCTGCCACGCCAAAATCGCCACCCGCTGCCGCGCCACATCTTCACGCACCGCCACCTCGGGCAAAACCGCAATGCCCAACCCCGCCATGACGCACTGAATCTCGGCCTCAATGCTGGCAAACTCCAGCACATCGGCTGGCACAACCCCAGCCTCAGACAAAGCATGTTCAAACGCCATGCGATAACTGCCACCGGCCTCGGTCAGCAACAGCGTTTCGTTACTCAAATCGGCAGGGTGCACTGCTGGCAACAGGCTTAGTGGGTGATTGGGCGGGGCGATCAGCACCACCGGCTCTGGGCGCAACACTTGGCTGTGCAACATCGGGTGTTGGCTAATATGGTCAAGCGTAAACGCAAAATCGAGCCGCCCCTCGCGCACCTCTTCGCGCAAATGGGCACTGATGCCGGGCTTCAGCACCAGCTTCACCCCGGGCATGGCTTGGCGAAATTGGCGCAACACCAACGGCAAGCGATACGCCAACAATGTCTCTGGCGCGCCAATCCGAATTTGCTCACTATTGCCGCCACCAATCATCTGACGGGCCTCGGCCTCAATCGTCAGCAATTGTTCGGCATACCCCAACAGCTTGCGCCCGGCATCGGTTAGCGCCACTTTTTTGCCCAACCGATCAAACAACGCCACCCCCACATGACGCTCTAACGTTTGAATTTGGGCGGTTACGCTACTCTGGGCCATACCCAGCCCCTTACCCGCCGCCGTAAAACTGAGTTGTTGCGCTACCGCCTTAAATGTAGCCAATTGATCAAGGTCAAGTGGTTTGTTCATCGTATAATATGATTAATTAAATTTTTTTAATCAAAAATTTTGATTGATTGTATCAGAAATTTTCATCGTAAGTGACTCCAATTATGAACACACCTCAATCTTCAACCCTCCACAACGTTTTAGCTGGGCTGATGCGGCGATATCAGCAACGGGTTCCCGATGTCGCCCACATTACGACAATAATGCAACGTGAAGGGTTGATCAACAGGGCCGATGATATCGAAAACGATCATATTGCCTTTCGCACCATGGGTGTGCCACAATTGGGTATTCAAAGCCTCGAAAAAATCTTCTTACATTATGGCTATGAAAGACGCGAAAAATATCATTTTGCGCAAAAAAAGCTAGACGCCTTCTGGTATTCACCCCCCACCCCGCAATTTCCTCGTATTTTTATCAGCGAATTACGGGTGACCGAGCTAAGCGCCACGGCACAACGCATCATCACCCAATATACCGATCAGGTTAAAACCGACCCTGTTTTAGCGCTTAATTTAGACGATGCCGCCGCCGTTGATGGCTTTTTGCACCGCTCTTTATGGTCATTGCCCACTTATGCCGAATTTAGCACCCTGATGGGCGAAAGCGAATATGCCGCATGGGTCATTTATAACCGCTACTATCTCAATCATTACACCATTAGTGTGCACAATTTGCCGAATGGGTATGACACCTGTGCCCAATTTAACCAATTTTTAAAACACAATGGGGTGCAACTAAACACCAGCGGCGGCGAAGTCAAGCAAAGCCCGGATGGGCTGCTGTTGCAATCGAGCACAGTGGCCGAAATGATCGAAGCCGAATTTGCCGGTGGCGAAAAACACATGATCGCCGGTAGCTATGTCGAATTTGCCGAGCGGCGGGTGATGCCAGCCTATGCCCACATCGCCAAGACCGACATCACCCGCGCCATGCGCCGTGAGGGCTTTGAGGCCGGTAATGCCGACAAGATTTTTGAAAGCACTTTTAGCAGCCAAACCGCTGTGCGCCAACCCAATCTCAATGGCAACCTGCCCGCTGCATCTCCCATTCACCCCAAGCGCCCCAGTGTAAAAACCGCCCTGCCCGGGCCACGCGCCCAAGCGGCGCTGGCGCGTGAGGCAGCAGTGATGAGCAGCAGCAACGGCAAGGGTATACCCATTGTGGCCGAGCGCGGCAATGGCGTTTGGATTACGGATGTGGACGGCAATGAATTTTTGGATTTGATGGCCGGGATCGCCGTCAGCACGACCGGCTATGCCCACCCCCACGTGGTGCGGGCAGTGACCGAGCAGGCGCAAAAAATGACGCATATGTGCGCGGCAGTTTTTCCGCACGATCCGGTTATTTCGTTGGCAGAGCGCCTAAGCGCCAAGCTAAACAACAACTATAAGGTGTTTTTTGGCAACAGCGGCACCGAAGGCATTGAGGTGGCTTTGAAGTTTGCGCGTTATCACACCAAGCGCCCAAACTTCATGGCATTTACAGGTTCGTTTCATGGGCGTAGCGCTGGTTCGTTGTCATTAACAGCCAGCAACCCCAAGTATCGAAAAGGGTTTGGGGCGATGGCATATCCCGTGACGCATGTGCCATTCCCCAATCCATTTCGCCCGCCCTTGGGCAGCAGCGCCGCCACCTGTGGCGATGCCGTGCTTGCGCATATTCAGCATCTGTTTAAAACCAGTTGTGCCCCCGAAGATGTGGCCGCCATTGTGATGGAGCCAATTCAAGGTGAAGGCGGTTATATTGTGCCACCGCCCGGGTTTATTCAAAAACTACAGGCTTTAGCCAAAGAATATGGCATTTTGCTGATTATGGACGAGGTGCAAACGGGGGTTGGGCGCACCGGCAAATTTTTTGCCTTTGAGCATGAGGGCATCGAACCCGACGTGGTAGTGCTGGCCAAAGGCCTAGCCAGCGGCTACCCGCTCAGCGCAACCTTGTTTCGCAAAGAATTGATGACATGGCAAGCCGGGGCGCATGGCAGCACGTTTGGCGGCAACGCCGTATCTTGCGCCGCCGCCCATGCCACGCTCGATTTGGTTGAACGCGAGCTAACCAATAACGCTGCCCATGTTGGGTCGGTGTTAATGAATGGCATGAATGAGCTAAAGGCCGAGTTCCCGCGTTTGGGCGATGTGCGCGGGCGCGGGTTGATGATCGGTCTCGATTTTGTGAAACAGGCCGGTGGCAATTGCGAAGATGGTGAATTGCGTGATCGTGTGCAACAAATTGCTTTTGAGCAAGGCTTGCTGGTGCTGAGCGCTGGCCCCAGTGCGGTGCGCTTAGCGCCGCCGCTCATTCTTAACCCCGCTGAGGCGGGAGTTGCCATTGAAATAATGGCGAATGTATTGGCGACGGCAATGCGCTAAAAAAAGAACGGCCTCATAGACAAATGAAACAAAGACCGCCTTCGCGGTCTAAATTCTTAGCCTGCGAAGGCAGGCTTGGTAAGCCCAGCGCGCCATTTCTAATGGCAGCGGTATCTTGAGCCGTTTTTTACCAACATAGGCGATACAATAACGCCATGACACAAATCGCCCCCATCAAACCGAAAATTTCTTTTGATGTGCTCAAAAAAATCGACATTCGCGTCGGCACCATCGAACGGGTTGAGGACATGCCAAACTCAGAAAAGATGCTGCGCCTGATTGTTGATTTTGGCGATCACAAACGCAATATTTTGGTTGGCATGAAACAAGAGCGCCAAGACCCCAAGGAGATTGAGGGCAAACAAGCCTTGTTTGTGCTCAATTTGCCTCACAAAAAAATTATGGGCGAGGTTTCAGAGGGCATGTTATTTGACATCGGGTATGCCGATGGCCTCATACCGGTCTTAGCCATGCCCGAACGCACAGTGCCGAACGGAACCCGTGCTGGTTGATCTTTTCGACTATATTAAACATGAAAACACCCCTTCGCATTGCCATTGGCTCTATTTTTCAAGAGACCAACACCTTTTTAGCGGCCCGCACTACCCTCGATCTTTGGCGCAATACGTTTATTTATGAACGAGGCGATATGTTTAAATTGCGCGACAGCGACTCTGAAATCGCTGGCATCTTGGCAGCGCTGGCGCAATGTGGGCAGCCGGTGCAAGTTGTGCCATTGCTGGCGGCGCGGTGCGTGTCTGGCCCCATCAACAGCGCCGAATGTTACGACACGCTCAAAAGCCTATTGCTCACGCCCTTGCGTGAGGCCATGCGTGATGGCGGGGTTGATGGCATCATTTTGCCGATGCACGGCTCGATGGTGGCCGAGGGGGTGGAAGATGTGGAAGGGGATTTGATTATGGCAGTGCGCCACATTGTCGGGCCAACTGTGCCGATTGTCGCTACCTTTGATTTACATGCCCATTTCACCCAAACAATGGTCAGCCATGCTACCGCACTGCTGGCGTTTGAACATTACCCGCACGACGATTGCTATCAAACCGGCGAAAAAGCGGTCAAATTGTTATTGCCAGCCATTGCAGGCCACACCCGCCCCAACATGGCTTTTGCCAAAGTGCCCATTTTGTGTGGCGGCGGCAATGGCCGCACCTCGGGCGATTGGCACGCCAAAAACTGCCCAATGGCCTACTTGACCGCCGCCGCGCGTGAATTGGAAAAGCAAACAGGGGTGTTATCAGTGTCGATTTTACATGTGCACCCTTACAACGATTTGCCCGAGATGGGCTGCGGCGCATTGGTCATCACCGACAATGACCCCGATCTTGCGGCGCGGGAAGCCACCCGTTTGGCAAATGAAATTTGGGCACGACGAACTGAATTTGAACCGCGCTTGTATGCCGTTGCCGATGCGGTGCAACGTGGGCGCGGTATCAGTGGCGGCCCAATTTTGTTGGTCGATACCGCCGATTGTGTCGGCGGTGGCTCGGCTGGCGACAGCGTCAGCCTCTTGCGCACCCTCACCGAGTTGGGCGTAACCGAACCGACCATGTTAATGGTGGTTGACCCAGCCGCCGCCCAAGCCTGCGCTAAGGCAGGCATTGGTGGCACAGTCAACACCACGCTCGGTTATACGGTCGATGCCCAATGGGGTGCGCCACTGCAAGTAAGTGGGGTGGTGCGTCATCTTTTTGATGGCGAGTTTACCTATAGTGGTGGTATTTATGGCGGCACACGTGGGCAAATGGGCTTGTCTGCTGTCTTGCAAATTGGGCCATTTCAAGTGCTCATTATGTCGCGCCCAACCTACGATTGGGCCGATGAGCAATATCGCTGCGCGGGTATGGATGTGCGGCAAGCCAAATTTGTGGGGGTAAAAAACCCCATGAATTACAACATGGCCTACGCTGGGGTTGCCAAAGCCTCGTTTATTGTCGATACGCCCGGCCCTACTCCCGCCACCACCCGCCATTTACCTTATCAAAGGATGCAGCGACCTTTCTTTCCGCTCGATGAGTCCATCCCCAATTTACAGCCCACTGTTTATGTGCAATCATGAAGGCGCTTGAACCTATTCATACCACCCACCTTTTTCAGCCGCTTAGCCATGAGTTAATCGGCCTGCTAAAAACGCTAACGCCTGCTGATTGGGCAAAAATGACGGCATGTGCCCCGTGGACGGTAAAAGATGTAGCGGCGCATTTGCTGGGTGGCAATCTTGGGCGAATTGGAAAACCTAGCCCACAACCTGCGTCATCGCCCAAACCAACGCTCGGTTACGACGACCTGCTCGACCTCATCAACCGCGAAAATGCCTTGTGGATACAGGCGGCAAAACGTATCAGCCCCCAAATATTGATTGAATTGCTCGCACTGACCGATCAACATTTATATGAGCATTTTAATGGCCTCGCCCCGTACGCCTTAGCCCCGATTAGCGTGGCATGGGCCAGCGATGCGTTGCCACCCAACTGGTTCGATATCGCCCGCGAATATACCGAAAAATGGCTGCACCAACAACACATCCGCGAGGCTGTCGGCTGGCCCATATTGGCCTCGCGCGAATGGCTAGCGCCGGTAATCGACACTTTCATCCGTGGGTTACCGCACACCTATCGTAATATAGCCGATGATGATGGCAAAATGGTCACAGTCGAAATCACAGGGCCAGCGGGTGGGGTATGGGCGTTATTGCATACCCAAAATAGCTGGAAACTCTTCACAGGGGGCATTCAAAAGCCCTCGGCGCACCTTATCATGTCTGATGAGGTAGCATGGCGTTTATTTAGCAAAGGCATGTCAATTGAGGCCGCCCTGCCTTTGGTAAGCTTGCAAGGTGATCTAACCTTGGCGAGTCACACCTTGAAATTGGTGTCGATTATGGCTTAGGGTTGTGAATTTTTGTGAACTTTTCACACGTCATTGGCGCTATTCTAAATTTACTGAAGCAGTTCAAAATTTAGGATAACGACCATGAAAACCCAAGTATTTGTTCTCACCCTACACAAAATTTTGCAATTAATGTTGCTTGTGCCATTACTCATGGCAAATGTGCTATCACAACCAACCCAAAGCGCCAGCGCCAGTTGCGCCCCCCAACGCCAAGTGGGGATGTGGGACAGCCGCCGCAGCACCGACAACCAGTTTATGCGAATTGAAATTCGCAGCGCCTGTGATGACAACATCGGTATTGGCATCGACCCACAAGGCAATGCATCACCATCACCATCGGTTGAGCCAGATTTTTGGCTCAAGCACTGCGATTCATTCATTTGCTGGGGCGATTGGATGCCCGCCTACCGCAGCGGCGAATGGGTTTACGCCCAATATCGCAGCGGTTATAGCACCCGCACCACGTGGTTTCGTATCACGGGCAATCGCAATGTCGAAGAAGCTCAAGTGTATGTGCGCACCGTTTACAATGACCGCAATATTCGCCCAACTGAAGTGTGGGCATTTTTAGGCCGCAATATTCAGCCCCGCCCGGCTCGGCCAGCGGCACGACCGTAAGCGCAAGCAATACGTCTCTCACAAAAGGCACAAAGAACACAAAGGTCTTTTTATCAATCCTTTGTGTTTTTTGTGACCTTTGTGAGAGACAAATTAAGACATTTTACGAATGGGACTATGCAAATAACACAAGCAACCCCCGAAGACATTGCGGCATTAGTAGCCTTTTTACCCCTGTTATATGCCGATGGGTTTGAGCCGATTAAAAAATGGAGCGGGGGGCAACGTAACGCTGATGGCTCAATAAACACAACATGGCCCGAATATGACGAAACTGTGTTGGCGTTTTACCGCACCGCCAGCAGCGCCTGTTGGTGCGATTATGCCTACGACCCCGCCCAAGCCCGGCAAATGCTCAATGATCATACCCTCGTCGCAAATGCGTCTTTAGCTCAAATTAAGACCATGCTAACCTATTGCCAACGCGGCGAGCGCTTTAATGACGGGCATTGGGCAAGCATGATCACACAGGGTCATATTCGCCGCTTATTAACAAGGCTGGCTGAAATTGGCAAAATTAAAAAACATGGATAAAGAGGATGGACAGGATAAAAATCCTGTCCATCCTCTTTATCCATGTTCTAGCCCAAATTACGATACACCGCCCCACCCTTCATCACCCAATCAATACTGCGAATATTGCGGGTATTTTCGGCGGGGTTGGCGGTTAGCGCAATCAAATCGGCCTGATAACCAGCCGCCACTGCGCCGAATTGATCAGCCAACTGGTTTAATTGGGCTGGGTTACGGGTGGCTGAGAGCAACACCTGATGAGGAGCCATGCCCAATTCACTCATAAATTCCATTTCGCGATAGGTCGCCACCGTGCCTTCGTTTGGCTCACCCGGCAACATATCGGTGCCCATCGCAATTTTGACACCGCTGTTTAACCCCAATTGATACGCCTTGGCGTGGTCTTCACCCGCCCGTAAACTCTTGTTGATCATGTATTGCGGCACGCCGAGATTGCGCATATATTGCTCGGCACGGCTCACGCACAAGGTTGGGCACAACCACGTGCCTTTTTTGATCATCAATTCAACCGTAGCGTCATCTAAAAAGTAGCCATGCTCGATGCAATCAAGCCCAGCGTTAATGCCATCTTGAATGGCTTTGGGCGAGCCAGCATGGGCGGTGGCATGTTTGCCAGCATTATGCGCGGCCTCACATGCGGCTTGCATCTCGTCAAAGGTGGCTTGCGCGTCACGAATGGCCTCATGTTCACCAGCGATGCCGCCTGTGATCATCAATTTGACCAAATCGGCCCCCAGCTTTAGCTGTGAGCGCGCCGCCTTGCGCCATTCGTCGGCGCCGTCGGCTTCGATGCTGCCATACCCCTGCCAGCCATGCCCGCCGGTGATGATGACGGCGCGGCCAGCGCAAACAATATTTGGCCCCTGCAACAAACCGCTGGTAAACGCCCGCCGCAAAGCAAAGTCCAGCCCATTTTTTTCGCCCACACAGCGCACAAATGTCACTCCAGCGTGCAAGGCATCATGTGCGTTTTTAAGCGCACGGGCAAACAGGTCCATCTCGGTTTCTTTGGCGGCTGCGGCCTGTGTCGCCCCGGGTAACGACAACCCCAAATGCACGTGCATATTCATCAACCCGGGCATCACATAACGCCCGCCCAGATCACGAATTTGCACTCCTTCGCTGTCACCAAAATCTGCCGCTTTACCTACGGCCTTAATCCGCTTACCCTCAATCAGCACAGCGGCATCATGAATAATCGCTTCACCTTCGGTGATGCATGGAATCACATGGCAATTTGTTAATAAGGTTGTCATAATTGAAAAAGAACCAAGAATCAAGAACCAAGAGCCAAGATAGAAGATTTGAGAGTTAAGAGTTGAGAGTAACACCCGACCCTGATCTCTCCCCCAATGAGGGCGAGTAGTGTCTTTAATCTTGATTCTTGGTTCTTAGTTCTTAGTTCTTAGTTCTTAGTTCTTGATTCTTGATTCTTCCTTCTTAAACCACTTCCGTCTTTTCAAGACGCAAGCTACCTTCAGAGGTGGCTTTGAAATTCTTCACACGGTC
Organism: Thermoflexus hugenholtzii JAD2; assembly: GCA_945877855.1. Classification (GTDB taxonomy): domain Bacteria; phylum Chloroflexota; class Anaerolineae; order J036; family Brachytrichaceae; genus AQU-03. Next base: position 1,533 of record CAMDWA010000004.1, on the reverse strand, counting down.
ACGCAAACCATAAATATCTTGTTGGTGATACAAGAAAATCCACGGCGACTCATCCCAAACCAAACGCATCAATTTCTCATACGTGGCTTGGCGCTGTGCCCCGTCAACGGTTTTCGCGGCCTTGTCCATCAAATCATCGGCTTCGGGATTGGTATAACCCTGCCAAGCGATGCCTTTGATTTTGCTGCTCCAGTTGGTGGTGGCGGCTGGGCCAACCTGCACACCGCCTTGGCTGAGCAAAAACAGCTCATACTTGCGGCCAATAATGCCCTGCACATATTGGCTCCACTCAATCGTCTCAAGTTCGGCCTTGATGCCAACCTTATCCAGTTGACCCACAATCGCCTCGGCTACTGCCTTGTCTTGCAAATAGCGCCCATTGGGGGCCTTAAATGCCACCTTTAGGTTTTCGGCCCCGGCTTGCTTCAGCAACGACTTGGCCTTGTCTGGATCATACGGATACATCTTGAGATCATCGACAAAACCACCGGCCACACCCTTGGGGAAGGGGCTAGTCAGCGGCACGGCTGCCCCTTGCAACACAGTCTTGATAATGGCTTCTTTATCAATGGCATATTGCAAGGCTTGCCGCACTTCCTTCTTGGCAAACATCGGGTTATTGGTCACATTAGGGATGAGGATAATTGAGCCGGAGCCAGTCGCCCGCTCAAGCGCAATCCCGGGCTGATTTTGCAAATTGCCCAACAAAAGTGGCGACACATTGGTAATAATGTCTACCCCACCCGAACGCAACTCGGTAATACGAGTGGTGCCATCGGGAATCGGGCGGAAGACCACCTGCTTCATACGCGGTTCACCGCTCCAATGTGGGCCAGCCGCCTCGACCACAAATTTATCATTGGCCGTCCATGACACAAATTTATATGGCCCAGTGCCGACGGGGTTCTTGTAAAAGGCATCTTTGTCGGCGGCGGCTTTGGGTGGCAATATTTCGCAATAGCTGGCCAACACCTCTACCAATTCGGCAAATGGCTCTGAGGTCTTCACCCGCACCGTGCTATCGTTCACCACTTCCACTTCTTTCACCGGCTTAAATAAAGTGGCATAACCATTCTTAATATTGGGGTCAACAAAACGCGCAAAGCTATATTTCACGGCTTCGGCGTTAAAGGCTTCGCCATTATGAAATTTCACTCCTTCGCGTAGTTTAAATTCCCAAGTATTGTCATCCACATTTTTCCAGCTTAGTGCCAAGCCCGGTTGCACCTTTAAATTGATATCGCGGTAAACCAAGCGATCAAAAATCGTCCACATGATGCCCTTGCTCGCACCGCTGGTGGTGATATAAGGATCGATGCTCTCAATATCAACGCCTTGCGCGATGGTGAGTGTGCCATTGGGGCCGCTCGGTTTGGCGGGGGCCGGGGCGGCCCCGCTGGGGGCTGCGGGTGGGGGTGTTGCGGCAGGTGCACAGGCCGACAAACCTAGCCCGCTGGCGATGCCAGCGCCCAGCAATGCGCTAAGCCGCAAAAAATCGCGGCGATTCACGCCTCGGCGCAAATCAATAGTGAT
>CAMDWA010000003.1 GCA_945877855.1 Thermoflexus hugenholtzii JAD2 | reverse complement strand
ATCAAATAATCGCGTTGTAATGGCTTGTCCAACAAACCGCCATCCGTGCCAATCACATTCAAGGGCGAGCCATCGCTCCACGCCAATTTATAAATACGCGCATTGCTGCCATTCAACACCCGCAAACGATAGGCCCGTGTCGCCACATCGAGCTTGGCTTCAGGCCGCCCATTCACCAAAATTTTGTCGCCAATAAAACCCATCATTTGCGTCATCATGCCACCCATCATGCCGCCGCCCAAATACTGCAATTGATTATTCGCGTCAAAAGTGCGGTCTTGCAATACCAATGGCACATCAAACTCACCGGCGGGTAATTTTAGGGCTTGCTCTTCATCATCACTTACGATAAACATGCCAGCCAGCCCGCGATACACTTGCCGAGCTGTGTCGCCATGCGGATGCGGATGAAACCAATAGGTGCCAGCCCGATCTGTCACCTCAAATTCATAGGTATAGGTGCTATCGGGCGCAATCGCAATACGAGGGTGTCCGTCCATATCTTCGGGCAAATGCAAACCATGCCAATGCACAACCGACAATGCGGTTTTGTCTGGCAATTGGTTGCTAAAGCGCACCCGCACTTTTTGCCCACGCCGCACCCGAATGATCGGCCCAATGCTGCTATTCGGCAACATCGTCACTGTGCTATTGTCGCCTTTCAGCACCTGCCCTTCATATCGCCATACCTGTGTGGCTTTGCCCGACAGCAAAGCAACCTCGGTTTGAATGGCCCGAAGCGCAATATCAACATCCGCGACAAAAGCTTCATTAAGCGCTCGCCCGGGGTGCGCCTTCATTTCCATTGGCTTAGCCGCGCCAGCACCCATGTGTCCATGATTCATACCCATCATGGGCTGTGTGGCGGTAGTTGCACAACCGGCCAAAAATAAAACACTGCTTGAAACAGACGTGCGTAATAACCGCCGTCGTGTTATAAAAAATTTCTTCATGATCATCCTCACTAAGCTGCCTCAATCAAAGGCAACATTGATTATTGTGACCCTGCCAACGTTAGGTTGCTCCAAAGTCAGCACGATCGTGATTAATTAAGATTGGAAAAAGTGAGGAATTATTTTGGAGGTGGCAGCGGCACATGAAACACAAATGCCAAGGGTTGAAAGGTCTGCAATATCACATGACCAAGCGACACAATGCCCGATGCAACAAAAGGAAATACACATAACAGCATCGGCGACGAAGCAAACACACATTGGCTAGCTTGGCTATGCATTGGTGGCGCTTTTTCATGCGCATGGTGCTGCGCATGAACCCCATGCACAGACAAGTCACCCATCATCCTCTCATGATGAAACTGTGTGGCGTGGGCAAGCACCTGAATCAACAACACAGCTAGCAAAATCACATGCAAAACCTTTAGTTTTGCAGCGAGTTTCATCAGATTATATAGATAGGTAACTACTCTCAACCCATTTAAACGCATCACATGCCATCCCCCCGGTAGGGATTAAGATTGTAACACTTTGCCAAAATCTCTTGTCAAATTACGCTAATTGGGCGCAGCAAAACACAAGATGCCATCTAACACACCCTCAATTACCTTATTGGTGCGTTTTTGCAAGGTCTCTCGATCAAGGTTTAAAAAGCCCAGTTCAATAATGACGGCGGGCGTTTGAGGGGCAATTTTACGAAAAGCGTGATAATTCGTCATGTCATGCGTAATTGTGTTTGAATTCCATTTCAAACCGGTCGATTTACCATAACGATCACGCAAACAAGCCACCAATTTATCCTCAATGGCTGGCACGGCGCTTAATTCTGAACGCGCCACCTTAAACCCGGTTAACAAATCGTTGTAATAAGTGCATGAATCGGCGTGAATTGAAACAAAGACGCTACTCTCATAGCCATCTAAACGGGTATCAAACTCATCTAAAATATCAACCGCATACCCCCGCGCCCGCAATTGCGAGGCCACCGCCACCGAAACCTGATAAACCAACTCGGCTTCGGTATATCCATCGGCACAAACCGACCCACTATCATTGCCGCGATGCCCACTCACAATACCCACCCGCTTTTGGTTGGCTAGCGCTACGCCTGCTGGCGCAACTAAATTTGGCGTGGCGCTTGCACGTGGCGTAACCCGCACCTCGTTGCTCGGCAACGCGCTACTAGGCCGCCCCGAAATAAACGCCCGCAACGCGCCCCAATTACTCCCCAACGCCACCCCAACCAATAACATGACCATCCCTAACACCACCAACCCAAAAACAACCTGCAACATCGGTGAAATTGGCACACTGGCTTGCGGCGTTGTCGCCGAGGGCGGGGGATGACGCAATGCAGGGCAAAGCATCTCATCAGGCTCAGTCGGTAGCACTGATTTTTCTGATGGCGAAAGTTTAGGCGCTTTGGGTTTAGCGTCTGTCGAGCGACTAAGCCGTTCTGTGCCACGCACCGCGTGGTCACGGCGTGTGGTTTGAGATCGCTTTAGTCTATCGCGATGCGAATCTTCATGGGAGGGCTGTGTCATCAGTCGATCACGCTACTATACTTCAAGCGTGCCCTAATAAACAAAAACTTTTGACTAGATATTACCCCAACAACATTAAAATATAATCGGGACATAATCTTAAAAACCTAAGCTACTCCTTCATGTATAATTTGCCGCCCATGAAAAGGGCTAGTGCGAAGAGAATTCTGCTTGTACAAGGCGGTAATGGCGACTCAGTTGGCCCGATATTAGAACAACATGGCTATGGTGTTGCTTGGGTTCGCACAGTTAAAAATGCTCAATCGCTTTTAGAGAAGCAACTTGCAGCGTTGGTGATCATTGATGTACCATCGGTGTATGGGGGCGTTGAAAAACTATGCTTGTCGATCAAAAACACATTTAAATTACCTATTATTTTGATGGGATCAGATGAAATTGGTCCCGAATCAAATAGTGAAGATATACTTGCTGCCGCCGGCATTGCAGATGCGTGTTTACAACGCCCATTGCAATTACGGCGACTTTTATCTCGAGTCGAAAAACTTATGCCAGAAGGTCAAGGCCCCGAACTAATCTGCGGTGATATCGCATTCTATCCATCCGATGGAATGGTTCGCAGAAAATCACAAGAACATTATCTCAACCCCAAGCTAACAAAGCTATTAACTTTGTTTATGCAACATACAGGGGAACTCATCACCAGAAAACGGCTAATGAACCAAATTTGGGACACCGATTTTATGGGTGATACACGCACATTAGATGTCCACATTCGTTGGCTGCGCGAAGCCATCGAAGAAGACCCCACCCATCCGGTCTATCTTCGCACAGTCCGTGGGCAAGGGTATCGTTTCGAAAACCCAAGCCTACGGCAAAAAGATTTAGCTCAATAAACAGTGGAAAGTAAAACAAGTTTTCTCCTAATACACGGTCATTTCATATACAAAATGATTTTGCGTTAGGCATTACGTCTTTTTGGGGATACCCCAAATTATTGCAAAGACACAAAAAATATTTTACAAATTAGAAATAGGCAATGATGACTACAAGACAAACGCTTAACCGCCAGTTGTGCGCATCATTGGTAATTTTTAATTGACACTCATGAATATCATCGTTACCGGTTCCATTGCCTACGACTACTTAATGTCGTTCCCGGGTTCGTTAGGCGAACAAATTATGCCCGACCAACTTGAGCGTTTGAGCTTGAGCTTTTTGGTCGATACGATGGACAAACGCCAAGGCGGTTGTGCCCCCAATATCGCATACACCTTGGCATTGCTGGGCGAAAAACCGCGCCTGATGGGCAGTGTCGGGGTCGATTTTGGCGATTATCGCCAATGGCTCGAATCCGTTGGGGTAGACACCAGCTTGGTTGCGCTGAGCAAAGATAAATTTACGGCTTCATTTTTTTGCACCACCGATCAAAAAAATTGTCAGATCGCCTCATTTTATGGCGGGGCCATGAGCGATGCGGGCAAATTGTCGATCAGCAAGATTAAGCCAAAGCCCGACATCGTCATCATCTCGCCCAACGACCCAGCCGCAATGTTGAAATATGCGGACGAATGTCGAACTAAGAAAATTCGTTTTATTTTCGATCCCGGCCAACAAGTGGCACGTTATTCTGGCGAAGAGCTAAAGAAAGGCATACTCGGCGCAAATATTGTCATCTGCAACGATTATGAATTTGGCCTCATTCAAAACAAAACAGGGCTGAGCGAAAGCGATATTTTAGAACAATCTGAGGCGCTTATTGTCACATTAGGGGCCAAAGGCTCGATGGTCTTGACCAAAGACCAACGCTATGATGTCATCGCCGTGCCCGAAAATCATATAGTTGACCCCACCGGCGTAGGTGATGCCTTTCGCGGTGGTCTGCTTAAAGGCATTGCGATGGGGGCCGATTGGGTCACCTGTGCTCGCATTGGCAGTGTTGCCGCCACTTATGCGCTTGAGCATGTTGGTGGTCTTAGCCATAAATATACGTTAGCGGCCTTCAAACGCCGTTATCACAAACATTTTGGCAAAGCCGACGACTACTCAATTCTTAACCTGAGTTAAAAGTGCAAAGTGCAAAGTAAAAAGTAAAAAGTAGTAAAAAACGGCAAAATTCACTACTTTTTACTTTCCACTTTCCACTTTCCACTTTCTACTAAATCATCACGATGCGCAGGTCCGGTCGTTCGCCGGTTTCCCTGCAACCTGGAGTCCCGGTTTATGTCGTGAACCGTGTCTTTTTAATTAAAAGACCAAACAACCTACTAAAATAAAAATGCGAATTGCCGAATTCACTGTCTGTCATCAAGCTATGCTTGATGACAGACAGTGAATTCGGCGAAAGTCACTTTTTACTTTTAGTAAAACAACAAAGAACAAAAAATAAACCGAGGTAAAAATTATGGATTTCGATGTAAAAGACCCTAGCTTAGCCGCCCAAGGCCGCTATAAAATTGAATGGGCAGAGAGCCAAATGCCCGTGCTCAAGGCCATTCGCGAGCGTTTTGCCAAAGAGTTGCCCCTCAAGGGCCTCAAGGTATCGGCTTGTTTGCATGTCACCAGCGAAACCGCTGGCCTGATGCGCACCCTGCAAGCCGGCGGCGCCGACATTGTGTTGGCCGCCAGCAACCCACTCAGCACCCAAGACGAAGTTGCCGCTTCGTTGGTGGTGAATGACGAAATGCCAGTCTATGCCATTAAGGGCGAAGACAATGAGACTTATTACCGCCACCTTAACGCCGCGCTCGATCATCACCCACAAATGACGATGGACGACGGCTGTGACTTGGTGAGTGTGTTACACAAAGAGCGCCCCAACCAAGTGCCCGAAATTTTGTGTGGCACCGAAGAAACCACCACTGGCGTTATTCGCTTGCGTGCGATGGCACAAGATGGCGCACTGCGCTTCCCCGTCTTGGCGGTCAACGACAGCATGACCAAGCACCAATTCGATAACCGCTATGGCACCGGCCAAAGCACGCTCGATGGCATCATCCGCGCCACCAACATTTTGTTGGCAGGCCGCAGCCTCGTGGTGATCGGCTATGGCTGGTGTGGTCGTGGCGTGGCTTCACGCGGCAAAGGCATGGGCGCACATGTCATCGTCACCGAGGTCGATCCGCTCAAGGCGCTCGAAGCCGTGATGGATGGCTTCCAAGTGATGCCATTGGCGCAAGCCGCAAAAGTCGGCGATATTTTTGTCACCGTTACCGGCAACAAAAACGTCATCGACGGCGAGCATATGGCGGTCATGAAGAGCGGCGCAGTGGTCTGCAACAGCGGTCACTTTAACGCCGAGATCAATATTCCTGCGCTCAAAGCCATGAGCGTTGGCGAGCCACGCAATGTGCGCCCCTTTGTTGAGCAATACACCACCAAAGATGGTCGCCAAATCAACATGTTGGGCGACGGTCGCCTCATCAACTTGGCTGCCGCCGAAGGCCACCCGGCTGCTGTGATGGATATGTCCTTCGCCAACCAAGCCTTGGGCGCAGAGTTTATGCTGAAGAACTTCAAGACCCTCAGCCCAAATGTCTACACCATCCCCGAAGCCATTGACCGCGAAATCGCCCGCCTGAAACTGGCGACGATGGGCGTGTCGATTGACTTGCTAACCAACGAGCAAACCAAATACTTGGCAAGCTGGGACGAAGGAACCTAAGAATTAATGATTAATGGTTAATGGTCAATGATTAATGATGCATTATTCATTGACCATTAATCATTAACCATTAACCATTAATCATTAACCATTAACCATTGATCATTAACCATTAACCATTGATCATTAACCATTAACCATTAACCATTAACCACTAATTAAATGTCATACGCTATTCGCCGCAACAGCCAGCCGATTGTGATTGATGGCAATTTAGACAAGCCGGTGTGGCAAAACGCCGAGAAATCGCCACGTTTTGTCGATATGGCGACGGGTGAGGCCGCTATTTTTGACACCCGCAGCGCCGCGTTATGGGACGATGACAATTTGTATATTGCGTTTTGGGTCGATGAACCCTACCCAAGCGCCAAATTAACCGAGCGCGATTCGACTATTTTTAGCGAAAACGATGTCGAAATTTTCATCGATGGCGGCGATTGCTATTACGAATTTGAGATCAATGCGCTCAATACCATCTACGAGGTATTGTTTATCTGGCGCGATGCCTACCAACGCGGCAGCCGGTTTGATGTGCCTGAGTTCGATTTATTCTCGCGCAAGGCGTTGTCGTTTGGTGGCAATTTTGACCGCGATGAACGCAGTTTTTGGTGGGGCACACACCCACGTGGGCCACGTTGGGCCTTTTTAGATTGGGATTTCCCCGGTATTCAAACCGCTGTGCAAGTGCAAGGCACACTCAATGACCGCAACATCCCCAGCAAAGGCTGGACGGTCGAGATGGCATTGCCTTGGCGTGGCATGTCTTGGCTCGCCAATGGTCGCCCCATCCCCCCACAACATGGCGATGAATGGAAGATTTTCTTTGGGCGCTTCGAAAAATTGGGCATCGGCGCACAAGAAGTTACAGCCGCGTGGTGTTGGTCGCCCCATGGCACTTATGACACCCATATGCCAGAGAAGTTTACGCCGGTAAGGTTTGTGAAGGATTAGGGATTGGGGATTGGGGATTAGGGATTGTCATGAGTCACAATCTGCAACATCCAATCGCTTAACGTCTTGGATACTTTATTTCTACGTTGGGAGTGCCTCTAAGTTTACAGGAAGCGTAAGGAGGTCGAGCGTTTACGCGGTTACTAACGCGATCAAAGCCGATATTTAAAGCGTTAAATATCGATTGGGTGAGTAACCGCGTAAACGCTCAACCTCCGAATCTGCCATTATCAGAAAACTCAGTGATTGACTATAAGCCAGCTATTTTGCAAGCAGCTATAATTCAAGCATCGGGTTTGCTCGATCAGGCTCATTGGTCTGGTGCTGCGCGGCGGGTCGTTTGCTAACAACAATGACAACGTGCGTGCTGCCTATCGTAACTACAACACCCCAGACAACGCCAACAACAATAACGGTTTTCGGGTTGTGTTTGGGGCTTCCCATATTCTTCCGCTCTTTTTTGTGGCTGAAGCTGCGTGCCTAAACAAATGTTATACGCGCAATTTTGGCGGTTTACTGTGCTCCCATACACAGCCAAATTCCAGAAATGCTGGTAGATGTTGAGTTTGCCAGCCGAGGCAAAAGAAAGAAGAATAGCGCCAATGGGTCTGGCCTGCGCGCAGAATGGTGTTGCCAAACGGGGGCAGCAGCCGCGCCGGGCATACATAGAAACTTGGGCAGCGCTTGGATCAACGACTCCCGCGTTGCTCGCCCCCGGTTTGTTTGACCCAGCCACCCAACAAACGCCCAACCTCGGCAATCATACGGCTGACGTGCTCAAATTGACCTACGGTCAACCAATCCCACTGATGTGCCAAACGCACATACATACGTAATTTGTTTAAATGCGCATCGGCCTGTGCCAATAATTTACCCCTTTCACGCCCACTGGTAGCATTAGCATCAAAGATAGTTTCTTGGAAATTCAAAATCGCATCTTGTAACCGTTGCGTCACCACCAAACGCTGGGCTTTTGGAAAAGTCTCGCAGCGTGGCAAAAGCCATGTGAGTAAATCATAGGTTCGGGTAAAAATAATCATCTCTTCCATCGTAATTTAGCAAATTTTATGTGGGACAAACTATGTGCTTGGGATAATTTGTGTGCAGCTTATCATTTTGCGGCGCTTGGCAAACGCGGCAAAAGCGATGTGGCAGCGTTTGAGCAAAAACTGGGCGATCAATTGATCGCGTTGCAAGACGATCTGCAAACGCGGCGCTATCACCCCGGCAGCTATCGACATTTTTACATCTATGAGCCCAAACGCCGGCGTATTAGCGCTGCGCCTTTTCGAGATCGGGTGCTGCACCATGCCTTGTGTAACGTGATCGAACCCATTTTTGAACCCTTATTTATAAACGACAGCTATGCAAACCGCGCTAACAAAGGCACCCACGCCGCCATTGATCGGCTGCAATATTTTGCCCAGCACTATCGCTATGTGTTACGGGCCGATATTGTGCAACATTTTCCATCACTCGACCATGACATTTTACGCCAAATGCTTGCCAAAACACTGCGCGACCCTAAACAACCAGCCAGCTATACCAATGACACCGGCTGGCTGATCGACACAATTTTAAATAGCAACGTTGGCACCCTAAGCCCAGAATACACACCGATTTTGTTTGCCAATGATAACGCAATGGCCCACCAGCGGCCACGCGGTTTGCCAATTGGCAATCTTACCTCACAGTTTTGGTCAAATGTGTATTTGAACGATTTTGATTGGTTTGTGCAGCGCGATTTGGGTTGCCCAGCTTACTTGCGCTATGTCGATGATTTTGCGCTATTTAGCAATAATAAAGCCGAACTATGGGACTATAAGTGTGCCATTATCAAACAATTGGCTAAGCTGCGCTTAGTCATTCATCAGCACAAGGCCGATGTGATTCCCTGTGAGCAAGGCATACCGTGGCTAGGGTTTGTGGTTTACCCCAGCCACCGTATGCTCAAGCGCCGCAATGTGGTTAAATTTGTTCGCAAATTACAACACAACCTCGACTTGTATTTTGACGCTCAAATCTCGTTTGCCGAGCTAGATGCCAGTATTAATGGCTGGGTTAACCATGTGCGCTATGCCGACACATGGGGCTTGCGCAACCACATTTTTAACAGCCACCCCATACCGGCCCTACCCAAGCCCAAAACATAATATACAACTCCTTACGCATGGTGCTGAGGGGGATACCCCCTCAGACTCCCCAGGACAGAGACCAGATAAGCCAGAGTTCAGAGTTACATAAGAGGGGAAGCCCCAAACACAACCCGAAAACCGAAATGGCTGTCGGCGAGGTCTGGGGAGTTGCAGGCACGAAAGGCAGCACGCACGTCGTCATTGCCGTAAGCAAACGACCCGCCGCGCAGCACCCGATATGCCTTCTTATCATCATACCAACTGTCCGTCCATTCCCATACATTCCCCGCCATATCTACACAACCATATGGGCTATCTCCCAAGGGACTATAACTACCCACATCTGTTGTAAATCGATATTGCCCTTCGCCAGATACTTTTTTCCATTCATCGTATTTACCAAAATTACAGCGTTTTACATCTGGCGCTTGTTCACCCCATGGATAAGTGCGACCATCTACCCCACGGGCAGCTTTTTCCCATTCATATTCAGTGGCTAAACGCACCTTTTTGCCACTGGTTTTGCTCATCCATTCACAAAACGCCACTGCGTCTAACCAACTCACATCTACAGCTGGATGGTTAAGCAAAGATTTACGTTTACTTTCATCCCATTGCCAATAACCCTTACGCTCATATTTACTTGCTACCAAAAATGCCCAATACTGCGCTACAGTTATCGGGGCTTTACCAATCCAATAATCCGGCAAATTCATTTTCTTTTTGTCATCACCATACAAAAACTCACCGGCTGGCACCCGCAGCAGTTCAAGCCGAATCGGTGATTCAATGACAACTTGGTTTGGCAGATTATCTTTTGGCGCAGGAACAATCTTGGGCGTAGGGTCTGGCGGCGCTGGCGATGTAAATAACGACTTTAGCAACCCCCCCGGTGATTTGGTAGCATTCGCGGCTTTCAAATCTGTGTCTAAACGCGCCACTTGCATATGTAAAGTTGCCAGCTCTTGAATTTGTTTTTGAATTTGCAGTTCACTATTTTGTTGCGCATCTTTGCTACTTGCTAGGCTACTTTTCAGTTGGACCACCAGCGCATTGGCGGTTGTTAACTGATTAACCAAATCTCTGCGCAAATTTTCGCCATTTTGGGCTTCAGATTTCATCGCCTTCACATCGGCTTCGGCCTCTTGTTTGGCTTTGCTGGCATTATCGGCCTCTCTTTTGGCCGTTTTCAGTTGCATTATCAGCGTCTTTTGCTCTTCTTGGACACTGGCAAGGCTGGCGTTTAGTTGCGTCAACCGCTCATTGGCTACCGCCAACGCTTTTTCTAACGCGGCGCACTCATTTTGGCTGCGCTTGGCTTCGGTTTGGGCGGTGTTTAATTCGGCTTTTAGCCGCTGTTTATCTTCTACGGTTTGGGCCAGCGCGTCCTTAAGCTCGGTGTTTTGATTTTGCAACAGCATCACCGACTCGGCGGCCTGTTTGGCAATTTCCTGCTGGGCCGCCAGAGCCGCTTCTAACTTGGCCTGTCGGTTTAGGGCATTTTGCTGCTGGGTTTGGGCGGCAGTTAGGGCATTGGCTTTAGCCTGCACATCGGCAATCAAAGCCGCTAGCTTTTCAGTCAAGGCTTTTGTGCCTTCTGCATCGGCATTAGCACTGGCTTTTTGCTGCTTACGCGCAGTCTTTAACTCGGTTTGCAATTGGGCAATTTGCTGGCGGGCCTCGGCAAGCTCGGCCTCCAATATCAAACGTCGCACACCAATGGCTTTACCCAATTCACGCAAGCCATTGTCATAATTACCCCGAAAATTAATGGCTTGAAACCCACTTAAGAGTGGCGAAAGCTGATCCCATTCACATTCTTTTACATCCAAAGGAAACAACCGCATCACATCTCGATGCTCATATTGAATGGCAGTGCGGGTTTCCTTTTGAACCCACTTCGACGCAACCGCATAGGGAGTCATCAATAACAAAAACACGCCACTTTCGAGCAAGCCATTCCCCAAGGCATCCACCCATTGTTCACCGGCTTTAATACTGTTGGGTGCAATCCACACCGGCACATCCCATTTGCGTAAATCGGCGGCAAGGCGTTGAGCCAATTCCGCATCTTCCTTGGCGTGGCTAATAAATACTTGCTGCGGGTTACGCACAGGGCCATTAACAACGCTGCGTGTAGGCAAGCCAAACTTATCCGCCCATGGGGCGGGGCGTTTGGCACGTAAGGCGCTATGCAGGTTTTCAACAATGCCGTTACGTTCGCAATATTCGATTAGCTCTAAACCCCATTTCTGCAACGTAATATTTGTGCCTGCATAATTGCTATAAACATCCCCAAAATGGTCTGCACATAGCAAGGTCATCTCTTCGTTATTGAAATGCGCCACGATAAAATCGCGCACTTCAATACGACTGGGGATATCAACAGAAGCTGAGGTCATGAATCCGTCTATTCTATCAAATTACACGCGATTGTAAGATTGTAACTTGACAAAACAACAAAACGCCCAACAAGGTAAAATATCTTGATGCTTTTCGCCCACCGAGAGAAATTCTTCAACGCCGCCAGGCCGTGATGAACTAAACCTCGGCGCAAGCAAATCTTCAAAGATAATTACGAATTGGGAAATGCCGCCCAACTTAAGGCTATCCAAAAGTCAGCACTCCACTTAACCCGTCATCTCCGCGAACGCGGAGATCCATAACGATGCCGGTCAAAATTGCGGCAAACCAGTCAAACTACGCCTGTCTGGTTATAGATTCCCGCTTTTGCGGGAATGACGAGGCGACTTTTGAACAGCCCTGGGCACAACTTGTCATTTCTTTACAAAATCTTAACGAGTACCAAATCAAATCTTGTGATCTTTGCACTACACTTTGTGCATGTCAACAGACTATCGTCCCCAACGCACAAATAATTCGCAACAAACTGGGGCAGCGCTGGCGGCGTTGCTGATGGCGGCTACATTATCCGCCTGTCGCAGCGCACCGCCATCCCCGAATGCCAGCAGCCCTGAAAGCAACAGCGACACAGTCAAAATTAAAGCCGAGGTATGGGCCGACAATTGGTTTGCCTTCTACCTCGGCAATCAGCTCATCAAAGAAGATTCGGTGTCCATCACCACTGAGCGTTCATTTAACGCCGAGAGTTTCACGTTTGAAGCCACCTACCAGCTACAACTCAATTTCATTGCCAAAGACTATAAGCAAAATGACACTGGCCTAGAATACATTGGCACAAATCGTCAACAAATGGGGGATGGCGGTTTTATTGCCCAATTTACCAACGTCGCCACTGGCAAACCCATTGCCACCACCGACACATCATGGGCCTGCACCGTCATTCACGAAGCCCCGCTCGATAAATCGTGTGCCGCGTCGGCGAACCCAAGCGCTGGGCAAGGGCCATGTGGCTTTAAATCGTTGCCCGAACCTGCTAATTGGAAAGACATTGGCTTTGATGCCAGTGCGTGGCCCAAAGCCATTGCCTATACGAAAGAGCAAGTGGGTGTAAAAGAAGGTTACAACACCATCACATGGCAACCAGCAGCCAAATTGATTTGGGGGCCAGATTTGCAAACCAATAATACATTGTTGTGTCGCTTAACCGTACAAAAACCAGCCAGCGCCAACAGCGCCGTTTATGTGCCCAGTGCCGCCACCAGTGGCGCAGCAGCCACAGCAAGTTTTGACCTAAGCAGCGCCGGTGTAAGCAATGGCACCCTCAGCCGCCAACATACTTGCGATGGGGCCAGCACCTCGCCGCCATTGACATGGGGCAGCCCGCCCAGCGGCACACAATCATTTGCCGTCGTCATACATCATGTGCCCGGGCCGGGCGACACCCATTGGTATTGGGTCAATTACCAAATTCCGGCTGACACCCGCAGCCTGAGCGAAGGCACTCGTATCGGTATATTTGGCAACAATAGTGTCAATGGCAAAACCGAATATGCCCCGCCTTGCTCAAAAGGCTCGGGCGCCAAAACCTATACGCTCACGGTTTATGCGCTTGCGGCAGCGCCCGATATTCGCGTCGCAGCAAATCAGGTCTCGCGTGAAGTGTTGCTGGCAGCGATCAAAGATCGCACACTCACCCAAGCCACGATTGATGTTGTTTATAGCAGGTGAAATCATGTGTCAACCCATAAAACCCAATCAACACAAGCGCCCCATTCGCCCACCCGAGAAAACCCACAGGGCCGAGGGGTTACATCTCAGCCGTCGCAGTTTGTTGCAATATTCGGCCATCGGCCTAGCCAATTTGGCGCTGGCGGCCTGTGCGCAACGTAGCGCCACCGGCGCTCCTAAGCCATCGCAATCGGGCGGCAATAGCAATAACTCGGTCTATGCACCCATTCTCGCCACCGTGTCGGCGGCTTCGCTGCCAAGTTTTGCGGCTTTTGCCGATCAGGTAAAGGTGATGTCGGACGGCACGTATTACCGCATCGAAAGCAATGGCTTGCCCACCCACCCCATGATGATCGGTATTCGCAGTTGGCAACAACAAGTGCCATTGCCGCAACCGTTTAGCGGCAGCAATGCTTTTAGCATACCGATCAAGCCGATATTGGCGGCAAACCCAATCTCAGCCCGCACGGCCTTGTATCGTGGGGCAATTGCCTTGGCGGTAAATGGGATTCCTATTTTTAACGCGCTCAACAATCGCGGTGATGATGCTTATGTGTTTGGCGAGTTGGATGATTGGGGTGGGCATTGTGGGCGCGCCGATGATTATCATTACCACACCGCCCCGCTGCATTTGCAAACCTATATTGGCGTGGGCAACCCGATTGCTTATGCGCTCGATGGCTTTCCGTTGTATGGCCTCACCGAGGCCGATGGTAGCCAACCGGTCGGCCTCGATGAATTTAATGGGCATGGTGACAAAGATGGCAGCTATCACTATCATGCCACCACCACTTACCCTTATATTAATGGCGGGATGCGTGGGGTGGTGCAGGTGAAAGATGATCAGATCGAGCCGCAACCAGCCATGACCGCAATTCGCGCGGCCCAACAACCTTTGCGTGGCGCAACCATTAGCAATTTTAAAAATGTTGATATCAACAGCTACGCATTAGAATACACTTTAAACGGCAAAACAAATTACGTAAACTATCACTTTGAAGCCGACACCTATACCTTTGAGTTTATAGACGCAAATGGTGTGAGGCGGATAGAAGTGTATAAACGCAAATCTCGCTAGCTACGATGCGCCTAATTTAAATGGGTTGAAATCAGTGTTGCGGTCAAAATGGTCTTGATGCTCAACCCGTTTCAGACGATTGACCACCCAATAGGTCAACGGCGTAAATATAATTTCGACCCCAACCTTGAAAATATAGTTGGCAATGATCAAGTCTATCAAAATTTCGTTGGGCAACACACCCCAAAACGCCACCAACGCAAACACAAGGGTGTCGATCCCTTCGCCGATCAGGGTCGAGCCAATGGTGCGCAACCATAACAATTGGCCCTCGGTGCGCACTTTGAGCTTGGCAAGCACATAGTCATTGATAAACGAACCACACCAATAGGCAATCAAGCTACCTAATACGATGCGCCATGTTAAGCCCAGCACCTTATCAAAAGCATCTTGCCCGAAGGTGGCGGCGGCGTTGTCGCCCATGGCATTGGTCGATAACCAACCGGCTTCACCCGGCATCACGCCTACTAAAATCAGCACCGCGCTCATCAGAAACAGGCTGATAAAGCCGATCCAAATGACACGGCGCGACACCGCGTAGCCATACACTTCGGTCAACACATCGCTAAAAATATAACTGAGTGGGAAGATGAGCGTGCCAGCGTCGAAGATCATGGGGCGACCAGCAAACATGCCGAGGTCAACAATTTTGGCTGCCGAGGCAATATTGCTAATGAGCAAGACAGCCACGAACAACCCGAGGATGAGGTCGAGGTATTTATATTTATAGGTCATGTTATTTTCCTTGCACCGAAAACAGCGGTGGGGAGTTTGAGGTGGGGATTATACGGGGAATTTTGGGGTTTAGGTTTTGGATTTGCAATTAAATCCATTCTTGCAATCGTAAATCCTCTTTATAATCATCATATGCTTCGCTTTGGTTACGGCACCGCTGACTTCCCGAAATTGCGCAATCAAAATCTGTGGTATCAAGACCGCACCGCATTTATTCGGGTGTTAGAAGACACCGTGTATTACCCCGTGTTTTTGCGTCCGCGCCGTTTTGGCAAAAGCCTGTGGCTTAGCACCCTCGCCAGCTATTACGACCTTGCCCAAGCCAAAGCGTTTGATCGGCTGTTTGGCGATCTCGACATCGGGCGTAACCCCACCCCCTTGCACAATCAGTATTTCGTTTTGCGTTGGGATTTCTCAAATGTGGCAGCCTATGGCGACTTGACCCAAATTAAGCAATCGTTGTTCAACCACATCAATATCAGAATTGGGGGCTTTCGCTCACATTACCGCCAATGGCTCCAAGATGAAATTAAGATTGATGAAAACGATGCGCTGGCCTCCTTCCAATCACTGGTTGAAGCCGTGCAAAATATCAATGGCAAGTTATATTTGCTGATTGACGAATACGATAATTTTGCAAACGAGTTGGCCTTTAGCGATACGAGTGAGGCAATTGACCGCTTTAACGCCTTAACCCAAACCGATGGCTTGCTAAAATCCTTGTTCAAAATTATCAAAGGCATGGTCGGCACAGGCACACTAGACCGCGTCTTTATCACCGGCGTGTCGCCCATGTTGTTGGCCGACATCACATCGGGGTTTAATATTGCCCAAGATATTACCCATCGCGTTGAATATCACGATTTATGCGGCTTTACCGAAACTGAAATTGCAACGATTTTGCGACAAGTCACCGATCAATGTGGCCTGAGTGCGGCACAATACGACGACGCGCTCGACACCATGCGCCGTTTTTACAACGGTTATATGTTTAACGAAGATGCAAACACCCGTTTGTATAACCCAACGTTAGCCTTATATTTCCTCGATCATGTGCGCCGAACTTGCAAATATCCCAGTGAGATGCTCGATGTCAACCTATCGCTCGACCAAGCCAAACTCGAATATATGGCACGCCGTGCCGGTGGTGAACAATTCTTATTTGATCTTGCCCCGCATGGCGGTGCGGTAGGCGTGCCAAACATCATCCACAGTTTTCATCTACGTGACATGATGGACATGCGAGCCGATGACATCACCTACCGATCGTTACTCTATTACCTCGGCATTCTCACCCTCAATGGCTATTTGCCCGAACAAGGCTTGCGGCTTGAAATACCCAATCTGGTTACACGCGGCCTCTACTTTCAGCAAATTCGGCGCTTCACCTTGCCCGATGCCCAACACATTCAAAAAGTAACCGAGGGTGCCCGACGCTGGCGCTGGCGTGGCGAACCCCAATTTTTATGTGAATTTGTCGAGCAGTATTTCTTCAAGACCTTCAGCAACCGCGATTATTTGCAATTTAGCGAGCAAACCGTCAAAATTATTTTCATGGCTTATTTGTATGACGATCTCAATTATCTGCTGCGCTCAGAATTAGAGGTCGGGCGCGGCTATGCCGACGTGGTGATGACAGTGCGCCCCGAATCACGGCCACGCGGTATGCTCGATCTGCTGATTGAATTTAAATATGTGTCGCTGACCGATGCCAAGATCGATGGCGCAACCGCCCACAGCCTCAGCCGCGAGCAAATCATGGCTCTGCCTGCCGTGCTAACCGCCCTCGCTCAAGCCTATGCGCAAATCAATCGCTATGCCCCGCACCTGCGGGCCATCATCGGCCCCGACCAGCGCCTGCGCAGTTTTATTGTGCTGGCGCTGGGTTTTGATCGCATTTTGCCGGTGACGGTGGGTGATTAGGTGATATACCGCACACGGACAGAAATTGAGGAAATGCCGATTTCACTATATCCCCACCAAGCTACGCTTGGTGGGGATATAGTGAAATCGGCGAAAACCTCAGTTTGATACCGCGCTCAGTAAATGTTATTTCGATGAAATAACATATCACCTCAATTGCCAACTGGCAACTGCACCAGAAAATCAGTTATTTCTTGCATCTCAGCGGGAGGCAAAGTATCAAACACATGCGCAGCTTCAAGCGCCAAATGCCGAGCCTGTGTAAGATCGCCTAAGTCTTTTTGAAGATAGGCCAGACGCAACAATACTGCACTGTAGTGCAGAGGCAGTAACATAAAATACAAACTATAAACTAAATATCAAGCAAAAATAATCACCAGAAATTTATGAAAGATAGTATCGGCGCACGCCTCAATCACCTAAAAACACTACTGAAGGAAAATTATCATCGCGGATTTCCAATCCTCAAAGAACTTATTCAGAACGCTGATGATGCCGAAGCAAGCGAGATGAAGATCATTCTTACATCCGGGATCAGCGATGCCGAGCATCCTCTACTTCGACATCCAATCCTGATTGTAATCAACAACGGTATGTTTTCGGCAGATGATCGCGAAGCCATAAACCAGATCGGTGCCAGTGCAAAAGTGACGCAAAAAAGTACTGTTGGGCGATTTGGCTTGGGTATCAAAAGTCTTTTCCATCTATGCGATTGTTTCTTTTGCCTTGCGCCTGAACATAATTCGCAATTATTTAGCATCAATCCCTACTCAACAGCAAACGATCAAGGCAAAGAATTTGACGAGCATCATAAAGAATGGAATGTCGGGTTTGAAAATGACACTAAATTAGTAATCGAATTGTTGATGGACTATCAGGCAAATTTAGAAACTGGTCTTATTACTATTATCCCGCTACGGCAAAAGGGCGATGAACCATGTTTGTCCAAGGATTACACTCCAGGGGATTCAGCTATCTCACTCTTTGATATTTTTAAAGTTACATCAGATCAGCCTGACATCATTACCTTGGCCGAGAGCCTAGCACCTTTGTTTCCCATGTTGCGTTATCTGAGACAAATAAGCTTCTTTTCTCTAGATACCAAACCACCCAGTCAGCCTAGCTTGGAGTTGACATGTTCGGCTGTAACGGCGAGTGGACATATGCCATTTGACGAGGAAAGAATGACGAAGGAACAACTGCTTCAATTTGCTGGAGAAGTGACCCTAAAATTTGGGAGGAACAAGTTAGGAGCGGGGGTTGCAAGTGATACAAAATATCGTTATTTTGGCACCGCCAAATGGAATACAGATCAGCTATTTCAAGCAATTAAGGAGCAACCTGAATGGCCTCGTCAGAACGGAGTTGATAAGAACGGCGACGTGTTGGATGAGAAAGAAAAAGCATCTCCACACGGCTCGATCATCATTGGCGTCTTTGATCGGTTAGTGAATCAGAAACCGTTTGTAAAAATTACGCCAGCTGTATTTTTACCAATAGGTATTGCTGAAAACATCAAGCCTAGCATTAGCCTTTATGCCAATGTCACAACACATGGCTATTGGTTCGTGGATTCTGGCAGGCAGCATATACTTGGTCTAAAAAATACAGAAGCTGGAGAACCCCAAACCATTCAGGAAAATTGGAACAGGCTTGTTGCCAAGCACATCACCTTCCCATTGCTGATTCCAACTTTGGCTGAATTTGCTAGCCAACCTGGCACCAAGCATCAAGAAATCGTAGAAATCACGCAGGCAATAGCTGAGTCGGTATGGTTGAAACCGAACTTAGGAGTAATTTGTTCAGAGTGGCAATGGATATGTCAGTTGACACATGACGGTAGTAAATCTTACCAAAAAATAAAAGCCTCGAATCCTGTCTACTTGATCGCTGCGCCACCCGAGTCAGACCCGTCGCGGCCATTTGACGTTATGCCGGGCTTAAAAGATAAAGACATCACGTGTCTCATTGTTACTGGCGACGTGCACTTGCTGAATAGCCAAAATACACGCCGGTTATGGCCCGACCATTTATTGGGGCAGGTTTTAGAGAGTATCGAGGTCGAGAAAACCTTTACGAACCAAAATCATCTCACTTACTTACGGGACTTTCTGCAGACCATAAAATCCGAAAGTAAATCTAAACATATATTTAGGTTGCTGCAGCATGCATTTGGTAGCGTGCGCTACAGAAATCTTACGACAAACAAGAAAGTTGTAAGCGAGATCGTGCGATTTGTAGACTTGTCTCAGCGGGTGCGCCTGAGTGTGTCGCAGCCAGTGACTGATGCCTATGAGGATTTGATTAAGTCGTTGGCTGAGGAGACAGCGTGGCTGTGCACGCCAGCGGAACTATGGCCGGCTGACGATGACGGCGACCGTAAGCTGAGTTTCAATCAGTTGGTGGGTTTGGTGTCATGTCTTGCTAGGCTTGCCGCGCCCAAAAATAGCGACTGGCTGTGGGAGCGTAGCCGGCTGGCGGCAGAAATCATCCTTGATGCTGAGCGAAATGATCCTCAAGTTTTACGGCAGATTGCAGGATTTGCTCTTTTTCAGGTCAAAGTTTTTGACGGGGCCGGAGATGCAAAATCCAGCTATTTGTCACTAGATCAGCTTAACACCTGTAACGCCGAAGGTCGTCTTTTTGCGAGGGGAGTATCAGGCAGTGATTATGCTAAGAATCTCGTGGCAGCTGTGGGTGGTGAAGTTATCCTCGTTCAAGATAAAGTTCGCTCTTTGCCACTGCAGAGTGAACCAATTCAAAACCTAGAAATTGATAGTATCGTCGATTCACTTTTGAAGCATGTTGGTGATTTGCGCTCAGATCGCACTGCGCTATTAAATGATCTATTACTCAGTGTTGGAAGTGCTATAACAGATAAACGGCGGCGTGTCATTCGCTATTGTTTGCAAGGATCAAAACTCGCTCGTGACACCAATGTCTCGCTATACCGCATAGAACAGGGCAGCTTGGAATCGACGGTGTTAGAGTCGAGCCGCCGCTTTCTGCCCGCCAATTTCTTGGTATTGTCAGCTGAATTGGCCGCAAACGTAGCTGAAAAATTATATGCACGACTTGGTATTGAAACGCTTAAGTTTGATACACTGTTTGAAGAACTTGAACTGGTGGGTGAGGCTGATCTTCAGCAGATTGATTTGCGTGGGTTGACTGATCCCGACCGTAAACGATTATTACGCTTAATTCTTAAGGAACGTGTCTTTCGGGCTTTGCGATTACATAAAACAAAAGTTGGTGGTTACATCTGCCTTACTAAGTATTCATATCTAGCGACTGAAGTTTCTCTGCCAGATGATCTTGCAGATGAGATATACCTAATTGATGATGATGGTGACGCTGATCTGCATCAAAAATATACACGATTTGGGATTCAGGGATTCACGGCCTCAGTGTTAATCGACCACCTATTACATTCGGATAAATTATCAAAAGACAAGCGCTGGCAGCACTTGCTGGATACACTGGCGCATTACCAATTGCAACCCAACTCGCTTACTCGTGAAGTACTTACAAGAATCCGAGAAACAGCTTGGTTGCCGATTACTGGAAATCATTGGGTTTCACCCGAAAATATTATCTACCTTCCAATCTTGGGGGATTTGCCTAGACAACTTATCCGCTCGGCTAAACAGGATCTCGGCTATTACGATTCATCTGCGTTGCTAGAGACAGTAAAGCAGCATAAAGGCTTTAAGCAACTTTTAGAACTGGAGTGTTTTGCCGCTAAAACTGACGGCGTGACCTTATTGGCTTTGGTTGCCGCGAGCGATGAAGCCAACTTTGTTGGGCCGACAATCGAGATGGATAGCGTTGCTGAATGGCTGCAAATCTTTGGATCGCACAACAGTATTTTGCCGGGTGGGCTTGTGCTCAATGACGTTTACAACAAAATGGGGGAAGCAGACTACGCTGAGATGGCGAAAGAGTTGTCAAAGCCATTGGTAAACGAAAAACAGATAAAGGTAATTAATCACCTTGTTAATGCAATCAGTGGTTTGACGGCTGGTAAGAAGCAAGCGCCGAAACGCGACATTCTGAATGCTTATTTGGAGCAATCTGTGTCGAATCAGGGCAATTTTTACCAAAATATTCTGCCATATTTGAATTTGCTTAACGAAAACGGAAAAAGTAAGCCAGCTAATCGCTTGTGTTATGGCTTCTTAGGGGTCGACAAAGATTTTATAGTTGATGAAGGGATTGCGCAGGTATGTGGTTTTCATGATATTTCGCTAATCGTCACATCAACTTCATTGCCTATCCATCCAGATCCAAATCATGATGGAAAGAGCACAACTCTTGATCTTAAACCATATGAAGTAACCAAGCAGCTACGCGCTTTTTTTGAACCGTGGGCAACCATAATTGATGAAACCGAAATCGGTGGGTTTCTTGCATTATTAGGCGATCACGGTAACATACCAGAGCTAGCACAATCTTATCTTGGAAGACGTTCCCTTTATCATTTTCGTCAACTTTTTGACTTTTCAGTAAATGCCGCAGACGGGACGAGATTCTTAAAACAATTGTCTAATATTACAATTATCAAAGTCTCGGTGGTCGAGAGTCTTTCGCAAGCGATAAACGTCAAATCTATCACTGGATTGAGTATTGACGCCCGCTTAACTTCTAGGTTTGATAATTTATTGGTTGGTAAGAGCTTTCCCATGATGAATCGGGCGAATACATCGGTAAGTGGTCAGATTCATATTCCGATTCAATTAGCTTCTATCAATTTAGGGGATTATTCGCGTGCAGAATTAAGCGGGCTTATAAAAGAAACAGCTCGATACTGGCTAAAAAATATTTTTAATATTCCGCTTAACTTTGATAAAATATGGGCAGATAAAATAGTGACTGGAGATCAACTTGATCTTGAGGTGGCACAACGACTGTTGCTTAAAAAATCGCCATATTACTTGGAGCAACTTGGACTTCAGAAGACATCACCATTCGAGGCGCTTCTAAAAGATTGGAACAAACTTTTATATACGGAAGTTAACAATGAATATCACTTCTTGCAAAAATCGTCCATTAGACCCGTAGCTATAGATTATGAATTCTGCCTTAGTGAAATAGAAAAGTATATCAGTGATGTAGCTGGCCAAGGTCATAGGCAATCTGTAAAAGCTGTGCGCGAAAGGGTTGAGAACCGATATCAATATAGCGCCAAAAGCGTGTTGTTTGAGTTATTTCAAAATGCAGACGACGCAGCCATAAATTTGGCGGCATCGACCTTGATCAATAAGGAGCAGATCGGACGGTTTGTGGTTATATCGACCAATAACACACTGGCTATTTGTCATTGGGGTCGCCTGATTAACCAGACCCAAGTTGGCGAAATCAATGGTTTGGGCAAAGGCTGGGGTGCCGATCTAGAGAATATGCTGACCTTACATAACTCGGACAAAGGTGGTGACGAAGTTGGAAATCATCAGACTGGCAAGTTTGGTTTGGGATTCAAGAGCGTCTTTCTACTGTCAGAGCGTCCGCGCATTCTCAGCGGACGATTAGGATTCGAGATAATTTCTGGCTTTTATCCTAAACGGTTGGACGATTCAAACAGGGATCGGATGAAAACTCAAATTCGTAATCTGAGCACAGAACCAAACCAACGGGCTACTCTGATTGAATTGCCTTTGTTGCCGGATAGTCATACACGATATCAGGAAGCTGTGCAATCATTCACGCGCTTAGCGCCCTACTTGGCGCTCTTTGCCCGCCAGATCCGATCGATTGAATTGCGCGATAGCAGCAGACAGGCAACAACTGTGCTTTGGCGCCCAAATCTGTTGCTGCCAAACCTAGCACATTGGGAAACCGGCTCACTTAGCACATTGACGGATGCTGCCACACAACAAATTCTGGTCTGCCGAACGAATAGCGCAACGACTTGTATGGTGATGGGGGCCAACGGCTTCATGGCCAGCGCAGATGAAATACCCACCTTATGGGTAACTGCACCAACCCAAGAGAAATTAAATGCCGGAATACTCGTCAATGCGCCCTTTGATTTAGACCCTGGCCGGGCACAACTATCACGGGTTGAGGCTAAAAATATGGCCCTCGCTGGCAAGGCAGGACGACAATTAGCTGAGGATCTCAGCCAATTGTTTGTCATGTCTCAGCAAAATTGGTCGGCATTTTGCGACAGCTTATTTCTCTCGCCGGGCCTCACACACGATGCCTTTTGGGAATCATTGTGGGACGTTGTTGTCGAACGCGCCAAAAAGGATGACAATTCACCTGCTCAACGTGTCATCAACGAATTCTTGTTTGGTGATAACGGCGCTATTCGATCGCTCGTGAACAGGCATGCTTGCGTACCAACGGGTTTACCATCACCACACCCCATTTTGACAGGGCTTGGGTCGATTAAGTATTACCTCGATGGTCTGCTTGAAAAAATTCCCGACTTGCTTGCCTTGGTTATTAAGCTCGATGTAGCTAACGATACATTACTCTCTGGTTCGGTTGTCGCCAAACGTATTTATGATAAGTGGCCGAGCATTGAGCAATCCAATCTGATGTGGCGACCATTAACACTAAAACAAGTCTTGGAAAGGCTAATTCCAAACAACCACAATATGGAGCCAGAGCTGACGCTTCAGCTGAAGGATATTTTAGTAGATAAATATATTAACAAAGCAGATGATGATGAGTCGAAAGAATTGAAAGGATTTTTGTCAGAATTGCGATTTTTATGTGCCGATAGACATTGGCGAGTAGCCAGTAGTTTAGTCGTCGCTAATACATTAGATCAAGATAATTCAGATGATGAAACTTTGAGAGCGGCCTTTGCACCGCTCAAATTTCAATTACATTCAGACTATTGCCAAAAAGGCTCAATCGAGGTATTTAGGGTTTGTCGTGAAAAGCTTGATGCAGGCTCCGCGCGCTTGGCTGATTGGGCGCTGGAAGACATTAGCCCAGACATGCGCCGTGCTGTGTTGACTTACCTTGTAGATGGTGCGCTGGCAAAATCCTTAACCGAGAAACTGCTGGAACATGCGAATTATGAAGGTTCATGGTTGGCAAATGTTAAGCAAGATGGATCGTTTCAGCAGCTTGATTCGCATAAAAAGAACATTGTGCTTGGTCGCCTCAAACTCGAATCGGATGCCCCGGATTCCACCAAAGAGCCGCTACCAATTGCGCCACCGCACGATTTTGGACAAGAAATCAAAGACCTATCTCGCAAATGGGTTCTTTATAAAAATTCAGCCGAAGATGGGTATGTCAATAGTCTTTTTTATCCCAGTTGGGCCCAACATGGTCTGGTCGAATTGCAAAAGAACCCTTATGACGCCAATCTTGGCTGGATGACCTTGTTTATTGCCGGTCTCACATATGGGTTAGGTTGGTTCAAACCTGGCCGAACACGTGAATTCTTAGAGGTTTGTCAAAAAATCGAGCTTATGGACGTTGTGGGAAGCAAAGATCCGAAGAGTGACGACTGGATGAAAGTGCTTGACAACTTTATTGATAGCAAACTAGAAAGTTTTAGCAATGAGCCAAGCTATGCAAGTCATATGCGGTTATTTGTGACTATCTATCAGATCCGTCGTCACCTGAAAGACTACCGCGAGATATTTCTAAGTGTTGAAAAATTGAACCGTACGTTTTATCTTGATGATTTAATAAGGTCAAGGACAAGTTCAATATTTGGTGGCACTGGATATCGAGCGCCTGATCTTGTCGGCATGACAGTCGGCGCGCACTATGTCATGCGCGAACTTATGCGACTAGGTGTTGTTACTACGCCTTTTGCGCATAAACACTGTTTTGTGCCTGCCAAACGTGTGCGTGAATGGTTCGGCTGCTCGACATCAATAGAGATGTATGAGAAAGCAAAACAACATTTAGGCGCAACTCATGCGACATTTGATTACTGTTTTGATATCCCGATCAATCTGAGGTTGGACAATAAGCTTTGAGTCATTGACTTTACTGCTCAGCCCGAATACTAATTTTGCGATTAGCGTAGCTCATAAACATAATCAACTATGAAATACAAGCGTGACGATTTCGTCATCCATTCAAAATTTGGCGAGGGTCGTGTCATTGTTGACAATGACACCACGGTTGTGGTGCGCTTCTTACATGGTATTGAGGAGTGCTTTGCTAATGAGCTTGAGGCCAAGCAAAGCCTAGATGAACGCCTGTCATCTGTAATGTGGGATGCACCGCTGGAGGTCATTTTGCGCGTGCAGGCCGAAGTCATACAGTCAACCAATGATGCCTGGGGTGTGTTTGCGATTTCACGGATCAAATTATTGCCGCATCAATTGTGGGTGTGTCATAAAGTAGTTCAGTCGTTGCCGACCCGAAAACTGATCGCCGATGATGTTGGACTCGGTAAAACGATCGAGGGGGGGTTAATCCTCTCGTCATTGCTCAGTCGCAAATTGATTCAGCGAGTGTTGATCTTGTGCCCAGCGTCTTTGGTCACGCAATGGGCACAACGTTTGGCCGAAATGTTCGAAATCCGGGTCGTGCCCTATGTCAGTCAGTCGGATACAGCCCAATTAGATTTTTGGAAGACTCACGACCGAGTTGTCGCATCGTTACAGACCTTGCGAAACGATAACCCAGACAGACGCAGGCGATTGCTTGAAAGCCAGCCCTGGGATATGGTGTTTATTGATGAGGCCCATCATTTGAATAGCGCTGAACAAACGGGAGCGACCCTCGGCTATAAATTGATCGAAGAAATGTTAGAGCATCAGCGTATTAACTCTATGGTGTTTTTTAGCGGCACGCCTCATCGAGGTAAGAATTATGGCTTTTTATCACTATTGAAATTATTGAATCCGGACTTTAACCCGAAGACCGAGTTGCGTTACCAACTCTCGAAGCTTCCCGAGGTGATGATACGCAATAACAAACAGAATGTCACTGATCTGGCCGGCAAGCCACTCTTTCAGTCGCACCAAGTTACCGTTGTTAACTATATTTACTCGCCACAAGAGGCAGAGTTTTATAACCGGCTATCTGGGTTTATTTCATCTGGTCAAATGTATGCGGGTGCGCGTGGCTATCAAGATAGCCGATTGATCTTGTTAATTTTGATTGCGATGCAGAAAATTGCCTCGAGTTCACTCGCGGCAATTAAGCAGGCCTTGCAAAATCGGTTGGACGGTCTGCGTCGCAAATCCACGAAACTCAAGGATATTCAGCAGCTCATCCAGACCCAAGAACAAGCCACGCAAATGGGTAACGATGACGAGGTAGCGGCCTTGCAAGCTAGCCTAGTGGAGATGTCGGGTTCAGTCGGATTGATGGCTAATGAACAGGACCGCCTGCAAGAATTACTTGATTTGGCGAATCAGGTCACAGTTGAGACAAAACTGAAAAAAATTATTCAGTTGCTAAAAGGTAACTATGCCAATCGATCCGTGCTGTTTTTTACCGAATATAAGGCAACGCAACGAGCGCTGCTTGTTCTGTTAATGAAGGAATTTGGGGAGCAGGCGGTCGTGTTTATTAACGGGGATGATGCATTGGCGGATGTGCCGATACCAGACGGGCAGCGCATCACATTGAGGTTGCCGCGCACTTCGGCCCGCAGTCAATTTCTGTCTGGCCAGGCTCGATTTCTCGTTTCGACCGAGGCGGGTGGCGAGGGAATCGACTTGCAAGACAATTGCCACACCTTAATTCATGTTGATGTGCCTTGGAACCCAATGCGTCTACATCAGCGCGTCGGACGGTTGAATCGAATCGGGCAGAAACACCCAGTTGATGTTTTGTCATTGCGCAATCTGGAGACCGTTGAAGCACAGATTTGGATTAAGTTAGAACACAAAATTGAGCAAATAAAAGTTGCACTCAATGCGGTGATGGATGATCCAGAAGATCTAATGCAACTTGTCCTTGGAATTGAATCGTCAGAAGTATTTGATCAATTATTTTTTGAGGCCAAGAATCAACCCCGTGAGCGATTAGATGAGTGGTTTAATCAAAAGACTGCGCAGCTTGGTGGACAGGATGTGCTACAAGCGGTGAAGGATATAGTCGGGCGAGCTGACAAATTTGACTATGGCACGGCCTCGGCGCTAATCCCGCGCGTTGATCTTGTCGATTTAAGACCGTTTTTTGTATCTATGTTAGCGCTGCGCGGGCGGCGGGTCAAAACAGAGGCATCGGACAAGATAAGTTTCCTTACACCAGATGATTGGCGACGTGAATTTGGGATTAGCAATAACTATGAAATGATGAGCTTTGACCGGCAGGATGAGGGTCGACAGGCCATTTTGCACCTGCTGGGCATGGGGCAAAAGATCTTCGAGAAAGCCATCACCGATGCGCACAGTCTGCAAGCTGCCGTTGCTACGCTACCACAAACTGTGCTTATGCATCCGCTGCTGATATTTCGGGTATTCGATCGCATCACCCATTCGGCCAATACCCGGCGTAGTATGGTAGTTGGGGTTGAAGCTGCGCTAGACAATTCAGCCTGTAATATCTTGAAGGATTGGCAGGTTTTGAAGACGCTCAACCGAATCATGGATGGAAAGGGAATTTCTCGTGAGGCAACAGTCTCACCCGGACGTATGGAGCAAATACGATTGGCAAGAGAGCGGGCCTTTATTCACCTGGAAAATTCTATTCACGAGTTGGATTTCGGATTGCATGTGCCGAGCATCGAATTGGTAGCAGCATTTTGGCCGGCTAAGAGTAAATAAAAGCATGGAATTATTATCTATCTCATGCTAAACACACCATCAACACCCGCTTCCACCCCACCGCATCAACCGCATGATGCACCAACACATTCGGCTGACGCACCGCCCATGCCTCGGTAAAGCCGACCTGCGAGCCGACCACACTACGCTGATCAACCACCGTCATACCGCGGGTCAATTCGCCCTGTGTCTCAACATCCACCCGATAGCGCCCTTGGCGCGTCACAATCGACGGGTCGAGCGCAATGGCCACCGCCACCGGGTCGTTGAGAATAAGGCCCGGGTCACCCAACCACTCGGTGCTTGAGCGTAGCGCATGAATATTGCAGTCAATGGCAAACGTTGCTAACGGCGTGCCCAGCCCATACACTGCGTCAATATCGGCACGGCTGAGGTTCGCCTCACCCAAGGCCGTCTCCCAGCCCGCCATCTCGAGCGGCAAACCACTGCGAAAAACAATTCGGGCGGCTTCGGGGTCAACCCAAATGTTGTATTCGGCAGCGGGGGTGACATTGCCAACATGACAGGCCGCGCCGCCCATCATCACACAACGCGATACCATGCCCGCAATTTCGGGCGCACGCAGCAGCGCCGTCGCGATATTGGTGAGCGGGCCAAGCGTTACCAGCGTCACATCGCCCGCGTTGGCCTTGATCAAATCGATCAGCACATCAACGGCATGGCCCGACGCAAGCGGCGTTGTCGGCGCGGGGTAATTCATATCGCCCATGCCGTCGGGGCCGTGATACCACGTCGCCGTCACCAAGTCGCGCAGCATCGGCTTGGCGCAACCGGCATACACCGGTGTATGTGCGCCACATAATTCAACCGTGTAACGCGCATTAATCGTGCCTTGTTCAAGGGGCACATTCCCCGCCACCACCGTAATCGCCAATACCTCAACATCCGGCCAGCGCAGCGCCATCGCAATCGCCACCGCATCATCTGAGGCGGTATCGGTGTCAATAATAAATTTTCGCATATTAAATAATGGTTAATGATTAATGGTCAATGGTCAATGATTAATGGTCAATGGTCAATGGTTAATGGTTAATGGTTAATGGTTAATGGTAATGCGTAATGCGTAAACCAATCACTGACCATTAACCATTAACCATTAATCATTAAATAAGCGCTTCCATAACCAATTCGGCCACGTCTTTGACTTGCATCGGCTTGCCGTCGGCGGCGTTGGCATCATTGAGCATACGTGAGCAAAACGGGCAGCCGATGGCGAGCGTCTTAGCGCCAGTGGCTTTGGCCTCGGCAAAGCGATTGACATTCACGGCTTCTTTGCCGTGCTCTTCTTCCTTCCACACCTGCGCCCCACCTGCGCCACAACAAAATGATTGATTGCGGCTGCGCGGCATCTCAAGCTGTTCGCCACCCAAGGTTGTCAAGACTTTGCGCGGCGCGTCATATTCGTTATTGTGCCGCCCAAGATAGCACGGGTCGTGAAAAGTGACACTTTCCAGCATCTTCTTGGCGTCAATCTTGAGTTTGCCCTCGCCAACCAATTGATTGATGAGTTGGGTGTGATGCAAAACCTTAAATGTTGCGCCCAATTCTTGATATTCTTTACCAATCGTATGCAAACAATGTGGGCAACCAGCCACAATGGTGCGTTTGTCGGCCTCAACTCCTTTCAAAGTTTCAATTACAGCCTTCGCCATCTCGAAAAACAAATACTCATTGCCAGCGCGACGCGCCACGTCACCGGTGCAAGTCTCTTGATTGCCCAACACCGCAAAATTGACATTGGCCTTGTGCAACACGGTGGCAATGGCGCGGGCCGTGGCTTGGGCATTTGGATCAAAGGCCCCTGCGCAGCCCACCCAATACAACACCTCGTAATCGGGGTTCTCTTCCACCGTCGGCACTTTAAAGTCAAGCGATTGCGCCCAATTCAAGCGGTCTTCGCTCATCTGCCATGGGTTGCCGCTGCGTTCCATGCCGGTGAATGCGGCCTTGAGTTGATCGGGGAACTTGCTTTCCATCAGCACTTGCGCCCGCCGCATATTCAAAATGTCAAACATCGGCTCATTGCCGACTGGGCATACATCCACACAAGCCCCGCAACTGGTGCAGGCCCACAATGCGCTCTCGCTAATCACATTGCCCATCAATGGCAACGACAACGGGTTGACATCCGGCGCGGCTTCGTTAATCGAGGCTTCATCGATCACTACCGGCTTGGTTAAATCTTGCCAACTGTTGGGCCGCAACACGTCCCAAATCATATAGCGCTTGTTAATCTCAAGGGCGCTGGGCGATAGCTCTTTGCCGGTGGTGTATGCCGGGCAGACCTGCTGGCAGCGATTGCACATGATACAGGCGAATGGGTCAACGATGTGCTTTTGGTGCATGTCTAACATCGTGGTCACGCCAAATTTCTCAATCGACTGATCCTCAAAGTTAATCGCCTCAAGTGCGCCCAAGGCTTTGCGCTCAGGTCGCGTAGCAAAGTTAAACGGCCCCGCCACCAAATGCAAATGCTTGGTATAGGGGAAATAGGGCAAGAACACCAAAATCAGCCCCAGCGCCACCCACCAACCCACATGTTGGCCCACCGTCAGCGCCGCTGGCGACATACCACGCCACACATTGCTAATGAGGCTGGCGAAGGGTTGCCAACCATCGGCATGTTCGGCCACCGCAAATGACGCACCCAACAGCCGAAAACCAATATGCAACAACAAGAAGATGCCGATAATAAGCGAATCACGCGAGATGCCGCCAGCCTTGACCTTTGGGTGCAATAGCACATTGTCATTAAACTGCAATTCTGGCGCTTTTGCCACAAACCGGCGCAGCAAGAAATAAACCACCCCAACCAACACGCTCATGCTAAACACATCAGCAAGCAAGCGGTAGACACCACCCACCACCCCCATGCTGTGTGTGGTGAAGGGAAATAGTCCCTCTAGTACATCAACCGCATTGACGAGCAAATAAAAAATAAAACCCCACGCGATGCCATAATGAAATAGCGACGCGATCTTACGTTTGGGCGTGGCGCTATTACGCAAAATTTGCCCCTGTGAAAAGAGCGCAATAATGCCCTTGCGCAAGCGCTCAGGCGCTTGGCTAAAATCGAGCTTGCCGCCCTGCCCCAGTTGCACCACCGACCACATACGCCGAAATGTCAGCGACGCGGCATAAAATGAAGCCGCCACTAACAAAATAAAAAGGATTTTTTCGATGAGGGTTAACATAATTTAAGTAGGAAGTAGGAAGTAGAAAGTAAAAAGTGCAAAGTGCAAAGTGCAAAGTGCAAAGTGTAAAGTAAAAAGTGCTAAATATTCTACAGCCAAAACAAAAAAGTGGAAAGCAAGCAACCCTACTTTCCACTTTTCACTTAGCACTTTCCACTCAGCACTTTTACGACAGACGCTTCTTCACTTCGGCGGTCAGGGCGGGCAAAATTTGGTTCATATCGCCGACCAAGCCATAATGCGCATATTTGAAAATCGGCGCTTCGGGGTCTTTGTTGATGGCAACAATCAACTTACTGGTCTTCATACCCGCCAAGTGTTGAATTGCGCCCGAAATGCCACACGCGATATACAAATCGGGCTGCACCGTCTTGCCGGTTTGCCCCACCTGATGGGCATACGGAATCCAGCCAGCATCAACCGCAGCCCGGCTGGCCCCAAGCGCCCCACCCAGCGCATCGGCCAAGGCCTTAACCGGCGCAAAGCCCGGGCTACCGGCGGTGGCCCGCCCACCCGATACCACAATTCGCGCATCGCTTAGGCTGACTTCGGTTACGGCCTTGGCTTCGATGCCAACAACCTTGCTGGCAATATTGGCCTCGGCCAACACCGCGCCAACCTGTGCCGCCGCGCCAGTGCGGGCCGCATCGACCTCGGCGGCTGGCAACACGCGCTTGCGCATGCTGATGACGCTAGGGCCGCTCATCGTCACTTTGGCCATCACATTGCCCACCAACCCCGGGCGCGAGGCCACAATCTGACCGCCCACTACCGCCACATCCACACAATCGGCGGCCAAACCGGCGCCCAAATGCGCCGCCACTGCTGCCGATAACTCAAGCCCGCGTTGGCTTGTGCCCATCAACACGGCGGCTGCGCCTTGCGCCGCTTTTGCCACCACTGCGGCATAAGCCTCTAAGCGAAACGCCTTGAGCGTAGCATCATTTGCCACAATCGCGCTATTCGCCCCGCGTTGAATGGCTTGTTGCGCCAAGGCATCCACCCCGTCCCCCAACACCAGCGCAACCACGTTGCCGCCCAACCCATCTGCCACCACCCGCGCTGCCGTCATCGCTTCCCATGCAATGCTCTCAGCTGCGCCATTGGTTTGTTCAATCCAAACAAAAATATTGTTCATAAAAGCTGTAAGCCATGAGCCATGAGCCATGAGCTTTGAGCTAAAACTCAAAGCTCAAAGCTCATGGCTCATGGCTATTAAATTATTTTCGCCGCCATCAACTTGTCCACCAACGCCTTGGCTTGCTCGGCGGGTGAACCCTGAATCATTTCGACATTGGTGTCGCGGGTGGGCGGTAAATCGACTGCCCACGTTACTTTGGCCGCCACATCAGCCGCGCTCAAGCCCAGATCCGCCAACTTCCAAGTTGGAATGACGGCCTTGCTGGCCTTGCGAATCCCCATAAAGTTGGGGTAACGCGGCTCCGCGATTTCCTTCACCACCGTCATCACACAGGGCAATGTGCTTGTCACCGTCTCGCGCCCATATTCCATCGCCCGCACCACACTGATGGATTTTGCGCCCCCGTTCACGGCATTGAGCGCCGCCACGTATGACAGCATCGGCACCCCGAGCAAGGTCGCCACTTGCACCGCCGTCGCGCCCATATTGCCATCAATGGCACTGCGCCCACCGACGATGATGTCATATGCGCCAATTTTTTTGATGGCGGCGGCCAACGCCCGCGCGGTGCCAAGTGAATCGGCGTTAGCCAAGGCTGCGTCGTTGATCAAAATGGCCTCATCGGCCCCCATCGCAATGGCGGTGCGCAAGGCTTCAATCGATTCTGGGTTGCCCAAACAGAGGGCCGTTACCTTTTTGCCGCCGTGCTTTTCCTTCAGCCGCAACGCGGTTTCTAGCGTATATTCATCCCAAGGGTTGACAATTCGCGGCTGACCATCAGCCATCAATTGCAAGCCATTCAAGGTGCGCGACAACTTTGCCGTGTCGGGCGTTTGTTTAATTAATGCAATTATGTTCATACTTCAAAGTGCTGAGTGCTGAGTGCTGAGTGCTAGGTAAAAACTCAGCACTCAGCACTTTTAACTATCTTAGCCCCAACACATTCCGCGCAATAACCATGCGTTGAATTTCGCTGGTGCCTTCATAAATTTCGGTAATCTTAGCATCTCGGAAATAGCGTTCAACCGGCAATTCTTTGCTATAGCCGATGCCGCCGTGCATTTGCAAGGCCCGATGCGCACATTCCATCGCGGTTTCGCTGGCGTAAAGTTTCGCCATGCTCGCCTCGAGTGTGTAACGAGCGCCACTGTGTTGAGCCTTTGCCTTTGCCAAGACTGCATTGTAAATCAGCAAACGCGCTGCCTCAATACGGGTTTTCATATCGGCTACCTGAAATTGTAACCCTTGAAATTCACCCAATTTTTTGCCAAAGGCCTCGCGCTCGGTCAAATAGCCGACTGCGGCTTCATAGGCCGCCTCGGCGATGCCCAGCGCTTGGGTGGCAATGCCAATTCGCCCCGCGTCCAGCATCGTCATGGCAATTTTAAAGCCCTCGCCCTCTTCACCCAGCCGATGCTCAGCCGGGCAGACATAATCCTCAAACACCAATTCGCTGGTGGCACTGGCGCGAATGCCCATTTTTGGCTCAACTTTGCCATGCACAAACCCCGGCTGGTCGGCTTCGACCAAAAACGCCGTGATGCCATTGTGCCCCCGCTCGGGCGCGGTCATGGTAAACAACAGCACAAAATCGGCCACCGGCCCGCTGGTCACCCAACTTTTGCGCCCGTTGATGACATAGCTGCCATCGCTTCGCTTGACAGCGCGGCTTTTCATGCGGCTGGCATCGCTGCCGCTGCTCGGCTCGGTCAACGAATAGGCCGCAATTTTTTGCCCACTCGCCACCGGCTGCAAAAATTTCTGCTTCAGCAATTCACTGCCATATTTGTAAATGCCGCCGCAATACAACGAGTTATTCACACTCATAATTGTGCCATGCGAGGCATCGGCCTTGCTCACTTCCTCAAGCGCCAACACGTATGACAGCCCATCCATGCCTGCGCCGCCATAGGCTTCGGGGATCTCAAGCCCCATGAAGCCCATGGCGCTCATTTTTTTAATCGTCTCCATCGGAAATTCACCGATTTCGTCATAATGGGCGGCAATCGGCGCAATTTCGTTTTGGGCAAAATCGCGGGCCGCGTCGCGGATCATCAGGTGTTCGGGGGTTAATTCTAGCGTTGGGCCTAGGCTCATCATGGTTTTCCTATCAATGTTAGATTTTCTTATTGTACTTCAAGTCAAAGTTAAACTTAACGTTAACGTTAAGTTTGATGGGATATTTTACTCAATCATGTCACCTTGGCAATGTCCAATGCTAAAAGCGTATGCCGATTTTGCGCAGCCATTAGAAATGGCGTGCTGGGCATACGAAGCCTGCCTGCGCAGGCTAAAAATTCAGACCACGAAGGTGATCTTTGTGTGCCCAGCGCGGGATTTTAATCCCCGCGCTCGACTTGTGTTCGGCGTCGTGTCTTTTGGGGATACCCGCAATTATTGAGGAGATACGACAGCTAGACAAACAAAATGTTAATCAAATAAGTCGCTATGACTGCCCGTGTCATTCAGTCGCAAAATCGACCTATCACCCTCATCAAAAAACTGATAAATGAGCAACCAATCAAGCTCAATATGACACTCCCGACAATGCGAGAAATTACCCGTTAATGCATGATCAGCATAGCGCTTTTCTAACGCTTCATCATTAGCCAACAAATTAAGCACAGTCTCCAGCTTTCGTTTATCTTTACCGCGTTTAATCATGCGTTTATAGCCACGATTAAAGGCTTTCGTCAATACTATTTTCCGGCTCATGCGTCATCATCAATCGTGTCGTCATCCAAGAAACGCATGACCGCAGCAACGTCATCAAACGGGCCAATCAGACCAACCCCCTGATCTGCATCATGAATAGTCTGTGCTAGTGCCGCATTAGGGACTTTCACCATAAACGGAAGTGACTTTTCAGCCACCACTCGCGTTACAAACAATTTAATTGCCTCTGACATGCCTAGCCCCAGCGGGGCTAAGGTCTGCTCAAACTGTTGTTTTAGATCAGGAGATAGACGAACATGAATAGATGCACTGTTCATAATAAACCTATTGTATGCCAACAAAAACAATTTTTGTTGGGGCTATCGCCCCAAACCCCCGGATTAGGCTCGCTGTAGATCAAAAATCAGAGATCAGAGATCAGAGATTCAGAGGACAGAGCTATGAGAAGGGGGACGCAAGAAGCCGAAAACCGTTGCAGAGGTTGCGGGGGGACGGAGAGTCGTAGTGGCTGCGGGCGGCACAGGGCAGGGGGCCTCCATTGTAGCTGAACGAACCGCCGCGCACCACGCGCCCGCTTTTTTTATCATCATACCAATCCACACACCATTCCCATACATTCCCTGCCATATCGGCACAACCATACGGGCTGTTGCCCGCCAGATAACTCCCCACTCGGCTTAGATTTTCCAAATCATAAGATTTGTCATAATTGGCACGACTGGCATCCGGCTTGGCTTCACCCCATGGGTAAGTGCGCCCATCCGTGCCACGCGCCGCCTTTTCCCATTCCACCTCACTCGGCAAACGAATGCCCAAACCCGTCTTCTGGCTGGCCCAAGCACAAAAAGCATTGGCATCATCCCAATTTACCTTCACCGCAGGATGGTCGGGGTAACTTTTTAACCACGCCTCATTGCCACTCCCCCAATGGCCATCACCTTTAAACCCAGTGGCTTTGACAAAGGCCCAAAACTGGGCCGTGGTGACCACATATTTGCCAATGTAATACTCCGGCAAATAACGGGTTTGCTTGGGATGCCATATATCATCCCCATACATAAAATTTCCAGCAGGAATACGGATCAGTTCACCCACAACTTGCGCCGCATTACGAAAAGCGTTGGTTGGCACAACCGGTGCTGCCGCCACCGGCTGCACGGCCCCACCTCCCGCAGCTGCCTTCAAGCCAGCCAACAAGTTCGCCAGCGTGGCCCGTTGGCTGGCTTGGGTCGCCAAGCCACTCAGCAAGGCATTGCGCAAGCTGCGATCAGGCAAGTCATCCAGCCGTGCCCCATCCATATGCTTCTTCATCACCGCCATCATGTTATTGGCGGCAAATAACGGCTTACCGGTCAACATCTCATAAATCACCGCGCTCATGGCATACACATCGCTGGCCGGGCTGGCCTCACCGTCATCCCACAATTCGGGAGCCATATACAGCGGAGTGCCCATGCCCGCACCGCTGCTCATGCTGCTCATATCACGCAGTTTAGCAAGGCCAAAATCGGTAATGACCGGACGGTTGCTGGCTTGCTCCACCAAAATATTGGCGGGTTTGAGATCACGGTGCAAAATATGTTTGGCGTGTGCCTCTGTCAACCCATCAATCAGCTTCTCGATCATGGGCAAAGCTTGCCGCAACGACATGCCACCACTCGGAATATGTTTGGCCAACGTATTGCCATGCACATACTCCATCACAAAAGCGGCCATGCCTTCGAGATTTTCAAGCTCATACACCGTCACAATATTCGGGTGGCGCAGCCGTGCCATTGCAATGGCTTCCCGCCGAAACCGTTCGAGAATTTGGGCATTGGCAGCCCATTGCGGTTGCAGCACCTTAATCGCCACTTCGCGTTGCAATACCGGGTCTACCCCACGATATACCGTGCCAAATGCCCCCGACCCAAGCGCCCCCAAAATTTTATATTTGCCTAGCGTGTTCATAAATAAGATGTGATAACCCTTAATTATCGCACCAATCACGCCGTAGAGACGGGTCGGTGACCCGTCTTATTTTTGCCACACCAAAGACAAAAATACCAGAAAAAAATCACTTATCTTATCCTTGCCATATCGCAGACGAGTCACATCGCAGACAGGTCACATCGCAGACAGGTCACATCGCAGATGGGTCACATCGCAGACGGGTCACATCGCAGATGGGTCACATCGCAGATGGGTCACATCCCAGATGGGTCACATCCCAGATGGGTCACATCGCAGATGGGTCACATCCCAGACGGGTCACATCCCAGATGGGTCACATCCCAGACGGGTCACCGACCCGTCTCTACAGTAAATGGGCGGGTTATAATTAACATTAACGCAAACGTTAACTATGTACCAAAACAACCCCATGTCAACCCAACCCATCACCCGCAACAGCCCCGCACACGCGATGCTACGTGCCGCTGTGCGCGATTTTGTGCAGACCGAACTTGACCCCCACGCCGAACACTGGGAAAAACAAGGCATTTGGCCAGCCCGCGACGTGCTAAAAAAGATGGGCGACTTGGGTTTTCTCGGTCTGAGTTACCCCGAAGCCTATGGCGGCGGTGGGGCCGATTATACCTTTAACGCGGTGTTGCTCGAGGAACTAGGCCGCGCCGTGCCGATGGGGGCGACGCTCGGCATTTGTGTGCATACCGACATGGCGACCCCGGCCTTGGCGCAGCATGGCAACGAAGACCTGAAGCAGCACTATCTGGCCCCCGCCATTCGTGGCGAGATCGTGTCGGCCATCGCCGTGAGTGAGCCAGATGCCGGTAGTGATGTGGCGGCCATTCGCACCCGCGCCGATGACGACGGCGATGACTACGTCATCAACGGCAGCAAGATGTGGATCACCAACGGCGCACAGGCCGACTATTTGTGTTTGCTGGCCAAGACCGGCAGCAGTGGCGGGCATAGCGGCTCGTCGCTCATCGTCGTGCCCACCAACACACCCGGCTTTAGCGTCAGCCGCAAGCTCGACAAGCTCGGCCTGCGTGACAGCGACACCGCCATTTTGTCGTTCGACAATGTGCGCGTGCCCAAAACCAACCGCATCGGCGAAGAGGGCAAGGGCTTTCAATATCAGATGCAGCAATTTCAGCGTGAACGCCTCGCCATGACGCTGATGAGCCTCGGCAGCATGGAACGCTGTATCGAATTGACCAAGAAATATTTAAAAGCACGCAAGGCCTTTGGCAAACCGCTCGGGCACAATCAGTTCATCTATTTCAAACTGGCCGAGCTGATCAGCGAGATCGAAGCCTTGCGCTATTTGGCCTATGAATGCGTCAGCCAATATGCGGCCGGCCAAGACATGACACGCCTCGCCAGCATGGCCAAGCTCAAGTCGGGCTTGCTATCGCGCCAAGTGGCCGACATGTGTTTACAATTTCACGGCGGCATGGGCTATGTCGAAGAATACCCCATCGCCCGTTACTTCCGCGACATTCGGCTGTGGGCCATCGGCGGTGGGGCCGATGAGGTGATGATGGAGGTCATCGCCAAATATGAGGGCTTGGGGCCGAAGGGAAAATAATAAGTAAAATATAGATGTGGCACGTGATGTCTTTCATGACCTTGTAAAAAACGCACTTGTTCGTAGTGGCTGGACAATTACGCATGATCCCCTCGTTATTCGTTGGGGGCGGCGAGACCTATTTGTCGATCTTGGCGCAAGCCAGCTTCTTGCCGCAACTCAGGGCACACAAAAGATTGCGGTAGAAATCAAAAGTTTTTTGAATAAATCTGCCGTCACTGACTTTTATGCCGCATTGGGGCAGTTTGGGGTATATCGTGAAATTATGGCAGAACAAGAGAAAGATCGCACTTTATATTTAGCCATGCCGTCGGATATCTACACCGATTTATTTGAAGATGATTTGGGACGACTCATCATCGCACATCAACAACTAAAAATCATTTTATTTACCCCCGAAACTGAGGAGATAACCAGATGGATAAATTAACCTCCTACCGCCAATTAACACAAAACATTCTTAAAAAATATGCAAACACCCAATATGCATATGGCAATTACAAAAATAATACCGTTTTCGATCACGAGAATGATCATTATTTAGTCATGAGTTTGGGCTGGGATTCTGGTCGTCGTGTGCATGGTTGCCTCATTCATATTGATATCATCAATCAAAAGATCTGGATTCAACGCGACGGCATCGAGCATGGCATTGCCCAAGATTTTCTGGATGAGGGTGTGCCAAAGTCAGATATTGTTTTAGGCTTTAAATCTGAATATCTTCGTCCATATACCGAATTTGCAGTGAATTGATATTGCCAAAGCTATTTACGTCTAATTCTGTGACCGATACCAAGCTAAGCAATCACCCGGTGTACCAAGCAAAAATGGAACGGCTTTAGATAAAGTAAGATTTTTCAAAACATGTTCGCGGTCTAACGTAACAAAATAATCGGCGGGAATTTCCGATGCCGCTGCCAAGATAACTGCATCAGGCGCGTAATTAATATGAAGGTTAATTCGACGTGCATTGGTGGCACTTGGTGGCGGTGTAATGCTCAATCTTGCAACAGCTAACAATTTGGCAACTTGTGCAACATAACCTTGGTCATATTTTGCAACGTTATGCTCAATTTCAGCAAGTGCATCATTGCTCGTCCAAAGTAACACAAACTCAAATTCACCTAGTTTTAGCAACGCACGCGCACCACCACTGGGTGAAAAAACAGCAGCAATAATGACACTGGAGTCTAAAAAAATGTTATACAAGAAGATCAGGGCTATTTTTTGCGCGAATTTCTTGCGCAGATTTCAACATTTCTGCGAGCGTTGCACCTTTCGATTGTAAAGATGCGCTCAGTTCATCAGCAATCACATCAACTTGTGATTTACCTTTGACCAGCAAAAAACGATCTTCGCCTAAAGGAATTATGGTAAAAATATCGCCCGGCATAATTTTGTATTCGCTACGCATTTCATCAGGCAATACCATGCTTCCTCGCTGGGCAATTTGTGTCATCATCATCTATAACAAATTATACTAATTTATAATTAATTCCAATCTCTAACGATATCCAAAAAATATAACACCGTTAGGTTTGGCGGTATACTTAACCTTGTCCAAAAACATTTTCATCACCTTAGCCCGTATCAGAGTAGATTCCAAGATAATATAGCGCAGTGCTTAATGCGCGTCTGGGGACGCGCACTAAGCCATCTATTAATTAGGAAGTTACGCTCAAGAAAGGCTTAAGGGTGAATTTGTGCGATTTTTAATAGAAGGAGCCTCATGACAACCTATAACCCGCCCCTAAAAGATATTCAATTCACCTTAAACGAGGTAGCAAATTACCCAGCCATCGCCGCCCTGCCCGGCTACGAAGACGCCACCCCCGATCTGATCGAGGCCGTGCTTGAGGAAGGCGGCAAATTTGCCAGCCGCGTGCTTGCACCACTCAATCAAATTGGCGACCACGAAGGCGCAAAATGGCACGACGGTGAGGTCACCACCCCGCCTGGCTTTAAAGAAGCGTATCGCCAATTTAGCGAAAACGGCTGGAACGGCGTTGGCTGCGAGACCGAATTTGGCGGCCAAGGCTTGCCCAAGCTGATCGGCGCGGTGCTGCAAGAAATGTGGAAAACCGCCAACATGGGCTTCTCACTCGGCCCACTGCTCACCACCGGCGCAGTCGAGGCATTGATGCTGAGCGGCACAGAGGATCTGAAACACAAGTATTTGCCCAACATGGTGAGCGGCAAGTGGACCGGCACGATGAACTTGACCGAGCCACAAGCGGGGTCAGACCTCGGCCTCATTCGCACCAAAGCCGTGCCCCAAGCCGATGGCAGCTACAAGATCAGCGGTCAAAAGATTTTCATCACCTACGGCGAACACGATTTGGCCGAAAATATCATTCACCTCGTGTTGGCCCGCACGCCCACTGCCCCCGAAGGCACCCGCGGCATTTCGATGTTTATTGTGCCCAAGTTTTTGGTAAACGATGATGGCAGCCTCGGCGAACGCAACGACGTGCGCTGTGTCTCGATTGAGCACAAGCTTGGTATTCACGCCAGCCCCACTTGTGTGTTGGCCTATGGCGACAACGGCGGTGCAACCGGCTATTTGGTTGGCCAAGAGAATCGTGGTCTCGAATACATGTTTATCATGATGAACGGAGCACGCTTTGCGGTTGGGCTTGAGGGCATCTCGATGGCCGAAGGTGCGTATCAAAAAGCCCTTGCCTATGCCAAAGAGCGGGTGCAAGGCCGCGACATCGCGGGCGGCAAAGCGTCTGTTGCCATTATCAAGCACCCCGACGTGCGCCGCATGTTGATGTTGATGAAGTCGCAAATCGAGGCCATGCGCTCATTGGCTTATTACGCAGGCGCTTCGCTCGACCTCGCGCTCAAGCACCCAGACGAGGCCGAACGCAAGAAGCATCAAGCCTTTGTCGATCTCATGATTCCGGTAGTCAAAGGTTGGAGCACCGAGACAGGCATCCAGCTTGCCTCGCTGGGTGTGCAAATTCATGGCGGCATGGGCTATATCGAAGAAACCGGCGCGGCTCAATATTGGCGCGATTCGCGCATCGCCACCATTTACGAAGGCACAACCGGTATTCAGGCCAACGACTTGCTATTCCGCAAGATCATTCGTGAAAATGGCAGCACCTTGCGCACCGTGATCGGTGAAATGCATCACACCATCAGCGAATTATCGCAGCAGCCCGGCCCCGATTTTGCCGTCATTCGTGAGGCGCTCGACCGTGGCGTGCAAGCCATTATGAAGGCGGGGGCATTCTTCGCCAGCACCATCATGAAAGACATCAAGGCCGTCGCGGCTGGGGCCGAGCCTTTCCTCGAATTGATGGGCATCGTGGCAGGGGGTTGGCAATTGGCGCGTGGCGCAATGGCAGCCCAAGCCAAAATCAATGCTGGCGAGACTGATGCGTTCTACAAAGCCAAAATCGCCACCACCCGTTTTTATGCCGATCATGTGCTGTCTCGTGCCGATGGGTTGGCTTACACCGTCACCAATGGTGCGGCTGGCACGCTGGCCTTGGCCGATGATGATTTTTAAGCTAGCGTCAATTTAAAGTCAGAAAAGAGTTTGCCGATGTCACACGATCTGCCTAACCAAAGGTTGGGTGATCGTGTGACATCGGCATTTCATCTTTTAAGCAAGGTCGTCTTGGCTGCCCGTGCCATCAATATTCTCAAACCCCCGCCCGGTTCTTATCTACGTCTTACACTAGGATGGTAAATTAGCCTCTCAAGCCGTGAGCCATGAGCCATGAGCTAGCTCACGGCTCAAAGCTCATGGCTCAAAGCGAAAAAACCATGTCAGAAAAATTAGCCATTATCGGCAGCGGCCCCGCTGGGTTGACTGCCGCCCTTTATGCCGGACGCGCCTTTTTAGAGCCGCTCGTATTCGTCGGCCCAGCCTTCGGCGGCCAAATTGCCACCACCACCGAAGTCGAAAACTTTCCGGCTTTCCCCGATGGGCTGCAAGGCCCCGAATTAACCCAACGGATGCGTGAGCAAGCCGAAAAATTCGGCGCTCGCATGGTCGAAGAAATCATCGAACGGGTCGATTTTAGCCAGCGCCCGTATAAGCTGTATTCGGCAGAAAATGAATATAAGGTCGATTCTGTCATCATCGCCACTGGCGCAACCCCACGCCCACTGGGCGTGCCCGGTGAATTAGACTATATCGGGCGCGGCGTAAGCTATTGCGCCACCTGCGATGGCTTTTTCTTTCGCGGCAAAGAGATTTTGGTGGTTGGCGGGGGCGACAGTGCCTTTCAAGAGGCCTTATTCCTCACCAAATTCGGCAAGCGCGTGCGCATCGTGCATCGGCGCGATAGCTTCCGCGCTGGGGCCACGCTGCAAAAATATGTGGCCGAAAACCCCAAGATCGAA
The DNA here is from genome assembly GCA_945877855.1 of Thermoflexus hugenholtzii JAD2. Lineage (GTDB taxonomy): Bacteria > Chloroflexota > Anaerolineae > J036 > Brachytrichaceae > AQU-03. The sequence continues at coordinate 33,505 of CAMDWA010000003.1, read as the reverse complement.
GTCATCACCAACACCGTCATCGAGTCGATCAATGGCACAGCCCCAGCAATAGAGGGTGGCAAGGTAAATGAGGTGATCTTCAAAAACCTCAAGACTGGCGAAGTTGCACCCAGCGCTGCCGAAGGTATTTTCATCTTCGTTGGGCACGAACCCAATTCGCAGTTGTTCAAAGGACATCTTGAAATGTCTGATGAAGGTTATTTGGTTGTTGATAAACACCTACAAACCAGCGTACCTGGGGTATTTGCAGCGGGTGAAATTCATGATAATTGGTTTAAGCAGGCCATTACCTCGGCGGGGTATGGGTGTATGGCGGCCATGTCGGCTGAGAAGTTCTTATCTCAGAGATGACGGGTTAAGTGAAGTGCCAACTTTTGAACAGCCTTAATGAAATCTTAGCAAAAATTGGCGAATTTCCAACAAGAGGGGCTTTTTGTGTTTTTGGGGTATCATCTCAATAATTCGGGGGAAACCCCAAAGATGTAATGCCATACAGTGCGTTTGGCAAAAAATAGGTTTATTTTCCCTGATTTTTTGAGATGATACGCAATATCCCAGTCAAAATCATGAACCAGATTAAATGAAATCCCTCGCAATTGAATATTGCGTTGCCACTCTGTGACACACTCGGGGTAAACAGCAATAAATCCCTTAATCCGTGATTTCATCAAAATGAAGTCAGGTAAAGTAACATGCTGCATTGCCTAAGGTATCAACCCTTTTGGCCTCAAAATCAAGCGTTCGGCGTTCCCATACGCAATCAGCTCACGCTCGGCATCGGTAATATTAGCAGCATTCAGTAAGGCAGGGAAAGCCATCGGCTCATACAGCGGGGAATCGGTGCCAAACAAAATGCGATCAGCCCCAATGGCACGCACCATTTGGGCAATAATGCCAGTGCGAATGGCACGCGCCGTGCCCATATCGGTATATAAATTACCCGTTTTGCAATCTTGCAAAGCATCGATTGCCTCATGCGTTTGCCCACCACCCCCAGCCCCAAAATGCGCCGCAATAATTGTTAATGCTGGAAAAGCCTCGGCCAGTCGCTTCATACGGGCCGGTGATGCATACGATTCGTTTTCGCCATGCGAAAGCACTGGCAACCGTAATGGCTCAACCCGCTCTAGCAATCGAAATGCGGCCTTAATATCGGCCGGGTAGCGATGCATTACGGGATGAATTTTGATACCTACGACCTTGGGGTGATCTTTATATCGATCAAGCAAGGCAAAAGAATCACGTTCACGCAACGGATTAAGCACTAACCACACCAACAGATGATCCAATTGCTCAGCCTGTTGAATCGTCCATTCATTGCCATACACCAATTCACCCGCCAGCGCCGCCGATGACGTTACGATTGTCCGCTCAATACCGGCACGTTGCTGTAACGCCACAAATTCTTGAGGCGAAAATGTCCAAATATCTTCGTGCCAAGGACCAAGATGGGCATGGGTGTCGATATATCGCATAAGCTATGCCGATTTCACCATACCTTCCCCTGCATATAGTAGGGGAATGTATGGTGAAATCGGAGAAAACTTGTTGGCATCTATTAATGTGACATTGCCAAATTATTACACGACCGTATTGTCCAACACCCCCAAACCCTCAATCTCACAACGCACAACGTCGCCCGATTTGAGATAGGTGTTGGTGGTGGCACCTACCCCGCTGGGGGTGCCGGTGGCGATGATGTCGCCGGGCTGCAATGTCATCAAACGCGAGGCAAAAGCAATTGTCTCTGCTACGTTAAAAATCATCTTCGAGGTATCCGAATTTTGCTTCAATTCGTTATTCACCCAAAGCTTCATCCACAAATTATCGCCATTGGGCACTTCGTCGGCAGTGACCAAATAAGGCCCCATCGGTCCTGAATTGTCTTGCCACTTGCCATTGAGCCAGTCAAACCAACTATCGCCATCACGCTTATCGCGGCCTTCGGCAATGGTCAACTTGCGCGACGAGATGTCGTTATACACGGCATACCCCGCCACATGGTTTAACGCATCTGCCACCGCAATGCCGCTGCCCGTCTTGCCGATAATGATGGCTAACTCAAGCTCATAATCGACCCAGTGCGACACTTCTGGCAACAAAATCGGGTCGCCATCACCGCATAGGGTGGTAATTGGCTTAATAAATACACGCGGGGTAATGCGTGTCTTGTCAACGGCTTTGCCGCCGCCCTCTTTAATATGCTCTTGATAGTTACCCGCCAAGCACAAGATCTTATGTGGGTTTGTGATTGGGGAATATAGCTTAACAATGCCCTCTGGGAAAAAGAGTAAGCCTTGGGCCACCGCTTGCGCCAATACGTATTTGGCGGCTGCAAGCCCACCAACCTCGCCAGCTTCGAGCAAACTACGAACATCACTTGGCAGTGACACCCCAAGCGCTTTGGCGCAATTCGCCAAATCATACACATTGCCATCTTGAACTGCCCCCATCGTCGGGGTCGGATTGGTCGGAGTTGAAAAAGTAACTAGTTTCATAATTTAATAGAATCACTGATCTTATTTTTTTGATATAGCCATAAAAATGTAGACCGCTGATTAATTCATGTATCTTCTCAATCATGAGAGGTAAACCTCGAAATCACGATATGGCCTTTGATGGCATGGGCTTTGCCCATGCCATCAAAGGCCATATCGTGATTTAAAGACGAAAATTGATTTTATTTGCCTCACTTTATTGAAAAGATACATTACTTGCATATACAGAATCGATCATGGTTTGCACAGCCAAGGCATCCCGCCCGCTGGCCGGGGCGACGCGGCCATTAACAGCGGCACGCAAAAAATCACGCACAAAGGCTTCGCCATATTTACCGCCATAAGCTGGCGATTCACCCATCTCAAAAGTGATTGTTCGGCGCGGCGAGGTGTCCCAATCGGGGTGAATGCTCTCAGCGTGCAGGGTCGTCGGCGTTTCAGTCGGCGACCAATACAGCCGCCCCAACGTGCCGACAAACATCAGCAAAGTGTCGTTGCCAGCTTGATTGTAATAACCGCCGCCACTTTGGGCCAAGGCGTGGGCACAATGTAACCCACCCACTGCGCCGCTGGCAAAGCGATATGAGATCGTGGCAGTGTCTTCGACGCTAATGTCATGCCCATTCAACGTGCCAACATGCCCAGTGGCGTGAATAATCTCGTCGTTGGCGACATAACGCGCCACATCGACATGATGACAACCCAGCCATTGCAACACCCCGCCGCCAACACACTCGCGTTTAAACAGCCAATGATTGGGGTCGCGGGCCGCGATATTGGTGGTGACATAGCGGGTTTGCACTTGCATCAACCGCCCCAGCAAACCAGCAGCAATAAACTCGCGGGCATAGCGCACCACAGGGTTATAGCGGTTTTGATAACACACACCCAGCGTCACCCCAGCTGCGTCAGCCATTTCACAAATTTTTGCGGCTTCGGCGGCATTGCGACCAAGCGGTTTCTCGGCCAGGGCCGGCAATTTGTGGGCAAAGACGGCCTCATACACCGCCAAAGCGCGATCGTTGCGTGGGCAACCAAGCACAAAATCGTAATGTCCACCCGCCAAGGCCTCATTCACCGAGGCAAAAGGCGCCAACACTTTGGGCGCATCGCTGGCCACCGCCGCTTGCAACAATGCCATATCGCCGCTATCGGCACAACAAACGGTAATGGCTGTGATCTCGGGCAAGGTTTGCAAGGTGCGCAAATGCCCGGCAAAATGTGGGTTTTCGGGTCCGATTAATAATGCTCTCATCGCAATCATCCCTTAGCCAAGCATCACTTTGGCGTTGCCTTTGGCATGAGATTCAAGCACGGCCAACAACAGCGAAAGGGTGGTGCGGGCCACACGTGGTGGTGAAATGGCGGGCACGGTTCCAGTGTCGAGGGCATGAACCAATTCTGTCACCACCGCCAATTCGCGGTCTGCCGACCAATCGCTATAGCCGATGGTTTCGGTCACGCCAATGGCAGCCTTGGTTGCGGTGGCGGGTGGCCCATCGATCCGATGAATAACAATTTGTGGGCTGCCATCGAGCCGCACAACCGCATTGTCAAACACCAACTCGATCACGTTGGTCTGGTTGTTGCTTTTTACCATCAACACATTGGCCCGCACCCCATTTTTAAATTTGATGTACGCGTTGGCGGAGGGTTCGCTGCTGATCAAATTACCGCCATCGCCCTGATAACGATCAAAGCCATCAAAACCATCTTCAAGCTCGCCAATCACCCACTCTGGCGCGGCATCTGCCAAAAAGCACATCATGTCAAAGGTGTGCGTGCCGTTGCGAAACATCATAGCGCGTGAATAGTAGGATGTCGCTGTCACCAGTTTCAAATTGCCATACGTTTTGTCGCGCACCAAATCGCGCACGCGATGAAACATCGGCATCCAACGACGGGTATGGCTGACAGTCATCGCCACGCCATTGCGCTCAACTGCTTCGATCATGCGGTCAGCATCAGCCAAAGTGGTGGCGATGGGTTTCTCGCACCAAATCCCTTTCACGCCGCTATTGGCCACATTCACCACAATATCAGCATGTTTGTCGTCGGGTGTGATCACGCTGACGATATCGGGTTTTTCCTGCACCAACATCTCGCGGTAATCGTTATATAAGCGCGTATTGGGGTGCACATCGCGCCAAGTATTGTTAAACCGTTCAAATGCTGCGGGCATAAGATCACATGCACCCACCAATTCAATTTGCGGGTGGGCTGCATAGGCCGCCACGTGTGAGCGGGGCATCGGCTGAACAGCGGGCATGCTGCTCGGCTTGGGCGAGCGGGCTTGAGAAATATGACTGAGGCCAATGACGGCGGCTTTATATTTTTGCATTTTTAATGAGTGCTAAGTGCTGAGTGCTGAGTGCTAAGTGCTAAGACCTAAGTGAAATCATCACTTAAAACTCAGCACTCAGCACTCAGCACTCAGCACTCTTTAAAACTTAGTTCTTCGTCCAGCGCTCTGGGTATTGCAAATAGCGTCCACCACCCGGGGATGGGGTGTAAATGAAGTTACCGATCTTCTTATTTACCACGCCATAGCGCGTGCTTTCTAGCATCCATGGGCGGGTCACATCTTCATTCATGCGCAAACAAGCTTTTTGATAAATCGCCTGACGCTTGGTTGGGTCGCCTTCGACACGGCCATCATCAAGCAATTTGTCAAGTTCGGGGTCTTTGATGTAATCAATGTTATTCCCCTTGGGGTATTCGGCAGATGAATGGATGCTGCCGTAGAGTGGGAAATCTGGCTCAGGGCCATTGCCACCGCCCACCCAAGCGATCTTCCATTTTGGCGAATCGGTGCGGGTCTCGGTGGTGAAGGTCGGAGTATCAATAAAGCGCAGTTTTACTTTCATGCCAATGGCGGTCAAGTTTTCAGCGACCACCGAGATCATGTCTTTGCTCAATTGATCGTTGTAATAGGTGATGAACTCAACCTCACCCATCTTCGCCAAATCAATATTCGCTTCTTTTAGCAAGGCCTTGGCCTTATTTACATCATACTTATAGGGGTTTGCATCTTTTAGGTTATAGGGGCCAGCTGGCGAAAACCAACAATTAGTCGGCAATGCCGTGCCTTTCCACAACCCTTTAATGATTGAATCACGGTCAATAGCATACATTAGTGCCTGTCGCACGCGCTTGTCTTCAAACTCTGGCACTTTGCGGTTTAGAATGAGGTATTGACCGACGAGTGATGGCCCTTCAATAATCTTCAAATCGGCATTGGTTTTCACCTTCTCCAATTCATCGACCGTAGCATACGTAAAGTCAATCTCGCCGCGTTGCAACGCAATCAAGGCCGTGCCCGGCTCAAGAAAGAATCGGTCATACATCTTATCAACCTTGGGTTTGCCACCAAAATAATCAGGGAAAGCCGTGAATTCTGAATATTGGCCTGATACATATTTGGTAAATACAAATGGCCCACTACCGATCAACCCATTCTTCCAAATATCGCTTTTTTCCATATCGGCGGGTGCTACTTTTTCCCATTGCTTCTTTTGAATAATCGCAATAGAAGACAACGTATCCAGCAATGGCGTATTCGGCACCGATAACTCAATCTTAAATGTCTTAGGGTCAACGACAGTATAACCAGCTACTTTGGTTTCTTTACCATCAGTAAAATCTTTGCCGCCCTTGATGGCGGTAAATGACGTAATATAACGTGACACCCCTTTGACCAACAACCGAGTCAGCGTAAAATCAACATCGTCTGCGGTTACGGGCGTGCCATCATGCCACTTGGCATTTTTAAGCGTAAAGACCAAGGTCTTGCCATCGGGCGATACGTCCCATTTTTCGGCAAGGTCGCCACACATTTTGCTCAGGCTTACATCACAATAACGCACCAATTTGCTCAGATAAAACTCAAAAGCATAATCACCTGCGCCTTTGTTATAGGCATCAAAACGCTCAGGGAAACCACCCGGGCCAGTATTAAAACCGCCAATTATGATATTACCCGTATTGGCAACAGCAGCAGGGGCAGCGGGTTTGGTGGCGGCTGGGGCCGCCGTTGGAGCAGGGGCCGCCGGGGCTGTCGTTGGTGCAGGCGCAGCCGGTGCGGTTGTGGCGGCTGGCGCTGGCGCGGCTGGCTTCGCCGTCGGGGTGGCTGTCGGTGATGCGCACGCCGCAAGCATGACACTTGTTGCGATTGCAATGGCTGTCGTGCGGGTTAATTGGGCAGACAGCGCAGTAAACATATCTTTCTTCATCCTTAATGCCTCATTTGGTCAAAAATCCGTTCATCGGGACGGATGGCCCGTTTCAAAATCAACTTGTTTAAGTGCTAAAACCAGATTTTCGCCGCAACCATCATCTCTTTATTCATAGGAATAGGAATAAAGAGATAATGGTTGCGGCACTACGTCTTTAACTAGGTTGCCGCTGTGTATTGAGAAAATACCGCGATTTCATTAGGAATGTCTTTACGATTATTTTCCACTTGCTTATTTTCTAAATTCTCCTTCATACGTTTATCGGTATGACGATAATGAGCCAAAACAGCATTACGCGCCCCAACTACATCACGGTTCGCAATGGCTTCAACAATATTACTGTGCATCGTCAATTCATAACGATCCGAAGCGCGGCGCATCCATTGCACATCACTATCATTCGGATGCAAATTTGCATCCCATGTGATCTCAAAAAGTTGCTTAGCCAATGGGTTGCCGGTAATCTCAAACATAGCGCGATGTAATTCATAATCTTCGGCAGCATAACTTTGCTTGTCGCGCATTTTTAGCTGAATGGCACGCACCTTTTGACGCAATTCTTCAATCTGCTTGTCGGTCGCAACCGTAACAATGCTTTCAATGAAGAACAGATCAAGCGCCTTACGCACATCTTTAATATGTTGTTGCGTCTGCCGACGAATTGCAAAACCATAAGCCAAATTTGACAAAATCGCATCAAAGTTAAAGTCACGCACCACCCGCCCACTGCCCTGCCGCGCTTCAATCACACCCAACGCCTCTAGGCTAGCGAGCGCCTCACGCAAGGCGCTGCGGCTAATTTGCAACCGTTCGCACAGCACTTCCTCAGTCGGCAATTTGTCGCCCGGCTTTAACTTCTCATCCACAATAAAGGCCTTCATGCGCTCGCGAATGAGGTTTTTAAATGCGTGTTTTTCACCTGTTGCAGATGGTTCTTGCATCATTGACATAGCGGCATAACTTATGCAATTATCAGCTTGACAAGCTTTATTCTATATACTACAATAAATTTGTCAGACAACTATTATATACTAATAGCAATTTGAAAATATGATTTCCGTCCAATAGACATAATACCGAAATCGCTGTCCCTCTATCCTCGTAGAAGGACAGCGATTTCGGCAAAACCTGTGCCACCAAAATAGGAAAATACAAATGGAAAATCGACTAGCCGAATACCCCGCCACACTCGACACAACCGATTGGGCCACGCTAAACACAGCACAACGCATTAAACACCTCGAAATTGAGGGCTATGTGTTGTTCCCATCTGTCATCGACCAAGCGACAGTCGCGGCGATCAAGGCCGAGCTAGACCAATTGCCGACCATCGGCACCGACTATAGCGAAAACCAACGCGGGCACAGCAATGTGCAATGGTCAAATTCGCCCAACAGCATCGACCTGATCGCCAATCCCACCATCACCGGCTTTCTTGAAACTTTGTTCGGCGATGAATTGGTCGTCACTTCCTGCGTCTTTGCACTCTCACGTCCGGGGCATCCGGGCATCGCCATTCACACCGATGCCCAACCTTATGGCTCAAAAATCTTTGGCATGCAATCGAGCGCCCCCAAATTGGTGCGGGTCTTGTGGTATTTGGACGATCTAACCCCGGCCAAGGCCCCCTTATTGGTGTTGCCCCACTCCCATTTGTCGATGCACAGCGATGCCAACCCCTACAAACGTTACCTCACCCACCCCGAATCGGTCATGATTTGCTGCCCAGCCGGGTCAGCCGCCATCATCAATCAGTCGGTTTTTCATGCCAACTACCCCAATCGCAGCCAAGAAGATCGGCGTTTGTTAGCCATTGCCTATCGCCCCACGTGGTCGCCGCCCATCGTCGAAGTGCCAGATTGGCCACAAGACAAAGTCGCGGCACTCCCACCGCCTGTGCGCAAGCTATTTAAGAGCCTCAACACCGCCAATTTTGACTTTAATGTACCCAACCGCCCGACCAATATGGCAAACGAAGCCCCCGGCATTAACCCCAGCCGTTGGAATGTATAAGCGTTAGTATAAAAACTATTTTTATCAATACAAAAACCTCTCACGAAGCTCACAAAGAACACAAAGAAGGTATTTTTTTAAACCCTTTGTGTTCTTTGTGAGCTTCGTGAGAGGCAAATTGCAGCGTTTTTATACAACCTCTAAAAAACATGCAAAATCGACAAAACTTGCTCGCTTTTGCAAATGTGACATTGTCAAGTGATTAAGAATATGAAAAAAATCATTGTCGTTGGCGCTGGCATGGCCGGCTTATGCAGCGCATTACAAGCCCGTGAACTTGGCGCACACGTCACCCTGATCGAAAAAGGCGCTACCCCCGGTGGGTCACTGGCGATGTCGGGCGGTACAGTATGGTGCGCCGCCAGCTATGCCGACCTGCGGCGTTTAGTGCCCTTGGGCGACCCCATTCTTGGGCGCGTATTGGTGGATGGCTACCAAGCGGGCATCGATTGGCTGCGAGGACATGGGGCAACACTGACGCGGCTTGACTCGCTGCCAGACCGCACCACCTATTTAATGGAGCCAAACCCGCGTGCCTTTGTCGCTGCCATGCTCGAGCGCTTTTTAGCGCTTGGGGGCGAACTACGATTAAACAGCCCAGTCGAGCGTTTGATCCGAAGTGCGGACGGGCCAGTTCAAGGGGTAGAGATACGCACCCAAACGGGCGCACTCGAACAGCTTGAAGCCGATGCGGTCATTCTGAGCAGTGGCGGGTTTCAGGGCAATCGCGCCTTGCGGGCGCAGTTTTTCGGACGTTGGTCAGACCGTTTGGTGTTGCGCGGCAGCCCAAACAATACTGGCGATGGCTATTTGATGGGCACGGCGCTTGGCGCAGCACCCAGTATCGGCATGAGTAGTTTTTATGGGCATCTCATCCCCGCCCCGCCTGCCGTTGTGCCCACCCACGACTTTATCGCCTACACCCACTATCACAGCGCCCAGTCGGTGTTGGTGAATGTGTATGGCGAGCGCTTTTGTGATGAATCGGTGGGCGACGAAACCAGTTGCCAATATGTGGCGCGTGAACCCAACGCACTGGCCTTTGTGCTATATGACGACGATGTCTATCGCAATTTTGCCGTACGCCCCGCTGGTGGCGGCGCACGCGCTACCGATACCTTTCACGAATCATTGGCTTTGGGCGCGCCCGGCCTCAAGGCCGACACGCTCGAAGCTTTGTGCGAGGGGCTGACCCAATTGGGCGTTTATGGCAAGGGCGCACTCACCACCCTGCACGAGTTTAATCAGGCCGTTGCCAATGGCAGCGCCGCCCAGTTGCGTATTCCGCGCAAAGCCACCGCCAATGCCTTGCTCAAGCCACCATTTTACGCACTTGGGCTAACAACGGGCATCACCTTTACTTTGGGCGGTCTACAAATTAACGAAAACGCCCAAGTCATCGACCGCAGCACCCGCATCATTCCGGGTTTATATGCCGCAGGCGCAGATTCGGGCGGTGTTCACAATGAGCAATATGCCGGCGGCTTATGCCTCGGCTTGGTGTTTGGGCGAAAAGCGGCCCATCATGCCATCTCATAACAATTTACCGTTTCAACAAAACACAATATGACCCAAAACACAAAAACAAAAGTGTTGATCACGGGAGCCAGTGGCTTAATTGGCAAATTGACACTTGCCGGGCTAAGCGATAAATATACCTTTAGTGCGCTTAATCGCTCAAAAATCGAAGGCTTGCCCTGTTTGCAAGCTGATATCGCAGATTTGGCGGCCATTCGCCCAGCATTTAATGGTATAGATATGGTGCTGCATTTGTCGGCAGAAACTAAATTAACCTTTGACTGGGATGCGACGATGAGTACGACCGTATTGGGTGCCCTAAATATGTATCGTGCTGCGGCAGAGGCTGGCATAAAACGGGTTGTGTTTATGAGCACTGGCAGCACAATGCTAGGGCACGAATGGGACGACACCTTGCCCTATGGCAAATTGGCACGCGGCGAGTATGATCAGGTTTCAACACCTTGGCAGATGAAGAAACACACCGACCCACCTCGCCCCGATAGCCCATACGGCGTAGGCAAATTGTTTGGAGAACAAGCAGGAAGATGGTTTGCCGACAACTACCCAATGAGTGTACTATGCATTCGGCTTGGGGCGGTGCTTGATGACGATAAACCTAAACTGCTGCGTCATTTTCCGGGCTATCTTGCGCAGCAAGATGCGGTACAAATGATCGATTTATGTCTTTCCGCCCCATCCGACCTACATTATGATATTTTTGACGCGATCTCAAATAACAAATATCGCTGGCGCGACACAACCCATGCCAAAAACATATTAAATTGGTCGCCAACGGGTAGTTCAGACAACTTCAATCCAGATGAATACCGTTAATCTGGTAAAAGTTGTTTTTGAGCCTGCGCCACAATATCCACCCCCACCAACGCACTCCATGCCGCCAACAAGCGGCGCGTAATGGGGCCGACCGTGCCATCGCCCACCGGCAACCCATTAAAGCGCGTGGCCGGCATGATGCAATAAGGCGTGCTGGTAAAAAATGCTTCATCCGCCGTATACACATCGTATGGCTGCAAGTCGCATTCGCGCAATGGAATGTGCAGCGTTTGCGCCAGCTCAAGAATGGTGGCGCGGCTGATGCCAGCCAAGGCATTGCTGGTTGAGGGCGTTTTGAGCATGCCATTTTCAACCACAAAAAAATTACCGCCTTTATTTTCGGCAATATTGCCATTCATATCGAGCAAAATGCCCTGCGCCTTCGGGTCAACCAGCTTCACTTCGATCTCGGCCAAGGTATAGGCCATGCGACTGCGATTTTTAATACGTGCATCGAGCGCTTGCGACGGCATGGCGCGGCTAGGCGGGGTAACGGCATGACACCCCTCGGTGTAAAAACCGGCCCAATCGGTCAAAATCATGGGCGAAGTAAAAATAATGACCGTTGCTGGTGAGCGCTGAACCGTTGGGTCTGCCCCAGCCACCGATTGCCCACGCGAAATGTTATGCACAATCCAGCAATCTTCGCCCTCGGCTAACAAATGGGCGTTGCTTGCCAACACTTGCAGCGTCAACGCCTTCATCTCGGCTGCCGTCATCCCCGGGTTAATGCGCGTAATCTTAAGCGATTTATACAGCCGATCGATATGCGCATCCAGCTTAAATGGCACACCGTTAAAGGTGCGGGTCGATTCGGTTACAGTATCGCCCAGCATCACTGCCGAATCAAATACCGAGATCATGGCTTGGTCACGCGGCAACAGTTTGCCGTTCAGGTAAACCTGATGGTGGTGGGTTTTGTCGATCATAATTATCAAATATTTTACAGCTTGACAAAATACAATGTAAGACTAAAATCATATTTGTCTGACAACTTCACTTATTTTAAACAATTATGATAAAGCAACGTTACCCGCAAGCCATCTTAATTTCGTGCGAAGTGCCTTGGGATGCGCATGAACAATTGATGGAAGATCTATTTCGCCGTGAGGTGCAAACCGTCTTGGCACAAGGGTTCAAGCATGTTTATATTTTTGGCACCGCTGGCGAAGGCTATGCGGTTGATACAGCGCGATTTAAACAAATTGTGCGCATTTTCCGCGAAGAAACCAACAAACCCGATGTTCATGCCATGGTTGGGGTGATTGGGCTTTCGACCGCCAACATCGTCGAGCGTATTCAAATGGCGCATGACGCTGGCTTTCGCACCTTTCAAATCTCGCTGCCCAGTTGGGCGGCCCTGCGTGACGAAGAAATGATGCGCTTTTTTGTCGATGTGTGTGGCGCGTTCCCCGACTCAGGCTTTTTGCATTACAACTTGCCGCGCACCAAACGCCTGCTCACTGGGCGTGACTATCGCCGCATTGCCGATGTCGTGCCAAACCTTGTCGCCACCAAAAACACCGGCGGCGGCCTCGAACGGGCACGTGACCTAATGACCAATGCCGCCGAAATTCAACATTTCTTTGGCGAAGGTAATTTCATACACGGTTGCAATTACGGCCCGTGTTCATTGCTCAGCAGCTTCGGCCCAATGGCCCCTGCCAAAGCCAAAGACTTATTTGAGGCTGGGCTGGCTGCGCGAATTGAAGACATGTATCGCTTACAGCACGAGTTTCAAGACATGCTGCGTATTGTGCTAGGGCCGTTGCTGGCCGAAGAACGCATTGATGGCGCATACGACAAAATGATTGTGCGCTTGGCCGGTCTAGAAGAATTTCCCTTGCGATTACTCTCGCCCTATATTTGTTTTAGTGAAGAACAATATGCGGCAATGGCAGCGCGGATGCGTGAACATTTCGGGAGTTGGTTACCAACCAAATGAAAATCGCGATTTTGCATGGCCCGCGTGATTTGCGCATCGAAGAACAAGCACTCGACACCCAAAATTTACAACCCCATGAGATTTGGGTCGAGACCCAATTGACTGCCTTAAAAATTGGCACCGACCGTGGCAATTATGAAGGGGCAGAACGTGTGCCGGGCGCGCCCGATTACCCGCGCTGGGTCGGTGATAGCAATGTCGGTATTGTGCGCGGGGTTGGCAGCGCCGTCAAACGGGTGCGCCTCGGCGACCGCATTGTCACGCGCTTACCGCATCAGTCAGAATGCATCACCACCGATTCGGCCAGTATGGTGCATGTGCCAGAGGGGGTGAGCAATGAAGACGCAGTGTATGCCCATTTATATGCGCTCAGCGCCCATTGTTATCACAAAGCGCAATTTCGACCCGGCGAAAATGTGGCTGTGGTTGGGCTTGGCACACTTGGTTTGGGCGCGGTTGCGGTGGGGCCACTGTTTGGGGCGCGTGTCATCGCCATTGGCAATGATGATTTTCGGCTGGGCTTGGCGCGGCAAAGCGGTGCTCATGCCGCCATGCGTTTTGATGATGCCGATTTGCTTGCAAAAATAGACGCATTTACCCAAGGGCAAGGCGTTGATTTGGTCGTGCTGACCGCTAACCCTTGGCCAGCCTATCGCACGGCACTCGACATTGTGCGACCCAATGGGCGTGTGTCTATTGTGGCGCTGCTGGGTCGGGGCGAAGCCGCACTCGACTTTAACCCATTGTCAATGCAGCGTTTCTATATCAAAGGCATTTCGCTCATTGCAGTATCGGGTCCGGCCGGCTACGCCTTCCCAAATTCGCGCCCAGAACGTGCTGCAATGGATGACCGCTACACAGCAGATCGTAACGCCGCGCATATGTTATCGCTGATGGCTGAAGGAAAGCTAACACCCAAAAGCCTTGTTACCCATCGGTTTCATTACACCGATATGGCAAAGGCTTATGAAATGGCCTACCGTCGTGAGAAATCGATGTTGGGTGTGTTATTTGACTGGAAATAAGGAGCAAAAAGATAATGCGAATCGCAACCGGCTGTATCAGCCATGAATCGAGCACATTTACGCCTGTGGCAACCAGCTACGAAAGCTTTTTCGAGCGGTTCGGTGATGTGCGTGGCAATGCCATTCTCGAAAAATTTAAAGGCGCAAACACCCCAACCGGCGGCTTTATCGAAGCCGCAGAGGTGCACGGCTTCGAACTCATCCCCACCATCATGGCGGTGGCCCACCCTAGCGGCCCAGCCCCGCGAGCGGCCCTCGACCGCCTCATCAATGAAATGCTTGATGGATTTAGGGCGGCAGGCCCAATTGATGGGGTGTTGCTTGAGTTACACGGGGCGATGGTAGCCGAGGGCATCGATGATGGCGAAGGCTACATTCTTAGCGCAGTGCGGGCACTGGTGGGGCCAAGTGTGCCCATTGTGGCGCAATTAGACATTCATTCGAGCGTGTCTGAATTGATGATAGAAAAGGCCGATGTGTTGATTGGCCGCGAAAGCTACCCCGAAATTGACCAAGCCCCACGCGGGCGTGAATGTGCCGATGTGCTGGTGCGCATCGTGCGTGATGGGTTGCGCCCAACCATGGCACTGCGCAAATTGCCCATGATTTGGGGTATGAATCAAGTGACAGCCCACCCGCCCATGAATGCCGCCATCGCCGAACTACATCGCATCGAAGCGATTCCCGGTGTAGTGTGTGGCTCGATTGCCACCGGTTTCCCCTTGTCCGATGTGCCAGACATGGGTTCATCGGTTTATATCGTCACCGACAACAATCTGGCATTGGCGCAACAACTGGCAGATGCGCTAGCTGAATGGATTTGGGCGCGACGGGCCGATTGGCAGCTAACGATGCCCCCACTCAAAGAGGCCTTGGCAACGGCTCAAGCCCAAGGGCTTTATCCGGTCATTTTTGCCGATCGCAATGATAACTGCGGCGGCGGTTCGCCGGGCGATAGCACCGGCGCATTACAAGGCTTTATTGATGCTGGGCTGCAAGATGCCTGTGTGTTATATATGGTTGACCCCGCAGCGGTGGATGCTTGTCATCGGGCTGGGGTGGGCGCAACCCTCACTCTTGACATTGGCGGCAAATCATCACCTTTACAAGGCGCACCCGTGCGCATGACCGTCGAAGTCATGGCGATTTCAGATGGGCGATTTCGCTACGAAGGCCCCATGTATGCCGGCCTCGATGGCGATTATGGCCCCTCGGCCCATGTTTGCCAAAACGGCATTCACGTCATCTTAACTTATGGGCGCGAGCAGCCGATGGGATTGGCGTTTTCGCGCTCGCTTGGGCTAGACCCGCAAGCCATGCGCTATATCTGTGTCAAGTCGGCGGCCCATTTTCGTGCAGCATTCGAGCCATGGGCTGGGGCCATTTATGTCATCTCGGAACCCGGTGTGCATAGCGCCGAGATTGGGCATATCAAATATCACAAATTAGGACGCAAGTTATATCCGTTTGATCCGATGTAATCAATTAATGTCATATTCATCGCCTAAAGCGCTTGGGGCGCTTTAGGCAATGAATATCACCAATACTATGCCCGAACTCACCTTCAACGAGGCCGACCGCGATCACCTTGAGCGGTATGTGCGGCCTTATTTACCAGAACGCATCTTCGATGCCCACGCCCATTTGTTTTGCCACGATCATTATGCACCCGGTGATTTGCCCGCCAGCTTGCTGGGCACACCAGCGGTCACAGGCATCGATGCCTATCGTCACTATATTAACTGGCTGCACCCCGACGGGCGCACCGTCGGCGGCTTGTTTTTTGGCTTGGCATTTATGGGCAAGCGCGTCGCCAATAACGAGTTTGTCGCCGAGCAAATGCGTTATGCCAACACGCAGGGGTTTCGAGCCTTGGGGCAAATGTTGATCTCGCCCGACATGGACCCCGAATATGTGCGGCAAGAAGTGCGTCGTGGTGGCTTTGTTGGGCTAAAACCTTATCACACGATGGCCCAAACCACCGGCCCCACTTTTCTCGCGCCCATCGAGGCGTATTTAACTGAGCAACATGTAAAAATTGCGCATGAAGAAGGCTTGAGCATCACTTTGCATATGGTGCGTGACCGTGCGATGGCTGACCCTGTCAACCAAGCCACCATTCGCCGCTATTGCGAAAACTACCCTAATATGCAACTGATCTTGGCGCACGCGGCGCGTGGCTTTAACCCTTGGCATACCATCGAAGGCATTGGCAGCCTGCGCGGGTTGCACAATGTCTGGTTCGACACCTCTGCCGTCACCGAGGCGGGTGCGTTTGAGGCGATTGTGGATGTGATGGGGCATGACCGGCTGATGTATGGCACCGATTTTCACGTGAGCCATATGCGCGGGCGCTGTGTTGCCATTGGCGATTCGTTTCACTGGCTGTATGCCGATGAAATGTCGCTAAATGAAAAACACACCAACCTAAAACCGGTGCTGATTGGGCTTGAGTCGCTGCGCAGCGTCATTCTGGCCATACATCGGCTTCGGCTCAACGACCGCCAAATCGAAGACCTGTTTTATGGCAACGCTGCGCGACTCTATTCGTTTTAGTTGTATCTGCTTAGAGCAGATTCTGAGTTGATGAAAGGTTTTACCGATTTCATTATCTATCTCCCACGGCGTAGCTGTGGGAGATAGATAATGAAATCGGCCCTTCATCTTTTAGAAATTTGCGCTATTTACAAAAGATGACCCATTTTCCAGATGTTTCCCAAAGCCAAGCGCTTTACAAACGGGCGGGTGAATTGATTCCGGGTTGGACGCAACTGATCAGCCGCCGTGCCGACCAATTTGCGCAAGGGGTCAGCCCCATCTATGCCAACCGCGCCAGTGGCTCACATTTTGTCGATATCGATGAAAATCAATATGTTGATTGGGTCAACGCCGTCGGGGCCATCATTTTGGGCCACGCCGACCCAGTGGTTGACGCCGCCGTCAAAGAGCAAATTAATCGCGGCAGTTTATACACCCTTAACAGCCCACTCGAAATTGATCTGGCCGAAGAACTGTGCCAAACCATCCCCAGTGCCCAAATGGTGCGCTATACCAAAGGCGGCGGCGAGGCTTGCGCGGTGGCAGCGCGGATTGCGCGTGGCACGACTGGACGCGACAAAATTCTTTTTTGTGGCTATCACGGCTGGCAAGATTGGTATCAGGCCGCCAACTTTGGCGTAGACCCTGACAGTGGCGAATACCCCTTTGCAGGAATCGAGCCGATTGGGGTGCCGCGGGCGCTCGCAGGCACGGTGCTGCCATTTCGTTATGGCGATCTCGCCATGCTCGAAGCGCTATTAACCGCCCACACCGGCGAGGTGGCGGCCATTATGATGGAGCCAGCCCGCAGTGAATTGCCGCCCGCTGGTTACTTGGCTGGCGTGCAAGCCCTCGCCCGAAAACACGGTGTCGTGCTTATTTTCGATGAAGTATCGTGTGGGTGGCGGCAAGCCATTGGCGGCATTCAAAGCGTGGTGGGCGTTACGCCCGACATGACCGTCATCGCCAAAGCCATGTCAAATGGCTATGCAATGGGGGCCGTCGTCGGCTCACACGAGGTCATGGCCCCGGCAGCGCGTATGTTTATTTCAAGCTCGTATTGGAGCGATAACATCGGGCTGATCGCCTCATTGACCACCATTCGCGAACTAAAAAGGCGCGACTCTGAGCGCGTGCTGCGCGAAATTGGCGAACGGCTACGATCTGGGCTAAACCAAGCTTTTATTGCGGCGGGGTTGAATGGGCGCTGCGCTGGCATTTTTGCCAATCCCTATCTGGCATTCGACCTGCCGAATGGGGTGGATGGACGCAAAGTCTCGACCTTGTTTGTGCAAGAAATGGCGCGGCGCGGGGTGCATACGGGAACATCATTCAAAGCCACCTTGGCGCACACGCCAAGTGACATCGACCAAACCGTTACCGCCGCCGCCGCCGCCTTTCGTGTCATTCAAAGCGGGCTTGAAAACAACAGCCTCGATGCCTTATTGGTAGCCGATATTAAAAAGGAGCCATTTCGGCGGCAAGTGCAATAATCAATAGTCGAATGGTTGATTAGTTGATTTGTTGATTAATAACTCACGAGTCATCAATCAACAAATCAACTAATCAACTAATCAACCATTCAACCAATCATTTATGAGATGATAGCCCCATGAAAATGAAAGCCCTTGTAAAGAAAAAAGCCGAGCGTGGCCTGTGGCTAGACGAAGTACCCGTGCCAGAAATCGCCATCAATGAAGTCTTGATCAAAGTGTTGCGCACCGGCATTTGCGGCACAGATTTGCACATTTACAAATGGGATGCTTGGGCACAGCGAACCATCCCCGTACCGATGGTGGTGGGGCACGAATTTGTCGGCCAGATCGTCGAAGTGGGCGCAATGGTCAAAGATTTTCACCCCGGCGATATTGTGAGCGGCGAAGGGCATGTGGTGTGTGGGCATTGTCGCAACTGCTTGGCCGGGCGGCGACATTTATGCAAACACACCATGGGCGTGGGGGTCAATCGCGCAGGCGCGTTTGCCGAATACATTGCCTTGCCGATGTCAAATGTGTGGTATCACGATCCACACATCCCGCGTGACATTCAGTCGATCTTCGACCCATTTGGCAACGCCGTACACACCGCGCTGCAATTTGATGTGTTGGGCGAAGATGTGTTGATTACCGGTGCAGGGCCAATTGGCATCATGGCGGCGGCGGTGGTACGCCACGCTGGGGCACGCCATGTCGTCATCACCGATGTCAACCCATATCGGCTGGCGCTGGCGCGCAAAATGGGCGTGACGCTGGCGGTCGATGCTCGTAGTAGCAGCCTAACCGATGTGCAAACCCAACTCGGCATGCGTGAAGGCTTCGACGTAGGGCTAGAGATGAGTGGAAATCCAGCAGCGTTTCGTGATATGCTGACAAATATGTGTCATGGCGGCAAAATCGCCATGCTCGGCATCCCATCTGAAACAATGGCGATTGACTGGGATAAAGTCATCTTTAATATGCTCACCATTCGCGGTATTTATGGGCGCGAAATGTATGAGACTTGGTATAAGATGACGGTCATGCTGCAATCGGGGTTAGATATCAGCCCGATCATCACCCATCGTTTCCCATATCAAGACTTTCAACAAGGCTTCGATGCCATGTTGTCGGGCGATTCAGGCAAAGTCGTGTTAACGTGGGCAGAAGGCTAGATGTCAAATTCAGCAGCGCACCAGCACGCTAACGCCTCAACCAACAACATGACCAATCTGATCCTCGCTCCCATTCGTATCAATCAGCTAACCCTGCCCAACCGCATGATTGTGCCAGCTATGGTGACGCGCCTGTCGGGCGAAGATGGGCTTGTCAACCAAGCCATTACCGACCGCTACACCCGTTTTGCGCGTGGCGAAGTGGGGCTAATTGTGGTCGAAGCAACGGCAGTGCATCAATCAAAAAGCGGGCCATTGCTACGGCTGGGCAGCGATGAATTTTTGGACGGACATCGGGAACTTGTGGCGCGTATTCACGACAATGGCCCATCAAAAGTCGCGCTGCAAATCATCCATTTTCTAAAAATTGCCCGCTCGGGCTGGCGGCAAACGGTCGATATGTTGAGCCAAGACGAGATCAAGGCCATCATTCAAGCCTATGCCGACACCGCGGCGCGGGTGCGCGAGGCTGGCTATGATGCAGTTGAGTTGCACATGGCCCACGCTTATACCCTTTCATCGTTTTTATCGACCCGCAACAAACGCCGCGATGAATATGGCGGGCGCAGTCTCGAAACACGGCTACGCGTACCATCTGAAGTAATGCTGCAGGTGCGCCAGCGCGTGGGGGATGATTACCCGATTGGGGTGCGTTTTGATGCCGAAGAATGTATTAAAGATGGCTATGGGCTAAACGATGCCAAATATATGGCGCTACGCTTGGCACAATTGGGCGCAAATTATGTCAGCCTGTCGGCTGGCGGCAAATTTGAAGACGCCCAACATGAAGAAGGCGAGGCACCTTACCCCTACACCGGCTATTCGGGTGACCGCACCATGCCCCCCGCCAGCTTTCAAGATGCGCCCAATGTCTATTTGGCCGCCGGGGTGAAGGCGTTTTTGGCGACCCATGCGCCGCAGCTAACGACTAAGGTGGTGACGACCGGCAAAATACGCACCCCCAGCGACGGTGATGCCATTCTGCAAGCCGGTAGCGCCGACATGATTGGCTTTGCGCGGGCGCTGCTGGCCGACCCCGATATGCCCAAAAAGGCGCGACTCGGGCGCGAAAACACGATTGTGCGTTGTATTTATGGCAATGTGTGCAAACAACTCGATGAAAATTTTAAACAAGTGCGTTGTGGTTCGCTGTGGCCGCGCGAATTTTTACATGCGCCTGAAGCGCCAAATGACGATATTGCGCCAACATGGCCAGACGAAGGGGCACACATTAGTGCTAAGCTAAATGACGATGGACGGGTGCGGGTGACATGGAAACCTGCCATCGACCCACAAGGTGTGTATGGCTATGAGGTTTTGCGTGCCAGCAATGGCAGCGCGTTTGAACATGTTAGCTCATCCCTCACCACAAATTATGTTGATGAAACGGCGTTGGCGGGCAATGTGTATGGCTATTGCGTGCGGGCTTACGACTTCGCTGGCAATCGCTCAGTGGCATCGGCGGTAGCTGAAATTGTGGTGTCGCCGAGGTTTGAGTGGGTCAACAAGCTTGCCTTAAATCATGAGTCAACAATATAAATGCGGCGTGGGTCGTCAAATCGCAAGATAATGGCCGTAACCCTCCCAATCGCTGTTTTTCCATACCCTCGTCCATCCACTATTTCAAAATGTTCAGCCCAATTGTGAATACGTGGATTAAATAATGCTGTAAGCTCATGGGTTAATGGATCAATGGCAGCAATATCTGAACCTTTATTGCGATTGCAAAGTGGGCATGCAAACGCTAGATTTTCATAGCTGGTTGCACCACCATGTTTTACTGGATAAATATGATCAATTTGAAAAGACAATGCTGAGCTAATTTCGGGTAAACAGCAATATTCACATCTTGAATTCGCCCTCTTAACAATTGATTCTCGTAACCCAGCAGAAATTGAAGACCGTGATATAGGCATATTTTACACTTTGGCACGTGATTTCAATATGCGTGCTTTTAAGCCACCAATAATCTCATCAGCACGAAAAAAATCATCTAATATCTCATCTTCTTCGGGTGTTAACCCAATATCAATATTTTTCTGCAATAACGCATCAAGCTGCTCTTGATGCGCATCTGAAATTTTATAAGCCAAAATCTCGCCATCGTTAGGGTGTGTTGCTAAAAAATCGACGACATCATTGATTGCCGTTGAACGTGTTTGTTTTGCGTGATCTTGAATACGACGCAAGGTTGGTAATTGCTTAAATAATTTACGCAAATCATTCGCTTCAAGTCGGCTTACTGCAATAGCAATTTGCTCGAATGGAACGGAAACCGATAATGTAGACATATAACAAATTTTATTTTATACCCATTTAGTAGATTAAGTGACAAAATATGTTTTTGCTCAACCAAACTCAACGCCGCTTCGGTGTCACATACACCATCACATAACGCTTGCTGCCCAAAGACGCAACCGCCGGATCGCCACCACGCACAGCGGTAAAAATGGGGTTTGACCAAACCTCGCCATCTTTTGAAAACGACCACCATACAGTTGGCCCAGAGCCATAAAAACGCATCCCGTCATCATAAGCCAGCAAATTTCCTGTCCAATTGGCGTTATTGACCGAAGCAATGTTGCTGTGCCGTGCAAAATAGATGCCATTTGACGAAATGGCGTGATATGCCCCGTCTTGCGGTGCCCCAACCGGCGCGGTGAAATGCCACACCCCATTAAACAACGCGACCGCAGGGTCAATTACCTGCCCGCTACCCTCAAACCGTGCGCCAGCCTCAAATTCATAATGAATGCCATCAGTTGAAACCGCCGAATAAGTTGCGGGTTTGGTCAAAGCACCCGATGCGCCACGATTGCTCGACGAATAATACAGGCGATAACGTCCATCGGGCAATTGCACAATGGTCGGGTCGAATGGGCGCTGCATCGTGCTGGGGAAATTTGACATGCTGATCGGCTGCGGTGCGCCCCAAGTCTGACCGTTGTCAGTCGAAATCATGACCGCAACTTGGTCAAAATTGGGCGAATTTTCGGGGAACCACTGAAACGCTAATAGCAAGCGCCCTTGAAAATCACGGATGAGACTGGGAACACCCGCCCGTGTAACCAGCGTTTTGGCGCCGCCAAATGTATTTGCACCATCATCACTAAAAACAATATCAAGATCTTGTTGCCAAGGGCCACTTTGGTTGGGCAATGGGGTCGGCATACTAGGAAAACCGGTTTGGGTTGTGCCAAGCACCGGCGCATAAACCTTTGGCTCAGGCTCATTTCGCGGTTGCGCAAGCGATTGCGCCGGTTGACAAGCGCTTAACATGATGCTAACAATCATGGAACTAATAAGGGGAAGTAATCGCGTATGTGATTTCATAATTAATACAGCTTAGTGCGCATCCCCAGACGCGCATTTTACATAAGCCAAGATGCGTGTCTGGGGGTGCGCACTAAGCACCACTATTTGTTAACTCACGGTATAACTGTTCATACCCCTGCACCGACTGTGCCGTGCTGTAAAACTGCTCGATCTCATGACGAGGGCGCACAAAAGCGCTGCGATTGGCATACATCTGCATAATTGCAGCAGCGAGGGCCGCTGCGTCGCCTATCGGCACTACCTGCCCCATGCCGGTGCGCTGCACCGAGGTGCGCACCCCCGGCAAATTGCTACATATAGAGGGCGTGCCACACAACATCGATTCAACTTGAACGAGGCCAAACGACTCGGTGCTGTTGAGGCTGGGCAAAATGGTCATATCGCACGAGGCAAAAAACGCCGAAAGCTCGGCCCCCTTCAACGAACCAGTAAAGGTCCAATGATCACCCAACGCGGCAAAACGCGGCTGCAAACGGGCAGCATAAGCTTCTTCGCCCAACACATTTTTATAGGGGCCAGCAAATAATACCCGTGCCGCTGGGTAAGTTTGCCGCACAATCTCAAGCGCATCCACCAACACCTCAACGCCTTTTTCAGTTGCCAGCCGTGCCGCCATACCGATGATTGGGGCGGGGGGCAAGTTGCAAGTTGCAGGTTGCGGGTTGCAATTTGCCCCCCGCAACTGAAATTTCTCTGCAAATGCGCTCAGATCAGCCGCGCTGGGTGACACAACCTCGACCGGCGGGGGAATAACGCGCAATTTATGCATATAACGTGATAAAAACGGCGAATGTTGGGCGTAATCATCGGTATAAGCCACCACTTTATCGACCAAACGTGCTGCAATATGGTTGGCCCCATGCACCACTGGCTCAACCACACGGTTAAAGCCGCCACTCGGCAATTCGAGGTCACAATGATAGGTAAGCAAAGACGGTTTGCGCTGGACGCGGGCATTAAGCGCCAGCCCCGCCCCATCAAATTGCGGCAAATGAAAATGCAGCACATCATGCCCACGCATCAGCCATCGCGCCATAAAGCCAAAAGTCGGCATAATCACCCCTTTGCTCAAGCGTAACGACACAGGGGCACGCACAATCACCACCCCCTCTTGGGTTTCGGCCAATGGCAAGGCTGGGTCAAATTGCGAGGTCAGCACCGTAACCTGATGCCCAGCCTGCGCCAACCCACGCGCCAGCCGCTCCACATAAATGGTTAGCCCACTAATATGTGGGCGATAATAAGTAAGAATTTGCAAAATGCGCATGGTTGCGATCTCATCACCCTTGGCAAACACGCGCCTCTGGGTTGGCTAATAATACCGCACTCACGAGATTGACCTAAAGCCCGACCAGATCTATCCATCATAGGATGCATGTTTGCAATAGCAAAAACGTATAATCAAATATTGTTCTATCTGAACGATTCATAAAGCCCTACTATGCTATCTGTTTCATTAAACTGGCGGCGCAACACGCCTAACCAACCCCCACCATCGCCATCATCATTATCAAAATATGGGCGGTTAGCCGTGCTGCTCATTGTGCTATTAGGGGGCGCATTACGTTTGTATGGTTTAAATTGGGACCAAAACTCCCATTACCATCCAGACGAGCGCTATATCTCGATGGTCACAAGCGATATTCGCTGGCCTCAGAGTGTCAATGAGTTTCTCGACCCCAAACGCTCGCCGATGAACCCATATTGGATCGCGCGCGAAAACCGCGAACGCGCCTTTGCCTATGGCACGCTACCGGTTTATATGACCCGCTTTGTGTCATATTGGGTGGGCGTGTTTGTCGATAAATGGTGGGAGGGCTATGATGGCGTGACGCTGGTTGGGCGTGCTTTATCGGGTTTGCTCGACACCGCCGCTATTTATATCGTTTTCTTGCTCGGCAGCCGCATTTTTAGCCGTCGGGTTGGGCTGATTGGATCCTTGTTTTATGCCCTCACCGTGCTCAGCATACAGCACTCACATTTTTACACCACCGATATCACCCTCAATTTTTTTGTGTTGCTGACCTTGCTATTTGCATACAACACCAGCCAAACTGGCAGCAACCGCGACACATTTTTAATGGGCGCAGCGGCTGGCATGGCATTTGCCAGCAAATTTAGCGCCCTGCCCATTTTGGCGCTGTTGCCTGTGGCCGCGCTTTTACACGAGCGGCAAAAAATAACCACGCTCAACCCCAAGCTCATCACGTTGGGCGCTCAATTTAGCCACATCAACTGGTCACGCCTCATTGCCACGCTCATTTTGGCCTTTGGCGGCTTTGTCATCGCCTATTTTGCCTTTGCACCCTATTCATTTTTAGATACAAATGGCCTGCTGCGCAATGTGAATGAGCAAGACAAAATCGTCATTCGCGCCGAAGCCGACCTACCCTATACCCGCCAATACTTTGCCACCACGCCTTACCTTTACCCAATAGAGCAGATGGTGCGCTGGAGTATGGGCGTGCCTTTGGGTGTAACGGCGCTGATTGGCTTGCTAATGTGCATCGTTTACGCCGTAGGGCGCGGGCCACATGCCGCCGGTGCAATTTTGATGTTGGCGTGGATACTGCCCTATTTTCTTATCACAGGTCGTGCCTATGCGAAGTTTTTGCGTTATAGCCTGCCCTTGTTGCCGCTGTTTGCCATTATGGCGGCGGCGCTGCTCGCCCAATTGGGCGAATGGCTCGACAAGCGTTACCGCCCAAAAGCCATGCTGCCAACGCCCGATGCCCCAACCCCAACGACCGAAACACCGACAAGCGTGCCACCTGCCATTTTGAGTGAGGCCGCCGAACCACTTGAGTCAGCAACCTTAAATTTAAATACTGAAGTCGCCGTCGATACACCACTGCCACCTGCGCCGCTACCCATCCACAAACCCCGCCGCCACCCACTGCAATATGTTGCACCAGTGTTAACGACGCTGATTGTGGCTGCAACAGCATGGTGGGCGTTTGCCTTCGCCAGCATCTATTCGGCCCCGCACACCGCCAACCAAGCCTCAAAATGGATTAACGCCAATGTGCCCAAAACTGCAATTTTGCTGAAAGAACATTGGGAAGAAGGCATCAATGGCTTGCAAGGCTATCAATTGCCACCGGCAGTGCCCGAACTCAATTTATATGACGATGACGGCCCAAACAAATTGGTATCGCTGCAAAACAGTTTGACCCGTGGCGACTATATCGTGTTTTTCTCTAGCCGTCTTTATGGCACTATTCCGCGCATTCCAGATCGTTACCCATTAACCAAGCGCTATTATGAAATGTTATTCAGTGGCGAATTGGGGTTTGAGTTGGTGCATTTTAGCGAAGCCTACCCTTCGTTTTTAGGGTTGACCATGTTTGAAGACACCTTCACCCGCCCGAACTTACCGATGCCTGAGGCACTGATGGCCCATCGCCCCACCCCATTTGAGATTAACGGCGGCTTTGCCGACGAAAGCTTCTCGGCCTATGATCACCCATTGGTGATGGTGTTTAAGAAAACCAAACCAATTACGCCACAATTGGTGGCCGAATGGCTTGGCCCCTATGTGCTAAAGCAGCCTTGGAATCGCCAATTGGCGCAAAGCAATCGCCAACCGCTGTTAACCGAGGCCCAACGTGAGTTAAACATGGCCGGCGGCAACTTTAGCGACATTTTTGATGCCAACAGCCTCGCCAACCAAGTGCCATTATTGGTGTGGTGGGGGCTGCTGCAATTACTTAGCCTTGCCACCCTGCCCGCGCTGCTGCACATTGCCAAACGTTTGCCAGATCGTGGTTATGTGTTTGCCCGTGTGTTGGGCTGGCTGGTGGTGGGTTGGTTGATTTGGTTTCCAGTCAGCCTCGGTCTGTTGAGTTATACCCGCACAGTCGCAATGGCGGCGTTGCTGTTGTGGCTCGTCATCGGTGTGGTCATATTTGTGCGCACCCGCCACAATACACTGGCTTGGCTGCGGGCCAATTGGCGGCTAATTGCGCTCGAAGAGGCCGTATTTACGCTTGGGTTTTTAGCCTTCGTGTGGATTCGCATGAACAACCCCGATTTGTGGCACCCAGCGCGTGGGGGCGAAAAACCGATGGATTTCGCGTATTTGTTGGCAACCATTAAATCGACCACCATGCCGCCTTATGACCCTTGGTTTGCGGGTGGGTTTATCAATTATTATTATTATGGGCAATATTTGGTGGGGGTGTTGACCAAAATCACCGGTATTTTGCCCGAAGTGGCTTATAACTTGGCGGTGCCGATGTTATTTGCCATGTCGTTTGCGGGGGCATGGAGTTTGGCCTATAACCTGACGGCGAATTTACGATTGGACAACACATCAATCGTCAATAAATCGGCGGCTGGGTTTGGCACATTTGCAGCGCTGTTGTTGGCGGTGTTGGGCAATGTCGAAGGCGGGATGCGTTTCTTTAAACGCTTGGTCTTCATCGGCGGCAGTCCCATCCCCGAACAAGCCTATGCAACTTTGTCGTGGGGCGAGACTATGGGGCGATTTGCCTTGGGTATTTATAAAGGCATCACCGAAGGTCAAAAAGCCTTACAAATACCGCCCGATTGGTTCTGGGCCTCAACTCGCATCTACCCGGGCACAGGCAGCATTCAAGAATTCCCCTATTTCACCTTTTTATATGCCGATCTACATGCCCACATGATCGCCTTACCAGTCAGTTTGTTGGTCTTGTGCTTCGCGCTTGTCATTATGGCACGCTTGCAAGGGCTAAAAATTGAGCAGGGTGAGCATGTTGCGCTGGCTGAATCGTGGCGCAACAAATTGCGTATGACGGTTAAAACTCAGCTCACAGCCCTGCCGATTGTGCTGCTGGCTGGGGTGACACTCGGCTCGGTATGGGCCATCAATTCGTGGGATTTCCCCATTGCCGTTATCATTATTTTCGGGGCCGCGATTATGGGTTGGGTACATTCGGTGCGCAGCGGCAGCAACTTTATCTGGGCGATGCTAACTTCGGCGGCGATTGTAGGCTGGGGTTATGTGGCTTATTTGCCGTTTCACCGCAGTTTTGTGCAAGGCTATACCGGCCTCGAAACCCATCAAGAACGCAGCCCCTTCTTGGCGTGGCTGACAGTCGATGGGGTGTTTTTGTTTATTATTGTCACCTGGCTACTCGTTTGGCTCATTGGGCGCTTGCGCAATAACCAAACTGCCCAAACGACGCTCAATCAATTTAACAACATGAGTGCCAGCCCTGAGCTTGGCATTGCGGCTGGGTCGGGGGTGCGCATTAATATCAAATCGCCCAAGTGGCAAAATGCCAATCGTGCCTTGAGTTTGTTGTTAGCACACCCCGATCGCACTCGACATATTCTTAGTTTGCTGGCAGTTTTTGAAAAAGGCGCAAGCGCAAACATAGCGCAGGTGGCTTCATCTGCCAACCCAGCCCAAGGCGGCGCAGCACCCATCAGCCAAAGCAATGCCCCAAGCACGGGGGTGAGCTATGCCTTGGTGATGTTTGCGGCGGGAATTTTGGCGCTGGTGTTGCGTTTTGCAAGCGGCAGCTTTGGGCCGGTCGCCATTGTTGCCTTTATTTTGGCCTTTGCCTTGGGCATTGGCGCACTGATGCAACGCAGCGTGTCTGAAAGTTTTGGCATGGGCGCGGCAGCGGTGGCGCTGGGTTTGACCGGCGCGGTTGAAATTTGGGCCTTAGCGGGTGATATTGGGCGCATGAATATTGTGTTTAAGTTTTACTTTCAGGCTTGGGCATTGATGTCGATTGCCAGTGCCGTTGGCTTGGCAGTGCTGTTTAAACGGCTGCCCGATGCCATTCGCCCAATATGGATGGGCGTTTTTGCGGTATTAATTATTTTGGCGGGAGTTTACCCATTTGCAGCCACTTATGCCAAAATTAATGACCGCTTCGACACAAAAATTGCCCCAACGCTGAATGGCGCAAAATATATGGAGACAGCCACATATATGGACGAAGCCGAATTTGGCACACGCCGCCAACAAGCCGAGCTAAAACTGCGTGATGATTGGGAGGCCATTCAATGGGTTCGCAACAATATTGCTGGCTCGCCAGTGATGCTTGAAGCAGTGTCGGGGCCGCCCCCTCATGCGCGGCTATATTCGTGGGGCGGGCGGGTCGCCATTTACACTGGCTTGCCGACGATTTTGGGGTGGGATCATCATCAGCGGCAACAACGGGCTGGCACGCCCAATATTGAAGAGCGCACCCGCGATGTGTTGAGCATTTACACCGCGCCCGATCTGCCACAGACCCAGCAATTGCTCAAACAATATCAGGTAAGCTATATTTATTATGGCGGGGTTGAAAAATTACATTACCCCCAAGCCGAGGCCAAGCTGGCCAATATGCAACGCAATGGCATGTTGATACAACTTTATGACCAACAAGGTGTCAAGATTTATAAGGTGAACGGGTGAACACATCAACACAAGCAAACCCCGGCCATCACGAGCAGGCCATGTCCAACGAAGATTCCATTATGACAACGGATGCAAAAATATCAGACATCAACCCATCACAAATAAACGCGGCAGACGCAGATGCCCCGCCTGATCAAGTAACGCCGGACGAGGCGGAGGGACAAGCGATTGCCCAAAGTGCAAGCACGCCCGCCAAACCCGTTTTGCGCACAGGCATGTTGTTTATGGCGCTGGCATGTATTGCATTGGGCTGGGCAGCCATGCGTTATGGCGGCTTTTCGAGCAGCTTTTTGTGGCTTGGGGTCTTATTAGGGTTGTTATGTTACGCTTTGTCGTTTGTGCCAGCGGGCTTTGATAGCTGGATGTTGCGCCGCCCATTGCTATTTGTGCCTTATGCCCTAACATGGGCGCGGCGCAATTTGCTCACAACAGCCTTGGTACTGGTTGCCATAGTTGGGGCGTGGGGGTTGGCGGGGGATGGGCCGAGCGACGACGTATCGGCAGTGGCAGGGCAAGGGATTGCGCAATCGTTACCGCGCCCCATTGTCTTGGTAGAAGCGCCCCTGCGCGAAAGCGCCTCGCTCAAGATTATTGGCAAAGAAGGCACTGGGCCGGGCGAAGTGCGCGAGCCACGTGGGGTGGCGGTTGCGCGTGATGGGCGTGTTTATGTGGCCGACAGCGCCAATAAACGGGTGCAAATTTTTGCGCCAGATGGTAAATTTTTGACCGAGATTTTAGGCGGCGAAGAAGCTTTTGACTTCCCGGGCGCGGTAGCCATCAACAGCAAAAACGAAGTGCTGGTGCTTGATTCAAATAAGCAATGGATTTATTTCTTTAGCGCCGATGGCAAAGCACTCAAACGCATCGGCGGGCCAGCCTTGGGGTTTTATTTTCCACGCGGGTTAGGGCTAGATGTCGCAGACAATGTGTATATCGCCGACACCGGTGGCTCGAGAGTGGTTAAACTCTCACCCAATGGCGAGCGGCTACAAGTGATTGGGCGGCGTGGCACAGGGCGTGGCGAAATTATGGAGCCGACAGCAGTGGTTGTCGATCGTGAAGGGATTATTTATGTGGCAGACCCGACCAATCGTCGGATGGTGTTATTCAACGCAGGGGGTGAGTTCTTGCGAGAATTTGCCATTCGCCCCGCCTCGACCGTCGATGGGCCAAAGTTAGCCATCGAAGACGAGGGCACCATTCTCATCACATCGCCTGCCTCGCATGTGATTCATCGCTACGACAAAAATACTGGCATCATGGCCGAATTTGGCGGCGAGGGCAGCGCCCCCGGGCGTTTGCGTGTGCCAACCGGCATAGCCATTTACAACAAAACAGTATGGGTGACAGAAACTGCGGCGCATCGAGTGCAGCAGTTAGAATTGAAATAGAGTCATGAGAAATAGGTTCATCTCATTTTCAAAAATGCTTGTGGCAAATTGGATCGGGGTGCAATATTTGATGCGTCTTTTGGCAATCGGCATCGCCATCGGCACACAATTTTTACATAAGGCTGAATTATCCAACACCGTTTGGCTCGGTTTTGGGATTGCACTCGTCTTAATCATCGCCTCGCTTTTGCATAAATCAAGCAAGGTTTATGCTAAAAATGAATTAAGCGCTATAAAAAATCAACAGCCAATTACGCTATTGCGCCCAATCCTCACTTTGTATTTAACTTTCATTGGCGCAGGGTTAAGCCTCGCAAGCCTAACCGTTTTTAACCAAAACCGAAATAATTTTGCCTGGGGGCTGCACATTTTATCGGTCACAGCCTTGTTTGGTGCTGCAATCGCAGCAAATTGGCAAGCAAACACAATGACCTCATCGAGCCGCGCCAACCAATTAAAAACCGCGTTTTGGGTCATTGTCATTGCCATTGCTGCGCTCTTGCCGCGTATTTGGGATCTGGGTGATTTTCCATTTGGCGTTTGGTATGACGAAGCTAATGGTGCTAATTATGCGATACGCATCATCAACACCCCGTCCTATCGCCCTATTTACTTGGACTTAGTGAATTTCCCCAGTCATTATTTTTATTTGATGGCGGGCTTATTTGAGATTTTTGGCGCAACCACATTTGCCATGCGCATGCCCTCAGTAATATTCGGCGTTTTGACTTGCGTGTTTGGCTTTTTGCTTTTTAAACACTGGTTTGGGTTATGGTCAGGCTTAATCGGCACAGTTTTTCTCATCATCATGCGTTATGGGCTGACCCAATCGCGCATTGCCATGCCTGGCATCACCACCCCAATGTTTGAGTTAGCGATTCTCTACTTTGGCGAACGCGCAATTCACCAGCGCAAGTTTGCTGATTTTATCTTGTGTGGCATCATTTTAGGGTTATCACTGGCATTTTATGTCCCTAACCGCATATTTATTGCAGTATTTACGGTTTACTTCGTGTTACGTCTCATTACCACCTTACCACGAACCCAATTCGACAAAAAAACGCTGTTTAAGTATCACTTCTTAGCAATTTCAGCCCTTGTCATCTCTGCCCTCGTCACCATTGCGCCAGTAGCATGGTATACCTACAACAACGTCGATCAGGTGTTTGGTCGCACTAACCAAGTCTCGTTGTTCAATCCCAAAAACAGGGCCGAACCCGACTTGGCGAAAGCCATTTTGCAGCAAAGCGTCAAACATTTGCTCATGTTCAATGTGCAAGGCGATCCGAATGGCAGGCACAATTTACCAAACGCACCCATGCTCGACAACGTAATGGCGGCACTGGCGGTGCTTGGCTTTGGCATGGCGCTGGCGCGATTTTGGCGGCCTAGCAATCTGAGTATGCTTATGACATTTGGCGTGATGCTGTTACCCGGGGTGTTTTCGCTCGATTTTGAAGCACCACAAAGTTTGCGAGCGATTGGGGTGTTACCCACCACCGCATTTTTTGCCAGCCTACCACTCATTGCGCTGCTCCCTCGCGAGAATGCTGAAGCGACGTTTTCGTTTGAATCTATCACAAAGCCCAAAACTATCTTTTCAACATTCGGAGTTACAGGGCTACTCATTTTCTCTGCGCAAGATAATTTCTCTACGTTTTTTAATGTTCAACGTTACAATAACCGCGCATGGATTGAACATTCGACTGGCGAAACCCTAGTCGCAAAAGAAATCAATCGTCTTGCCCCAACAAGCGATCTCATCATCAGCGAAAGTTGGAAAGACCACCCGACGCTCCAGTTTTTTGCCCCGCAAGCAAAGTATCAAACATGGAATGTCAATAATTTTCCAGTCATTTCAGCCAATAGCAGCCAAAATGTGGTCATTTTAAGCGAGTCACGCGGGGCTGCGGCGATCAACAACCTCCGTAGAAGATATCCAAACGCAATCACGCGAGAATTTCAATCGGCACAAGGTGCAACGGCTGGCATCTACGAAGTAATCCTCACGCCTAGCGATATTGCCCAAAATCTCGGTGGCACGATACGCTATCAACAGCAAGGCAATGAACCAGAGAAGGTGTTCACCACTTTCCCTCTCTCGCTAAAACCCAACTTGGGGAATGCAGATTTAAACACGGTGTTAAATGTAGAAACATCTGGCAATTACAAGTTTAGCTTAAAGGCAGAAAACATAGAGACAACCACGTTATTTATCAACGAATTTCCGATTAAGAATGATGAATCGCAGGCATTAGCCCGCGGCAGCTATTTACTGCGCATCAGCGCGAATGGCATTTCAAACGATGCCAAATTAGATTTAACTTGGCAAAAACCCGAAGCACAACGCCTAGATGCCATTGAAGCAAAGCAATTGTCGTTAGCCACAAGCGCAGCCCAAGGGCTAGTTGGTCATTATTATCGCGGGCGCGAGATTAAAGGCGAGCCAGTATTCCGTCAAATTGACCCTGAAATTAATTTCTATTTCCAAGATTTACCCTTGCCCAGACCTTATTCCGTCGAATGGCGGGGCGTAGTTTTTATCGAAAAAGCGGGCAATTATGCGTTTGAAACAGTGTCAAGAGATGAGTCAAAATTGTTTATTGCCGACAAATTGCTCATCGATAATCAAACAAAGAGCAACAAAACCGTAAACATCACGCTTGAAAAAGGCTGGCATCCGATCAAAGTACAATTTGTCGATTACACAAGCCACACTCAAATATATTTATATTGGACGCCGCCGGGTGGAACGCGGCAGATAATTCCAGCCACCCATTTAATGCCACCCATGGGTAAATATCCCGAATCGCTCACCAAAGGTGCGACAACAGCGATCCCGCCCATTCAAAAAATTACCTTACCTGCGGCATGGGCCGAATGGCAGCCTTAGAATGCTGGGCAATTGGGCGCATTTTTGGAATAGACAGCACGAATAAACCAAAACAGAGGTTGAAATTGAAACAGTCGGGTTGCAATGTTAGTTTTGGTGATAATATTGATTAAGCGCATCCAACTATGTCACGATAACAAATTCAAACTGACTGCGTTTGAATTTGACTTTTGACTAAATCATAATAAAAATATCTGATTGCAACAGCTATCATTTTTTCAAC
>CAMDWA010000002.1 GCA_945877855.1 Thermoflexus hugenholtzii JAD2 | reverse complement strand
TCCACTTACTCCAAATTACCTAGTAATATAAGCCCGCCCGAATTTGACGATTTGCCAAACCGGCCACAGCACAAGTGCGACTTGCGTGATTTTTAAAGTGATTTCGATCCATTTGAGCTAATGCTTGATACCGACGCATCCGACCAATCGAATGCTCAGCGACGACACGACGACGTGCAAATTCGCGATTAAACGCAATATCTTCAGGCGGTCGTTCTTTCCCTCGCGGCTTGCGCCTTGGTGTTGCCGCGTTCCCTTCTGGATGCAAATCAGTAATCCCAATATAGGCTAAATCACCAATTACACCGACCCCAGTTGGTAGCTTATTCATTAATCCAGATTCTTCCAATACTTTGATATCGGCTTGTGGCCCAGGTTTGCTTTCACTCACATCAACGATTTCGCCTGTTTCAACATCAATCGCCACTTGCGTTTTCAGTGTATGCTGCTTTTTCTTGCCACTGTAATGCGCATCTGCTTGTTTATGATCTTTTGCTCGCTCAATTCGTTGTTCAAATGTGTCGATTGCGATTGACAAATCAGGTATTTCACTCAAAAGCTCATGTAACTTCTTTCGTCGTTTACGACCAGGATCGGGCATCTTCATTTGATCACGTCCCAATTTCTCTAAAATTGGCAATATCCAATTCGTTACTCGGCCCGATGTTGTATCACTCACCCCAAATAGATATCCCAATACTTCATGGATCGGGTAGTGCCGCAACCAAATGATTGTCAACAATACTTGATCTTGCATTTGTAAACAGGGTTCCATTCCGCCACCCACAGCCCGCTGACGACCCTCCTTTTTTAAACGCTTTCCACGCATTGCACCATATTCTGTGCTTACATCCTCCAACAAAATCTCAAATTCTTGCAATTGCAAACCGGTCATTACCAAGAACAATTTTGCACGTGTTTTAAGATTGCTATATCGACAGATCATTTCCCCTATTCTCCACTATTTGGAATGTAATCTACTGACTACTGCATTTTGCATTTTAAGCGCCTCACGCGCAGCCATTTGCTCGGCGATTTGTTTGCTGGGGCCTTGCCCAGTCGCCGCCATCAATTCGCCCAACCAAACTTCGACCTTAAATCGCTTGGCGTGATCTGGCCCTTCGGTTCCAAACAATTGATACCGCGGGGTCACATTCAACACACTTTGGCTCCATTCTTGTAATAACGTTTTCGCATCGCGGTCTAAATTTTCGGTCAATAAGGTATGCGCAAGCGCCTCGAGCAGCGGCACAAAAAAAGCTTGAGCCGCCGCCATGCCTTGATCAAGATAAATAGCCGCTAAAACAGCCTCAAACGCATCGCACAAAATATTAGCGCGTTGGCGGCCTCCACTATCCTCTTCACCCTTGCCCAAATTTAACATACTTGGCAGCCCAATATTGTGGGCAAATTGGGCCAAGGTTGCAGCACGAATGAGCGCCGCCCGCAATGAGGTTAATCGCCCTTCACCCAGCGTCGGAAATTGCTGATATAACCATTCAGCGGCAATAAAATTAACAATGGCATCGCCCAAAAATTCTAAACGCTCATTGTTTTGAACCGGCGTTTCTTTCGTTGAATGTTCATTTGCATATGACTTATGAGTTAGCGCCGTGAACAACAACGCTGGGTTTCCAAAAGAAGGTATCACGCTTCAAAACGCTTTAAAACTAAAACACTATTGTGCCCACCAAAACCAAAAGAATTATTCATCGCTACCCGCACCGCATGTTTACGCGCTTCTTGCGGCACATAGTCCAAATCACAGCCAGCCGCCAAATCTGGCTCGGTTAAATTTAAGGTTGGTGGCACAACCCCATCATTAATGGCCGAAACACATGCTGCCGCTTCAATTGCCCCTGCTACCCCCATGCAATGCCCAGTCATGCTTTTGGTGCTGCTGGTTGGCACTTTATAGGCGTAATCACCAAACACGGTTTTAATGGCTTTGGTTTCAGATACGTCATTTAGCGGTGTGGCCGTGCCATGTGCATTAATATAATTTACATCCGTCGGCTGCAAATTAGCATCTGCCAAAGCACGCTTCATGGCACGGGCTGCGCCAGCCCCGCCTTCAGAGGGTGCAATAATATGATGTGCATCTGTCGTTTGGCCATACCCCACAATTTCGGCCAAAATGCGTGCCCCACGGGCTAAGGCAAATTCCATTTCCTCTAAAATCATCACACACGCGCCTTCGCCGATCACCACGCCATCTCGTTTTTTATCAAATGGGCGCGGCGAGTTAATTGGCAGCGTGACTTTACTCAACGCACCAATTTGCGCAAAGCCTGTCATGCCCAACTTGGCTACAGTGGCATCAGCCCCTCCCGCCAACATGGCCTTGGCTTTGCCAAAACGCACCAAATCAAAGGCTTGCCCAATACTATCATTGCCAGTGGCACACGCCGATACTGGTGAATAAGATGGCCCTTGAGCATGGGCAACAATCGCCACCATGCCTGCGCCGCCATTGGGCATAAACATCGGCACAATAAAGGGGTTCACTCGTCGCACCCCTTTCTGATTCAACACATCATGCTCTGCCACTAATGATTTATGCCCGCCAACTGATGAGCCAAGCACCACACCAACGTCTTCGCAAATGTCGGGGGTAATCACCAACTTCGCATCTTGCAATGCCTGTTTAGCCGCTGCAACCGCAAAATGTTCATATTGGTCGGCTCGGCGTGATTCCGCCGTATCCATATAGTCACCAACATTAAAATTTTTTACTTCGCAAGCATAGGCGGTAGGCAAGCCGGTCGGATCAAACTTTGTAATTGGCGCTACGCCCGACTTACCGGCCATCATGGCAGCCCATGTGTCGGCCCAATTTAACCCTAACGGCGTAACCGCCCCGATTCCGGTGATAACAACTCTGCGTAATTGCATAAATAACAATATGAATTTACCAAGCTATATGCGTAATATGCTTATAAAATAACATATGACTAATAAAGCCTAGCATTTTGTCATTGGTAATTTTCTGATGATTATACGGCGAGTCTGGTAGAATTGGGAACTATAAGTGACATGTAATTGCATGAGGAAAAATCTCGTATAATACGTGCCACAAATAACAGCACTTTGGGGTGTGGCCAAGTGGTAAGGCGGCGGACTTTGAATCCGCAATGCGTTGGTTCGATCCCAGCCACCCCAGTCGCTAAAAATAAAACGGTTTTACTTTTTTAGTAAAGCCGTTTTATTTTTATGCCTTGCCAGCTTGGCTTCCGTTTAATTTAGGTATCTTCACAATAATTCGGAGTAAACCCAAAAGATGTAATGTGGAAATCGCTATATGGTCTTTAGAGCGTGTTTCTTAAAGAGATTTTCATTTTTTTTGTTAGCTGAAATCACGCGGTTTTATCAAATCAGAGAGCATATTTAGGCAAAGCGAATGCCGAAATCACTACCTCAGGGTTGTTATGGGGCGGCTTTGCCTCTGCCCCTAAAGGCCATATAGCGATTTCAATGAAAATTTGTTTTATTCACCTTGTTATATTGAGAAGATACGATGATGTAGCTTTCCCATTTTAAAAACAGTTTTTGAAAACAAAATTGCCCAATTTTGCAAATATCTACGTCTAAACACTTAGCCCCTTTGTCGGGTGATATGTAGATCAATATCTGCTAAACTAGCACGGTATAAAAGCGAACAATACTCATTTTATCGAGTGAACAAAAATAGGGATTGTTAAAAAAAGACTTTTGGAAGGATAAAAAATCGCATGAAAAACATTGTAGTCATTGGGGTAGGTTATGTAGGCCTACCGATGGCCGCTGGATTCGCCGACTTTGGCAACCGCGTGATGTGTGTTGATGTCAACGAAGACAGAATTGCAGGCTTAAAAAACGGCATAATGCCGATTTACGAACCTGGGTTAGAAGAGCTGACCCGCCGTAATGTCGCCGCTGGGCGCTTGATTTTTACTACCTCGTATGAAGATGCGCTGAATGGCAAAGACGCACCGGCTGAATATGTATTTATTGCTGTAGGCACACCCGAAGGTGTAGATGGCGAAGCAGATTTGCGCTATGTGCGGGCTGTGGCCGAGACCATTGCCGTCACGATGGATCATCCGTTGATTATCATCAACAAAAGCACTGTGCCAGTGGGAACCGGCGACTGGGTGTCGGATATTGTGCGCAGCAAGCAACCCAAACCGATTCCATTTAGCGTGGTGAGCAACCCCGAATTTTTGCGTGAAGGGGCGGCTGTTACCGATTTTATGTACCCTGATCGCGTGGTTTTAGGGTCGTTAGATGAAAACGCCGCTCAAAAAGTGGCGCAGTTATATTTGCCATTGCGTGCGCCGCTCATTATTACCGACTTGCGCACCGCCGAAATGATCAAATATGCCAGCAATGCCTTTTTGGCGACCAAAATTTCATTTATCAATGAAATCGCCAATATTTGTGAAGCATTGGGGGCCGATGTTAAAGAAGTGGCAGCAGGTATGGGCTACGATAAACGTATCGGGCGGGCCTTTCTCGATGCAGGCTTGGGTTATGGCGGCTCATGCTTCCCCAAAGATGTCAAAGCCTTGTCGCACATGGCTAACATTCAAGGCAAACACCCGCAATTGCTCGAAGCCGTGATGCAAATTAATGCCGATGCACGCCGTAGTATTGTGTCGAAAGTGCGCGACTTGGTGTGCGCCAACGACAAGCGCACCAGTGGCAGGCTTAATCGACTAGAGGGCAAAGTGATTGGGGTGTTGGGTTTGGCCTTTAAAGCCAATACAGATGACATGCGCGAAAGCCAGCCTGTTGACATTATTCGTATGTTGCAAGCCGATGGCGCAACCATTAAGGCCTATGACCCCGTAGCGATGGAAAATGCTGGGCGTTTGCTTAAAAATGTCACCCTATGCGAGGATTCTTATGAATTGGCTGACGGTTGTGATGCGATTGTGATTGGGACCGAATGGAACGAATTTAAGAACCTCGATTTGGTTAAATTAAAGAAGGCCATGCGTCACCCGATTATTGTTGATGGGCGTAACTTATATGACCCAACCAAAATGCGCGAACTTGGGTTTACCTATCGTGGTGTTGGGCGCGGGTATGTATAAAGAACCCCGTTAGTTTTTAGCGCAAATTCTTAAAAGATAAAGGGCCGATTTCACCCGCTTTCCCCTAAGCGTAGCATAGGGGAGAGCGGGTGAAATCGGCGAAACTTTTTATAAATTTGGAATCTGCTCTGTCGTGTTTTCTTTTATTTAACAGGCGCGCCCCCAATATTGCCGCTAACCGTGCCTAATGAGGCAAAGACCCACGCTTCATCAATGCCATCATAGCGAATTTGCAGCCAAGTGCTGTCGGTATTGCGGCCAGTGATCTCATAACTGCGGCCCCCATAGGCTACACCCACTACGGCATTTGCTGTGCCAGCGCCACTACGCACATTGGCGGCGGCAATGCGAATATTGATACTTGGTGATTGCGATGCCGGGCTAGATGCATCGGCGGGGGCTGGGCTGGCGCTCACTGCTTGCTCACCGCTGCTTGTGCCCAACGCTTCAAACATCCAGCCATAGCTAGAATTGGGCAGCGAAACATAAACCCAACCATTGCTACGACTAGCAATGGCGTAACGCTCGCCGCTGTTGGCGCGACCAATGACGGCCCCGCTGGTGCTAGGGGCATTGCGTATATTTATCGTTGCGGCATTGACGGTAAAGACCCCATTGGCCGCCGCCGTTGTTGGTGGCGCGGCGGCTGGCTGTTGGCTCGCTACGGGTGGCTTGGTGGTCACTGCTTG
Organism: Thermoflexus hugenholtzii JAD2; assembly: GCA_945877855.1. GTDB lineage: Bacteria > Chloroflexota > Anaerolineae > J036 > Brachytrichaceae > AQU-03. The sequence goes on along the minus strand of CAMDWA010000002.1, from coordinate 85,383 downwards.
TGGCGTTGGAGCTGGGGCTGGCGCGGGGGTGATGGCAGTCAGGCTAGGCATAGCCCCATACACCACCCCATGTAAAGTAGCTAAGGTCATCACCATACGAACATCCATGCCTTCTTCGCTCAAATGAAATTGTGGGGCAATTTCATTCGCCAACCCATTATTGGGCAGGTCTCGGCTTGCAGCGTGTAAGTCGATGACAGGCACACCATATTCATTGCCCAAACGCCGCACTACATTGTTAATGTAATCTTGTGGCGCACCCCCTTGCCGATATTCCAATTCATCGACTTTGGTCATGAGCAATGGCAACACGCCTTGGCTGAGGGTATAGTCCAAAATTCGGCGATATTCGCCCTCAAATTCGCGCCAACGATGTTGGTCGCCAGTGCCGAGTGAAACGACTAAGATACTAGCACGTGAGGTTTTTAGCTCGCAGGCCAATGGCCCATCACCGCCACATTTGCTCGGGTCGGCCCAAGTTGGGTCGAAGGCCGCAGCCGCGTTAAAGCTGCCAGATGTCGCCATACTACCGCGATTAAACGAACCTGAAAACCGTTGATAGGCTCCCACCAAACCCGGGTAAGTATTGACACTAAAGCCACCGCTAGCGGCCCGGCCAAAATAAACATTTGGCTCAGAATTACAGTCACCGATAACCGCGACAATACTGGTGTCGCGCCCATAGCTGGCCGCATTGGCGTAAATTTGGCGGGCGCGGGCGCTGACATTAGGGATGCCTTTGGGGGGCGTGCGCACGACTGAGGTTTGGGCCGTCACGACATCATCCATGACTGGCAAAGCATCAAGGCTGCCACGCCATCGCACATCTTGCCCATGCACCCATAGTTTGCTATTGCCTTCGCGCACCAACAAAAAGCCATAACGGCTGTCTTTGCCAGCCGCATAAAAACATTGTTGCTTTATCAAACGGGTTACGACAGGCGCATCCCAACGTGGGGCGCCACGTGCGAGGGTGCTATCAACATCGATCATGACTTGGGCCGTTTCATTGCCTAGCGGTGGGCAGTTGTCCATTGGCAAAGCCAAAGGCGCGGCGCTAATGGAGTGTGTTGCGTATCGCCCAAATAGCGCACTTAATATCGCTATGCCTAAAATGAGGCGTGCCGCAGCATATAACATTAAGGTAGAGAAGGGTTTTATACTTCGATTCATGCGAATACTCTTTATCAAGATTTTAATACTATTGAGTGTGGTGGGTTGTGGATCTGCACCCGCGACCTCAACAGCGCCACCCAATACGGCTGTGCCTGCGGCAGCGACTGCCACAGCGGCGCCGCTGCCCACTGTTACTGTTGCTATTAAGCCAACATCTGTACCCGCAACCATTGCCCCAACTGTCGCGCCGACAACAGCGCCAACAGTTGCACCAACCACAACCCCAATCGCCCAAGCAACCGCCGCAAATACCGCTACGCCAGCCGCGAAGCCTAATACCACCCCATCTGATTTTTCGCCAAAGGTGAGATCAATATGGAATACGGTGAATGGATCGAATACAACCAGCGGCACTTGCGCTGGGGGGGCGATTTTGCCCGTATATGGTTTGGTTGAGATTACCCCGCAAGGCAATGACACCTTAATTTGGAAAAGCCAAGAACCACAACCTTATACCTTTAAAAAATTGGGGCCAAATCAATATCAATTTAAAGGGCCGAGCGGGTTGGGGTTAGGTGAGCAAACTATGACGGTAACTTTTAATAATGAAAAAGCCTTACGCATGGTGCATCAGCTTGTGCCAAGCAAAGACCCTGCTTGTACGCACACGTTTAACTATACAGGCGAATATCGCTGGGATCGACCATAATAAGTTTGGGCAGAGGAGCAAGATGGCAAAGTTGCAGAGTAGCAAGTGGCAGAGTTGCAATAATTGCAATATGCCCTTTCGCCACTTTGCAACTTGCTACTCTGCAACTTTGCTACCATTTCCCCTTTGCCAACAATAACCCCTCTTTTTTATGCTATTTAATTCGATCGCGTTTTTTGCCTTTTTTCCCATCGTCACCGCGATCTATTTTGCCTTAGGTAGGCCGAGCATTGCATCGGCCCGCGCCCAACGTTGGCAATGGTTGTGGTTGCTGGCGGCTAGCGTTTATTTCTATTTGGCCGGGCCGATCCCCATCTATATTCTCATTTTAGTCTGCACGATTGTGGTGGATTATGCCGCTGGGTTGTTAATTGAAAACACACAGGGTCAGCCGCGTCGTTTCTGGCTTATTCTAAGCATTATCGTCAATATTGGCGCATTAATGCTATTTAAATATGTGCATTTCTTTACCGATCAACTCGGTTTGTCGCCGCTTGTGCGCGAATGGATGCTGACGGGCTTAAATGCCACCAATACCACTGTTTACGCTTCGCTTGGCTTGCCAGCCCAAACATTTACCGATTTACTATTGCCCGTTGGCCTATCGTTTCACACCTTTCAATCTTTGTCTTATACCTTCGAGGTGTATTATGGGCGGCAGCCGGCCGAGCGCAATTTGGGCATTTTTGCACTTTATGTCATGTTTTACCCACAATTGGTGGCTGGGCCGATTGAACGCCCGCAAAACCTGCTCAGCCAATTTCGGGCACACCACAATTTTGATTACGTCCGTGTCACCGATGGTTTGCGTTTAATCGCTTGGGGGCTGTTTAAGAAAATGGTCATTGCCGACCGGCTCGCCACCTTAGTCAACCCAGTTTATAACCACCCTACCCAATACCAAGGCATACCGCTTGTGCTTGCCACGTTTTTCTTCACGTGGCAAATCTATTGCGATTTTTCGGGTTATAGCGATATTGCCATTGGCGCGGCCAAGGTGATGGGCTTCAAGTTGATGGATAATTTCCGCGCTCCCTATTTGGCCCGCTCCATCTCCGATTTTTGGTCGCGTTGGCATATTTCACTTTCAACTTGGTTTCGCGATTATCTCTATATTCCGCTCGGCGGCAATCGTGTTTCGGCATGGCGTTGGCAATTCAACGTATTTATCGTCTTTCTCGTGAGTGGTTTTTGGCATGGTGCAAACTGGACCTTTATCGTGTGGGGGGCACTGCATGGGGCATATTCAATTGGCGAAATTTGGCTGCGAAAATTGACACGTCTTTATCCGCCACCCCTCCCCAACAAATGGCTTTCTATGCTCAAATGGTTTAGCACCTTTGTGTTAGTGGCCTTGGCGTGGGTGTTTTTTCGCGCTAATCATGTCGGCGATGGCATTTATATCGTGCGCCATATGTTTGTGGGTTGGTCGAGCCTTTTCACCAGCGCTGGGCGTTCGATCATTTGGAATGGCGTAGGACAGCCGAGCGAAATATTGCTTGCTTTTGGGCTAATTGCTTTGCTATGGTTAATTGAGGCTACACAACCGCGCCTATATTGGGGTGAATGGCTTAAACGCCAACCGACTTGGTTGCGGTGGAGTGTTTATTACGCCGCTGTCTTTAGTTTATTGCTTTTAGGCCGCATCGGGGCTGAGCAGTTCATCTATTTTCAGTTTTAATATTTTGAGAAAAGCTTTCCAATAATTGGGGGTATCCAAAGACGTAAAGCCGAAATCACTATCACTTTGTTTTGGAGCGGGCAAAGCCCGCTCCAAAACAAAGTGATAGTGATTTCGGCGAAAATTTGTTTTAATTATCTCTTCATCTTTTTTATTGCACCAGCGCTTTATCCAGCTTCCACCCTTTTTCTGTCCAAATCAAGGCCCAAGTGATGAAAAATTTTTGGGCATTATTTGCACCTTCTTGCGATGCAAGTTCTACCCGTGCACGATTGGCATCGACTTGGGTAACGGTGTAATTCAAAATTTTGGTGTTTTGATACCCAGCTTGCCATTTATCGAACGGTTGGCTGGTCTGAAAAGCCGAACTAAACATGCTATACGCATCTTTATAGCTTTTGGCTGACAACAATTGATAAAAATGATCCGCTGCATCAACATGCGTGCCAGCCAATGGGCCAGATTTTTCGCCAATTTGCACCAGCTTTAGCGTTGCTGGGTCAAGTTTATAGCGCGTAAGCGTGCTGCCACTGGGGCAACAATTGGGTTCATACCCGGCATAAATCGGCAACGTCACTTGTAATTCACCCGTTTGCACCGATGCCCCCATCTTATAACCCGGCAAAGCCGTTACAAATTTAGGCTTGCCGTCTTCACCCATCGTATAAACCAAGGTGCCAGTGCTGCCTGCGGTCCCGCCCGAATGTAATGGAATCACGGCTTCTTCTTTGCTATCCCCCGAAAAGTCGCCATATCGAATCGATTCAAGCATGACATGACCATAAGCTTCATTCCCCGCTGTTAAGTATGGCCCTGCAAAACCCACTGGCTTGCCATCTACCGATGGGTCATATTTCAATTTTGGCTCAGTTGTTAACACCTTAAACCAATTGGTGGTGCGCAAAGCCGAATTTAGCGAAGGGGTGCTGCCCGAAATTTCGGCGCTGGCGCTATCGAGTAACCATTGTTTCGCCTTACTGCTCCATACCAATGCCCATTGCACTACATAGGTCGAGCGTATTTCACCATTATCGGTTTTCTCAAATGCCACAATTTGTGCTTTAACCTGTCCTTTGGGGGCTTCGGTAATTTCGGGTGGCTTGCCACTAAAGGTGGTGTTTTTATACCCATCTCGCCATTTTTCAAATGGCGTATTTACTTGAAATGCGGGGCTAAAAAACTTATAGGCCTCGGCATATTTTTGCTGATTGAGCAAAGCATAAAATTGACCAACAGTGGGAACCTTGGCTTGCTCAAAAGGGGTATCGCTATAGCTAGTTTGCACTAACTTATTGCCACTCAAGATATATTTCGTCACACTTTCACCACTGGGGCAACAATTCCCTTCCCAGCCAGCATATACCGGTTGAGGAATAACCAACTCGTTATTTTCAACTTTGGCAAACATCTTGTAGCCTAGCACTTTTTCAATCATTTTGGGTTTGCCATCAACCACCCCAAATAACACCACCCCAAATGCCCCGCCTGTGCCGCCTGATTCCAATACAATGGCCGCTTCTTCTTGACCATCGCCCGAAATATCGCCAAAGGCGATTTGTTGTAACAAAGCAAAGCCGCCAACCTCAGACCCTTTAATCGTTACATAGGGGCCGCGCTTCACCGTCGAATTTAATTGATCACTTTCGGCCTTATTAAAAACAAGGGCCGGATCAGTTGTTACAACTTGCTCCCAATTTACCTTTCGCATATCTACTTTAGGGATGGGAGTATTGGTCACCGCGGTAGGTGCAATCGTTGGGGCTGTTGTTGGTTGTGATGCCCCCGATCCCCCCACAGCAGTTGCTGTAACCGTCGGTAGGATGGCGGCGGTTGGGACAGCAGGTGGCGCTGGTGGCACCACCGTAATGGGCGGCGCAGTTGTAACTGTTGGCAGTGCTAACGGCGTTGGCAAAACGGTTGCCGGTGCTGCAATCGTTGAGGTAGGGGGCAATACCGTCGGGGTGCTGGTGGTGCGTGAACATGCCGCCAATGCAAACATCGCTACAAATGAAAGATGAGTAAGCGTTTTTGTAACCATATGTGAATCTCCCGTTATAAAATCAAACATGCAAATTGTAATCATTTAAGATGACGAGCGCATGACAAAACAGCAACGATCTGATGACGAAAAAACAAAAGGCTGATTTTAGGTGTTTCCGATTCTCATCAAACCAACGACGAATCGAAACAACCAAAATCAGCCAATAAAAATCGCCATCAAGTTCTTATTTACACTGTTGCACTTGCACGGCTGGCAAGTCAATCACCCCTTGATTTCCGGCCATATCTGTCGCCACCACCACCACTTTTAGCGTGCCTGCACCCATTTTTAATGCCGTTGAGGCCGAGGCCCCAACATCAATGCTGAACGTATAGTTATCTTTGCCTGCCGCTATCATGTCTTTGGCTTCGGCCACCCCGATTGCAATTTTATCCTTCAAAAACACATACTCAATTCGCGCCTCTGCAACGCCGCTTGGGTCGCTAAATTTAATTGCAAGGGTTGCTTGCGTAGGCTTTGTGCCACAATTGTTACCGTAATACACAATGTTAGGGCTGATCTTTTGGCTGGCAACCTTGGGCGCTTGCACATCTTTGGTGGTGCTGGCAATGGTTTTAATATTATTTTCTGTCAATTGCCATCGCGTGGTTTTATCATCCCAGCCTAGCTTCCAAGTGCCATTAAATTTTTGGGCTGTATTGCCCACTTTCCCATTAATATCAACAAAAACCACATTGCTGGGCAATAATTTTGTGCTGATGCGAATCTCTTTCAAATCAGCATAACCCGTTTGCCAAGCATCAAATTCTTGTTGGGCCTGTAAAGATGGCGCAAGCATGTCATAGGCTTCTTTTAACTTTTTGTTATTCAGCAATTTGTAAAACTGCTCCACTACCACGACCTGAGCTTCGGGTGCACCCTCATTACTCGATTTTAGCTCTTTTAGCGCAAAATCAGCCGCCCCTGCCACCAATTTGTAATGTGTGGTGTTAAACCCACTCGGGCAACAATTTGGCTCAAAGCCAGCCACAATGGGCCGCGTCACCACCAATTCGCCATCCTCGACACTCACGCTCAGTTTATTGCCATCTAACACCGCCACCAATATCGGTTTATTGGCGGTGTCGGGGCTAAAGATCAACGCCCCCACATTTCCCGCGCTGCCCCCCGACGATAACATAATGATCGCTTCGGCCTGACCATCATCAGAAATGTCAGCATACACAATACTATCTTTTAAAATGCCGGCATGTCCGGCCACCTCGGCCCCACCAAAAGTGGCTTTGGCGCGTATAAAAGGTCCTTGGTCAATTTTGCTCACCTTTAATGCATCGTCTGTGGCTTTTTTATCAAAGCTCAGTTGTGGGTCTGTGGTCAGGGTCTGTTTCCAATTCACACTTTTTAAGGCTGTAATGGGTTTGGTGGCGCTAATGACAGGCGCGGTTGCCACTGCCGTAGGTGCTGGCGTGCTTTGCTGCCCTGCCAATGCAGTGGGAATCGGTTTGCCAATGGGCTGCACCGATGCTGATTTGGGAGCGGACGTAGTCGGAATAATGATCGAACACCCTCCGACAAAAATAAGCATGGCGGTTACTACTGCCCCGCCAGATAATTTAATAATGCGCTTTAGGTTCATATGTTGTCCTTGAATCGATGAAGCTGACCTCTTACAAAATTGTAATGCTAATTTTTTGTTATGGGTGCATTCATCTTTGCCAGTTATGATCTTGCCCAACATGCTCCCCAACGATGCTTATAACGCCCAATTACTCGCCCATGTGCACCCACCTGAATGGCATAACCCAACCCCACACGCCAAATACAATTTAGTCGTCATCGGCGCAGGTTCGGCTGGGCTAATCTCAGCCATTGCCGCGGCTGGGTTGGGCGGCAAAGTGGCCTTGATTGAAAAAAATTGGATGGGTGGCGATTGCCTCAACAGCGGATGCGTGCCATCAAAAACCATCATTCGCTCGGCCAAAGTAATGGGTGAGATACAGCGGGCGGCGGCGTTAGGCGTAAATGTGGCGACACCCCAAGTCGATTTTGCCGCCGTAATGCAACGCATGCGGCGCGTGCGCGCGGGCATCAGCCACCACGATTCGGCCCAACGGTTTACCGAGTTAGGGGTCGATGTGTTTTTTGGCGAAGGCCAATTCACTAGCGCGAACACAGTCGAAGTGCGAGATGCACAAGGCAGCCGCGTCAGTCTCAACTTTAAAAAAGCCATCATTGCCACAGGGTCACGCGCCCTCGTTCTACCCATTCTCGGCCTAAAAGAGGCTGGTTTTTTAACCAATGAAACGGTTTTTGAATTGACCGAACGCCCAGCGCGGCTTGCGATTATTGGCGCGGGGCCAATTGGTTGTGAATTAGCCCAAGCATTTCAACGATTAGGCAGTGCCGTCAACGTGTTCGATATTGCGCCCCAAGTGTTACCGCGTGAAGAACCCGCCGCTGCAAAAATTGTGCAACATGCTCTTGAGCGCGACGGGGTGAAGTTGGCGCTCGCCAGCACGATTGAACGAGTGACACTAACGGGCGCAACCAAACATATTCACTTTAATAACGCGAGCGGCGCGCATAGGCTTGAAGTCGATGCTATCCTGATGGCTGTTGGGCGCACCCCAAATATTGAGAATCTTGATCTAGAGCGCGTAGGCGTAAAAACTGACAAAACCGGCGTTTGGGTCGATGATTATTTGCAAACCAGCAACCCCAACATTTTGGCGGCGGGTGATGTGTGCATGGCTTACAAATTCACCCATGTGGCCGATTTCTCGGCCCGCATTGCCTTGCAAAATGCCTTATTTTCGCCCTTTGGCATTGGTCGCCGCAAATTTAGCAATCTTGTCATCCCTTGGTGCACCTATACCGACCCCGAAGTGGCGCATGTTGGGTTATATGCCCACGAAGCCCAAAAACAAAACATCGCCTACGACACGTTTGAAGTGCCGTTTAGTGCAGTTGACCGCGCTATTGCCGATGATGAAAACGAGGGTTATGTGTCGGTGCTGACGCGCAAAGGCAGCGATGTCATCCTTGGGGCCACAATTGTGGGGCGACATGCTGGCGAATTAATTAGCGAAATTACACTGGCCATGACCAACAAACTCGGCCTCAAGGCCATCGCCACTACCATTCACCCATACCCAACCCAAGCCGAGGGTGTGCGTAAAGCCGCCGATGCTTGGAACCGCACCCGCCTCACCCCACGCGCCAAAACATTGTTGGGGCAATGGCTGGCATGGGGGCGGCGTTGATCGATTGCCGCGCCCAAAATCTCCGACAAAATATAGTGGTTTTGTCTATTTGATTGTGCTAACTTTGGCCCCATAATGGATGAAAACACCAAAGAGGGGCTAGAACGCAACCTCATCGCCATTGCCTTAATGGCTGTATTTCTTGTGATTGCGGGTGGGTTGTTGTGGCTATTTGCGCCTAGCCTTGCGCCGTGGGGCTTATGGTCAAGCATGGCGCTCAATTTTGGCAAGCTATGGTTGGCGGTTATTGTTGGGCGCGGGTTAGGCAATATCATCATCGGCCTCTTTCGCCTTAACATCTACGATTCGTATAAACGTCTGATCGGGTTAAATTTATTACTCACCGTGCCATTTATGCTGGGTTGGGCCGCATTTGCGGCGCAATGGGCGGCTAGCCCAGCCACCAATTTTGCGGGTGGATTTTTGCTTTATGTTTTGGCATTATTGTCGTGTATTGTGGCCCACACCCTTGTTATTTCGCTCACCTTCGGTGCAATCTATCGTATTGTCAATTTTTGGGTGTGGGTGATTGGTTTTATTGCGTTTTCATTCGCACCCGTTGGGCAATGATTTGAACCGCATTGACCTGCGTTGTTTTTAGCAGTTTAATGAGACAATTGTGCCATTATTCTAAGCACATTACGTAATCGCCTTGGGGCGTTTGACCGCGACGTTCAACGCCATCTTATTACTTATGCCATTTTGGCCATAACGCTAGATGGTGGTATCAATACTGTTTTATTTAACCTCTATTTGTTGCGTCTGGGCTATGGGCCAGATCTCGTTGGTGCCGTCAATTCGGTGGGGATGGGGGTGTTTGCGATTGCATGCATCCCAGTTGGGCGATTATGCGAACGCTATGGTTTATTACGTATCATGCGGGTGGGGATGGTTCTCATTTTCATTGGCAGCCTATTTGTCCCGCTGGTTGGTTGGTTGCCGCCGACAACCCATACTGCTGTGCTGGTCATGAGCGCTATCATTTCAAATCTTGGGTTTGCCGCTTATTTTGTGGCTGGTGCGCCTTATTTAGGCGCACTTAGCACCATCCAACAACGCACCAGTATTTTTTCAATGCAATCGGCTACATTCGCGGTTTTTGGGTTTGCAGGCAGTTTGATTGGGGGCAATTTGCCCGGCTTGCTCGCCAATATGGGGATCGGCGATATTAATCAACCCTTGCCTTATCAATGGACATTGTGGCTGGTGCCTATTTTTCTGCTTGTGTCGCTTTATTTGGTCTCGCTCATGCGTGACGTAAATACCAACGACAATGCGATCTTGTTAGATGACGATGCCTTATCTGCCGATCTATCTGGCACTGAGCCAAGCAAATTAAATGCGTTAAAACAACCAGCCCAAGCCGCGTTTTTGCTGTTAGCATTTTTTTGCTTGTTGCGCTTTTTGCAAGTCGGCGGGGTCGCCAGCATGCAAACTTTTTTTAATGTGTATATGGATCGTGAATTACACGTTAGCACCGCCACCATCGGCAATATTCAAGCATTCGCCAAATTATTGGGTGTGCCTGCGGCCTTTGCGATTCCTTGGTTTACACGCAAACTTGGCAGTGCTGGCACAGTCATCTTGGCTTTATGTATTGCTGCCTTTGGCATGTTGCCTATGGCATGGATCCCAATTTGGTGGGTGGCGGCAACTGGCTATATTTTTGTATGGCTGACCACCCCAGCGCGTTATGCTGCCTTTATGGTCTTTATTATGTCGAGCACCCCTAGCCGTCAACACGGCACACTTAATGGTTCACAAGAAGGGTTAGCGGGTTTAAGCTTTGCCGTTGTCGCCTTGCTTGGCGGTTATATGATCCAATCGCTTGGTTATTCGCTACTTTTTACCCTCAGCGCATCGTCAATGTTATTGGGGGCCGGGCTGCTGGCGTTATATGTTTGGCGCGGACGCAAGACTTAACATAAAAACAAATTTTGATTGCAAGCATCATATTTGCAAGGATATCACCTCATACAATAGATGGTGTATTTAAACGAAGTTGATATTTCTTGGCAAAATCTATGCGTATTCAAAGCGTTTTCTGGTGAAAGTTTAAGGAAAAGTGTTGCAAGTATTAGTTCATTCGCGTCAGTCTCATGGATACGAGTGTTGATGATGTGCATCAATGGTTGTGAACAACAAAATGAACGGATTAAGGTGTCACAACTCGGAGAGTATGCCATGAGTCTTGAAAATAACGATTTAAACCAACAAATTGAAGCGGCCCGCGTTGCCTATCAAATCTCACGTGAGACCTTGCCACGCTATGCTCATGCCAAAAGCCCCCATTATTTTACTTTTCAGCAATTAGGGGCCTGTGCTTTATTACGCACAGTGATGCGGCTTAGCTTTCGCGATATGCAAAACTATCTTAAAGAAAATGCTGAATTACGACACGCACTCGACCTGCGCGTTGTGCCAGATTACACAACATTAATGCGTGCCGAGCAAAAAATGAATGGGCAATTTGACATTATGCTAACCAAATTATTGGGGCGACTTGAAAGCAAGCAATTCAATATCACATGGATTGGCTATCTTGCCCCGTTAAGAAACATGCCTTAAGCCATGTTTCTTAAAATAATTTTTCGTCGAAATCACTACATGGCCTTTGGGGCTTTGTCTTTGCCCCAAAGTCCATGTAGTGATTTCGACATTCCATCTATTTAAACGCCTATTGATCGATTGCATTGATTTATCGGGCATAATCATTGCCCATGACCGAGTCATCTTCACCCCTTTTCGATCTCAGCAATAAAGTTGCCCTCATTACCGGCGGCTCACGTGGTATTGGCGAAGCCATTGCTCACGCTTATGCCCAACACGGGGCCAAAGTCGTGGTTGCCAGCCGCAAAATTGACAATGTGCAATCCGTTGCCGATGCCATTAATGCTGCCGGTGGGCATGCCATTGCCATTGCTTGCCACACTGGCGACCGCGCCCAAATTAAAGCCATGATTGCCCGTACCGTCGCCGAATTTGGCAGTTTAGATATTGTGGTCAACAATGCCGCCACCAATCCTCATTTTGGCTCATTACTAAGCGCCACCGATGAGCAATGGGATAAAACCTTTCAAGTCAATGTCAAAGGCTATTTTGCGGTTATTCAAGAGGCCGCGCCCTATTTCATAAAACAAGGGCACGGCAAAATTATTAATATGGCTTCGGTGGCAGGTATTTCGCCCGGGCAAATGATGGGGATTTATAGCGCCAGCAAAGCCGCTGTAATTATGATGACAAAATCGCTGGCGCAAGAGTTGGCGACCCAAGGCATTCAGGTTAATGCGATTGCACCCGGCGTAATCGAGACCAAATTTAGCACAGCCTTATGGAGTAACGCCCACTTAACCGCAACAGTGAACCGCAAGGCCGGGCGTATTGGTCAGCCCAATGATTTGGCTGGCACGGCTCTTTTCCTTGCTTCGTCTGCCTCAGACTATGTTACTGGCACGGTCATCATTGTCGATGGTGGGCTTGAGGTTGGCGGCTCGTTTTAGCCCCAACCACCGCCACCGCTTGGGGCCGGGGCCTCACCCAGTGTGGGGCCAAGCATTTCGACAATCGTAGCGGGTGAATCACCAATGATGCCGGTGACACCCAGCGTAATCATGTGGCGAATATCATCACGCTCATTCACCGTCCATGTGTTCACGCCCAAATGCTGCGCCCCTAGTTCAGTCATTAGCTCTGGCGTGATCAAGGCAAAATGAGGATGATGGAAAGACAACTGCATATCACTCAAGTCAACATTGCGTAAAGCAGCCAACGTTTTTTCGCCATAATACAAAAAGCCACGTGGCACTTCGGGCGCATGTTTCAAAATTTCGCGGATGGAATTGGCGCTAAATGAAGAGAACACCACACGATCGCCCATGTCATATTGGCGCACCACCGCCGCCACCGCCGCCTCTAGCCCATCGCCTTGGGTTTCGTTATTTTTTAGCTCAACATTAAACAAGAATGGAATGCCATCGGTGCTGGCATCACGCATGGCCTCGAAAATTTCGGCCAAAGTTGGCACACGCTCGCCTTGCCCAGCGTCATACTGGCGAATTTCTGCTAATGTGAGGTCGCTAACATTGCCTGTGCCATTTGTGGTGCGATCAAGCGCTAAATCATGAATGACGATGACTTCGCCGCTTTTGCACAAACGCACATCAAACTCAATGCCATGTGCCCCTTGGTTATGCGCCAAACGCATCGCCCCAACGGTATTTTCGGGGTAATGCGCCCGCGCCCCACGATGCCCAATAATCAACGGATGTGAAAGGGAGGTTTTAAGCCAGTAATTCATGCTGAATATTTTAAATGCAAAAAATGTAGTTCCCTATCATCGTAGCTAAGAATTATTATCTGCGCGATGCGCTAATTTACGATGACGATGCAATTGGTTATTCCTCTAAACGATCCGCGTCGATGCATCTGAACTGGGTAAACGATCGGGGTTAAGGGGTTTGCGGGGGCGAAACAACCCTTCGATGATGCTCGTAATAATAGACGGGCTGTCAGTTGGGGGCATCATTGTCTCGACGGCCCCGCCATTGCGCCAATTCGTCATTGTGTTATGCCACTCATGTTGTAATTGCGCTAATGGCACACCCGCGACCGCATCAAACGCCTCATCGCGATATTGTCCATTACGCATGGCGCGAAACAAACGTCGAGCCACATCCAGCCGATGGGTGCATAGATAATGCATAAATGACCATGCATTGGGATAATCGAATGTGCCGGGCTGGTCATAGCCCTCGCGGCGGCAAATGAGGCCATTCAAATCACACAAATCGGCGCAACCGCAAATGCTGTTCACATGCTCAGGCCGATTGGTGCCGCAACAACGGCCATTCGCATCAAATTGCAAGCCCCCCAAATATTCGGCCAGACCTTCATCGGCCCAGCCACGCGGCTCGGTATGATAACCTGCGTCGCTCCACAAATGCTGGTAAACATAGCGGCCCTGCAAATAATGCCCAAATTCGTGCTGAATGAGTTGTTCGACGGTGAAAGTGCTCTCGGCCCGTGTGCGCAAAAAGGTGTATAACTTACCATCACGCTCGATATACAGCCCGCCTGCCTGTGCCCCATACCCCACAAACGCATTCATATACTCGATATAATTTGCTTTACTGGCAAACAACATCAGTGTAATTTTGTCGTTGGGGTCATTGGCAACGGGCGTGGTGAATTCGGGGCCAAGCAAATCAAAAAAAGCCTGTCTTTCATTCTCCATTAGCTTAATAAAACGCAGTGCTTCAACATCTGGCAATGCCGAGCGCACCGAAATATCATGATGCACGAGCGTGTTTGGCAACCATTGTGTCTCACATTCGCCGCGCAACTGGCTACTGAGAATACTATTGCCATTAAAATGATCAATTGCTCGTGCCATATATTGACGTGGGGTTAACAATTGCTCGGTTTGCCACGCTTGTTTTAACGCTTGGTAAATGTATTCACGTTCGGCTTTCGTTACTTGTTCTGGCCGCAATTGCTCAAAAATAAAGGCTGCTTCGGCCCGCACCCAAAAATCGTCAGAACGTAACGAAGCGTTAAGAAACGCCAATTCATGCGGGTTTAATTTGTCGCGGGCATACATCAACCGCGCATAAGCCGAGATACAGCGAAAACGCAGCCGGTCGCTGTTCGATATGTTAGCACTGGCGCTTTCAAGATACCCTTGTATGTTAAATAATGGGTAAAAATAAGCGTCCAAAATCCACAAAATCTCGTGCAGGCTGTCTTCATCCGTCTCGTGGGCCAATTGACCGGCCAAGGCTGGGCCAGCGTTGATGCCATCTAGATCGCGCACACCGGCTGGGCTGCTGCGAATGACCAGGTCGTGGGCTGGCTCACCGGCGGGGCGCTCGGCAAAGCGCCCCAGCACTCGCAAGGCATTGCGGCGGGCGAGTGGCTTGGCACTGTTTTGTGCCAATTTGAGCAATTGCCCCACCAATGACGTACTGGCCTGCGGTATAAGCGTCGCCGCGATTAGCTCGGTGCAATAGTAATCGCTATTGCTAAGGCGTTTGAGCAAAGCTGCCACATCTGCACCAGCCAAATCGGCGGCGCTGCATGGGCTGGGCGGCTGGTTTAGGGTAGGCGGGGTAATAGACGAGGCCGTAAATGACATGCGCCTATGCTATCATTATTTGCTAGTGCTCTAACTTTCTAAAGATATAGGGCAATATCAGACTCCGAGAACATAGAGATCCATAATTTGGTAGGTTCAAAACGAATGATTTCGTTCAAATTATGCCTATTGGGTGATAGACTTCCTCTTTCGGGAGAATGACGAAGCCCTATAAACACGCCGAAACCCTCCCCAATTTAGGCTAATTTTGCAATCGCTATGTTTGCAGTTGTGAGCAATTGAGATACAATAAATATATGGCAGATACCGTAATGATGCACACCCGTATTGACCGAGAACTAAAGCGAGAAGCCGAGCAAATACTCGCTGGCATTGGGATGACCACATCCGAAGCAATTCGCTTGTTTTTGCATCGCGTCAGGGTAGAACGCGCTTTGCCCCTCCAGCTAACCTATGAGTCGCCGTCTTCGCCTAAGAATTGGCTAGACCTTGCTGGCACGGCCCCATACCCGCTTGCTGGCATGGATGCGCAGGCAGAGGTATCTTGTGAGCGCGATTTAGCCGATAGAACCATCCCATGAATATTACACGGGCACTTAACAGCTATCGCCGCGTATTTTTAGACACCGCCCCAATCATCTATCTCATAGAAGCCCACCCGATATTTTCACCCGTTTGTATTCCAATATTCGAGGCGATTCTATCCGGAAAGTGCAATGCGGTCACCTCACCGATTACCCTTGCAGAATGCATTACACAACCGATTCGTTTACTGCTATTGCTTGTCCAATGTTGACAAAGCTGGTGTTTATACCGCTTGTAATCGCATAGGTGTATTGCACCTGTAGGTCGTGACGGGCTAAACGCGGCACAGCTTCGCGCCGCCTACCCCATATCATTACCCGATGCACTACAAATTGCAATTGCCCTTTATGCTGGCTGTGATTGTTTTATAACAAACGACATCCGACTAAAACGAGTGCAAGAAATTTCATTTTTGGTGATTGGTGATTTTGTTTAGCAAACAAAAAACCGCCCTGCAATCTTAGCCGGTGCGCAGGGCTGCACCAGCCGCCGCCAAAGCCGGGTAAAGATGCGGTCAGCCAGACAAATGTTCTCCGCAGATAGCACAAACGAGATACAATCATATTATGGCAAAGACAGCGATGATACGCACCCGTATCGAACCCGAACTAAAAAGCAGTGTCGAAGCAATCTTGCACCAAGTCGGGCTTAACCCAACCGATGCAATTACCCTGTTTTACAAACAAGTGTTGCTTAGACGTGGCTTGCCCTTCGAGGTAGCCCTTACCCCGCAACATGCCCATGATGCAAGCTACCCAGACCTGAGCGATACCGAGCGCGACGCGCTAGACGCTGAAGACTTAGCCGCCTACCATGCAGTTAAAGCCAACCCACCCACCGGCAAATCGTTGCATACCCTCTTAGCCGAGTTAGGCATTACCGACGATGTGAACAAACGACAATCGGCATGAACTACGAAATAAACATCCTTAGCAATGCCGAGCGCACCCTTCGCAAATTACCGCGCCCCTTACAAATTCGTATTTCAGCCGAAATCATGAAGCTGGCAGACGACCCGCGCCCACAGGGTTACATTCAGTTAAAAGGCACTGAAGACGGGTATCGTATTCGCATTGGAGATTACCGCGTGTTGTATTCGATTGACGACGGCATAAAGATCATTGCCGTTTTCAAAATTGCCCACCGAAAAGACGCTTATCGCTAATCAACGCAACAAAAAAACCGCCCCGCAACTTTAGCCGGTGCGCAGGGCGGTTTAACTGATCTTTTTACATTGAAGGAGCCAAAGACCAGAATATGAGCGATTATAGCGAAGATAGCAAACCTCCTCCCAAAAGACGCATTGCGCTTAATGATGTCGTTGAATTTATTGGACAAAACGACCCCACTTTTCATACGGGCATCCTAGAAGTCTCTGCACAGGTGACTAAACATATCAATGTTATCAACGAGACAATAACCCAAAGCGCTCGAATTTTTAAGCAACTAGCAAAACCCGCATGGCTAGATGCTGCCGAATCCCTCGAACAACGCATTAATCAAACTATTGAACAAATAGCAAGGCCTGCATGGATGGACATTGTTCAATCTTTCCAGAAAAGTATTGAACAACAACGCATAGATTTTGCAAAAATAGCTTCCAGCCCGGCAACTGAATACATTATTCAGTCCTACCGTTCCATTTCTTTTCCCACAAAATTAAACTCTGCACAGCCAGAACTTCGTAGTCCTATTGGCGTAATCGAAAACGACCCACGTCGCCAGAAATCAACGCCAATCCCCCAGACAACCAAAACACTACCGAAAGAACCAGACTACTTTTTAAAAGTGTGCAAAGAGCTAAGCTTATTTATTAATGCACAGCATATTCGCCAATCTTATTTTGTAATGTCTGATGATAATAAGTTATCTTGGG
Source organism: Thermoflexus hugenholtzii JAD2 (assembly GCA_945877855.1). Lineage (GTDB taxonomy): Bacteria > Chloroflexota > Anaerolineae > J036 > Brachytrichaceae > AQU-03. The sequence continues at coordinate 68,057 of CAMDWA010000002.1, read as the reverse complement.
AAATTTGGGAAACAGACCGAGTTTTACTCAGGTTTAACGATTGGATAATTGCATGGATTGTTATTAAAAGCGAAAAGGAATTGTGCTACTGGGTAGATGCGAAAGCTACAAAAGCAGAAATTGCAGCGGCAAGGCTCGAAAGCACTCATATCCGTAAAGTTTTGCAAGAGCATCTTTGGGCTACAGTCGGGCTTGAAGTTTTTCCTTTTTGTAAGTCTGAGTTGTGGAAACCTGAGCCATTGCCGCCCGTCGCCAATCCCGCCCCACCCCAGACGGAGACGGTCAAGCCTCCTGATGATGCGACATTGCCAATAAAGCCGGATGGCACGAGATATCTTAATGACTTAAGTCAGCAGGAAAAACAAGCTATATATTTACGAGTCGAATACATGAAATTTACAGGCAACGAAAAGAAGATTATGAAAATACACTTGTTTAATGAATTAACTAATAGCAAAATAGCCGAGCGTGTTAATGTCACAGAAGGTTTTGTGAAAAATACACTTTCCAAACTTTATAAGGCTTTCCCCGAAACCAGAAAAAAGCCATTGTAAAAATGATTACGTCATCAAGTTTTTGATGACCTTGCGCTGATTACGTCATCAGCGTTTTAATTAAGCCAGATAGCAAAACAGCTATCTGGCTTTTTTATTTAACCTATGACGATCAAATTAAAAATCGCCCTACCTGAAACGGAATTTGACGCGCTTACAAAACTCGGTGATACGGAATTACGGACACCCGCCGATCACTTGCGCTATCTGCTACGCCGCGAATTGGTGAACCAAGGGCTTATGCAACCAACCCCACCGGCCCCGGCCCTCACACCCCAACAAACCGAGGTGCAACGATGACCACCGAAGCCGTGTTTTCAGTCATCACCCAAGCCCAGACCACCCTCAAAAATGGCTGGAAACAGGGCGCAGCGCGTTCAAACGAACACATGGTAATGATTGCCCAAATCGAGCACACAACGCGCTTAGACCCGATTTTTTGCGATGTTTTAGGCGCAATTATCGAAGTAGCCGCCCAAGCAATGGAGCCGGAGCCGGAGCCGGTGAACCCGTGAAAAAACAAAATCGCCCCGCGACCAACGGAGCGATTCAGCAACACCCAAAAGTTATGTTAAGTAAGATTATATCACTCACCCGCGCCGATGTCATCGGCAGCAATCGAAGATTTACGCTTAATTTTGGCAAAAGACATCATCCTGATATATGCCGCAAGCGTCAAACCACTTTCACGCGCAAGCTGGCGAACATCAGCCAACTCTTTGGACGTGTAATAAACAGTAACCGGTTTATCACGCTTATCTTCCTCTCTCTTTTCAGGTGCAGCCACAGGGGAAATATTATAACCATTAAACATATGGGGGATTATAGCATTAAATACAGTAATTTACTGGTAAATTACTGCTATAATATTGATTGCAAACGAAAAGCGAAAGGCGCATGTGCTGATAACACCCGCGCCTTTCTAATCACATCGAATAAATGAGGTATCCGACATGAATAAGCATAATTGTACCCTCCCCGCCAACGCCTACCCGCCGGTAAAGATCGAATTGTCCCCGACCCCCGATTTTGTTCTGGCATTGGCTGATGTTATCCGTTTTATTGACAAAAAACGCGCTAACGCCAACGCCACCCCGCCACCAAACATAGACGAACCGAGAGCAGAAAGGCCACCGACACCGCCGACGAAACCCCAAAAACACATTAAAGCTAAATAATGAGTGATAAAAAGCAGTTGATTACCCTTTGCCAACGCCGCATAAAAGGCGAAATCATCACCTCGGGCGACCTTGATACCCTCAACGGGTATCGAGGTCATGCCGACGATTTTTGCAAGCGCCTTGACCGAGGCGACCCAGAACCAAGCGCCTTGGCAGCGCTCGCGCCTGTGCTTAGTGATAGTGAATGCCGCGAGGTTTTCGGCATTGGTCAACCGCCGGTAAAACTGGCCGAGTTTAGCCCCGACGATCTTGGCAACGCCGACGCATTTACAGCACTGCATGGGGCCGATTACGCATACTCCGACGCTATCGGCTGGCTGAAATATACCGGCACACATTGGGAGCCGGAAGGAGCCGAAGCTGCACTCGATCACGACATCGCCCAAATGTTGCGTACGCGCCAACACGCCGCCATTGATGCGCAGCGCGAGAAAGTGATTAGCGCCGCCACGCCAAACGCGAAACGAATTCGGGATTGCAAATACTTGTTGCAATCGCGTTTTTTTACCAAAACCAGCGAATTTGACACGCACGATCATTTGCTGAATGTGGCAAATGGGGTGATAAACCTCAAAAACGGCGATATTTTGCCGCATAACCGCTATTTTCGTTTTACGTGGTGTCTGGCAACGCCATACGAGCAAAACGCCGATACAGCCCCAATTAAGGGTTTTGTTGATAGTGTCGTGAAGGGTGGAGCCAATACAACCGGCTGGCTGCAAACCATTTTAGGGCTATGTTTGACGGGCGATACCCGCTTTGAAATCGTGCTTTATTTGCACGGCCCAACCCGCGCCGGAAAAGGCACATTGATCGAAGCCATCATGCACCTATTGGGCGGTCTGTGTAAGCCGCTTAATTTTGCCGCCCTGATTGAAAAACGCGACCCAGATGCAAACAATTTTGACCTTGCACCCTTGCGCAATTGCCGCTTGGTCATTGCCGATGAATCAGACCGCCGCGACCGGCTAAACGGGGCCAAGCTAAAAACCTTAACGGGCGGCAATGCCTTAATGTGTGCATTCAAGCATCGCGATTTTTTTAGCTATCGGCCCAAGTTTAAAATTTTGATGGTTTCAAACTGGCCGCCAAATGCCGACGCGGATGATGACGCGATTTGGTCCCGTTTGCGCGTGGTTGAGTTCCCGAACTCATACGCTGGCAAGGAAGACTTTGAGCTTAAATCCAAACTCAAGACCACGCCATATCAAAAGGCTTTGCTGGCGTGGATGGTGCAAGGGGCAATTAAATTTTATGAATCAGGCAGTATTGGCATTAAGGCCCCCGATGTGGTAATTCAATCTACCCAAGACCGCCGCAACGAATTAGATGAAGTGGGGCAATGGCTGGCCGAGTGTTGCACGATGGGTAATGGGAATTTTTGCGACAACGAAAAAATTTATTCCAGTTATGGCGCATGGTGCAAAAACAATGGCTACAACCCCAAAACCGCAAAGAGCTTAGCCGGGTCTCTCAAGTCCAAAAATTTAGAAGTTGGAGTATTGAGGCGAATGAATGACACCGTAAAACGCGGGGTGATTGGTTTTTATATCAACTAATTTTGTAACAGATTATGTTTTTGTAACAGTTTGTAACAAATTATTCTAGTAAATCCCCTATAGGGCTATAGAGGAGTTATCCCAAAAGCGGTGTTACAAAATGTTACAGGGCAAAAATGCGTTACACGTGGAAGAAAAGCAATGAATAAGCAAATATCTACAGAATTTTTAAAAGCGGTTGATCTTGCTGGACTGCTTCAAATCCCCTTACGTGGCAACGAAACACGCCACGCGCCTTGCCCGATGTGTGGAGGGCATGACCGTTTCGCAATTAAGTATAACCGCCAAAAAACCCGACAAATTTGGATGTGTAACCAGTGCCACCCTCAATGGGGCGATGCTATCGAGTTTGTAAAACAGAAAGACGGCTTAACATTTACCCAAGCCGTGCAAACCTTGGGCGGTGATGTCGCAGCGCTTAAACCCCTTGCAAAACCAGCCCCGCAACCGACACGTTACGACATGCCCCCGGCTACCGACTGGCAAAACCGCATGAAACAGGCCTTAGCCGAGAGTGTGCAGTATTTGTGGTCAGACATACCCAAGGCAAGCATAGCGCGTGACTATTTGCGTGGGCGTGGCCTTAGAGATGAAACAATAAAGGCGTGGGGCATTGGCTATAACCATAGCGACCGCCGAGCGCATGACCATTGGCTGTATCAAGGTTTCACATTGCCTACCGTCATTTGTGGCGATATTTGGCAAGTGCGAACCCGAACCCCGCCTAAGTTGGTGGGAAAGCCAATTATCGGCAACGCCACAGGCCGGACATACGATAAGTATATGGGCGTGATCGGCAATGTGGTTGCACTCATGAACGCCGACGCACTCAAAGACGCACATACCGCAATTCTTTGCGCCGGTGAATTTGACGCAATGCTGGCCCAGCAACACGCCCCCGCTGGCGTGGCCTGTGTCACCTTTGGCAGTGAGAGCAAAAGCATGTCATTACGCTGGCTTATCGCCCTACGCAACATCAAGCGCGTCATTGTGTGCTATGACAACGATGATGCTGGCGACTTAGGATATGAGCGCATTAAGCGCGATGTGCCAAAGGCCTTACGTGCTCGTGTCCCCGCCGGTAAAGACATCGGCGATTTTTGGAGCCAAGGCGGTGACGTGGCAGCATGGAGCCGCGAAATTGTCGGGCAACCCGCCCCAGACATCAGCCTTGACCAATGGGAGAACACCATATACACATGGCTTGAAAGTAGAGGATATACGCCCAGCATCGGCGAATATGGGCAAGTAATTGCACAACGGCTTGAGGATGTAATGAGCGCCATAGGCGCTAAATGAGTATGTATAAGTGTGTGTACCTGCAGCGCCCACGCATACGCGGGATTGTGCTACACAGATTGCACAACCCCGCTTTTAGGAGGGTATGGTATATGGGATGGGAGCAACGCGGCAAAAAACGATATTACTACCAAAAAACCCGCATTGGCAAGCGCGTAATAAGCCAATATGTAAATAACGGTTTCGCTGAATATCTGGCAATTTTGCAAGAAACAGAAAAAGACAAACGCACCCTAGAACGCCTTGCAAAACACCAAAAACACGATAAAAACGCTGAAATTGACGCGATTTTAGATGCAAATGAGATAAATTTAAAGCGGCAATTGGCTGATTTTATGAAATTAGCCGGATACCACCAACATAAAGGCACATGGCGAAAGAAACGGAAAACGACCCAAACGCATTAAAAACAAAAAACAAAATAGAAGATGATCTTTTGCGAAAAGCCTCAAATACAAAAGACCTCACCCGTGACGAGTTGCGACAATTGCACGAGATATTGAGTGGTGATTATGCGCGAAATGTGTTTTCGGTAATCACCAACACAACAGACACCGTTATAAATGCACTTAACGTTAGCGACGCATTGACCAGCGAAATGATGCGTATTGAAATTGCAACCATGTATGCCAAATACGGATATGAGGATGCACCAGAATTAGAGCGACACCTGATAGATCACACAATTGCTTGTTATCTTCGTTTGTGGACAGCCGAGCGTGACTATACAACCATACAAAAAAAAGAACACACCTTAACACAAGGCATGTTTTGGGAAAAACGCCTGACGATGCTACAAGGGCGATACCTTCGAGCCGTTGAAATGTTGGCACGGGTGCGACGTGTCAAGCTGCCCAATGTGCAAATTAATATTGCCAATGAAGGGGCCAAACAACTAAACACCCTTCAAACACTCCAAGCAACAGAGGCCAAAAAATAAAAATAAGCGGGTGCTGGTCATCCTGAACCGATGACCAGCAGCGCGGAATAACCAAAACCGTGCCCCGCTCAAGTTCAATTTTACATAAAAAATAACCATGAATACAAATCAAAACCCTTTACCTATCGCCCTGTTTTTGGGCATCACGGGCGGTATCATCGTCGCCTGTGCCATTTTCGCTTACCAACTCATCACCGGCATGTCTCAGGCCGCCAAAGACACCGCCGGTATCTTATTGGTTGCAGGGCCTTTGCTATTGTTGCTTGTGGTCGGCATTATCTGGGTGATGCGCAAGCCGCAACCCCGCCACACGCGACCGGCTGAACCTAGCGAGACCGGGCAAGATTGGGCCGCTGGCAACAGCGCCGACCCGTATCACATCCAACACCCACACCCTAGCGCCGCCAAGGGCTTACCCGCGCCACAATACGACGAAACACTGATATACACCCCGCCACAGGCAAACAAGGCCCGAAATTGGGCTATTGTTGACGAGGTGAAGCAATGAATAATCAAGCTGCAACCAGCGCCCACGTTCTAAACACCATCTCTGACCGCATTGAGGCCGCGTTAGCCGTGCACCGGCTACATGGGCGCATTGTTGGCGGTCAAGATACCGCCTTTGGGCGCATCTTCGTTTTACAACCCGCCGTCAACGTATCGCCCGACCGCATCTTTTCAGCCCGTGCAATCATTGCTCAGGCCATGCGCAGCGACAAAATAAGCATGGCCCAAATTGAGGGCTTTATCCATATTCGAGAGATTCGCCGGTACACGGGCAACAATGTCTTTTTGTCTGACCTTATCAGCCGCTATGGGCAACTTGGGGAATATCACGCCGTTGTCGGTTTACGCGAAGACGGCGAACCCCTTGCAATCAACTTTGCCAGTAGCCACACGCCCCACATGCTGATATCAGGCACGACCGGCAGCGGCAAGTCAGTGCTTGCCCAAACCATCTTGACCAGCCTCACACACTTAAACCGACCACACCGGCTAAACGTGATCGTGCTTGACCCGAAAGGCGGTGACGAGCGCCTAATACGCAACCTCAGCCACCATATGCCCATGCCCATTGCGGTTACGCCCGATGAGCAGTATTTAGCCCTTGAGCATGTTGTGAGCGTCATGGTATCGCGCCGCAACAGCTTGCAAATGCCGCGCATTGTGGTTTACATTGATGAAATGGCAGATACGGCCCTTGCAGGCGGTAAAGCGGCCTTGGGGCTACTCAGCCGCATTGCTGCACGTGGGCGCAGCGCCGGTATTCATATTCTTGGCTGCACTCAAAACCCCAGCGCCAAGAGCTTGCCCGAAGACCTACGCCGCAACTTACCCCTCCGCTTTGTTGGCAAGGTGAGCACCGCCACCGACGCACGTATGGCAGCCGGTATAAGCGATACCGGAGCCGAAATGCTGGCCGGGCGTGGTGCATTTATTTGCACCATCAACGGCGAAGCAATAAGGCTACAAGCCGCCTTGCCCGATCTTGATATTTTGGAGCCGTGCCAGATACCCGACTGGCCAACACATCGCGGCAATATGTTTGATGAAGCAATACCGCTACTGGCCCAGCCACCCGCCCAGCTTGCGCCGCCGCCGCTGGCTACAGCGCCACCGATTGCAACGTCCAATGAGGTCAACCTTGGGGCCGTCATCAAGGCCATGCAATCTTTACGCACCGAGGGAAAGCCGGTCAATAAGTCCAACGTGCTTACGGCCTTGGGCAAAACGGCAGGCGGTCAACATTGGCGGCAATTGGTCACAATATGGGACACGGCCCTAGCTGTAACCAGCGCCGCATAATCTTTAGGGATACAACGGACACAACCGCCCCTTGTGTATCCCTAAATCAGCCCGTAGGTCTTCTTCTTCTTCTTCTTCTACCGGCCCCCAAAACAGCCCAAATAGGCCAAATTTGACGAGGTAGAAGAAGAAGAAGAAGAACATCGAAAAGCCCGTTCTACCGCGTATTTTGTGCGGTAGAACGAAAGTAGAACGCTAAAAAAACCATATGAACAAACGAGCCATACTTTACGCCCGTGTTAGCACCGCCCACCAAGCCGATGCTTGGGGACTTGATGCACAGTTTGACGCAATGCGCAAATATGCCGCGCTGCACGGCTTTACCATCATCACCGAAATAAGCGATGAGGTCAGCGGCACAGTTTCGCTAAGAGAGCGCAGCGGGGGCCAACAGCTATACAGTTACCTTGATCGTAAAGCCGTCGATGTCGTCATCTTTCACCGGCTGGACAGAATCACCCGGGACGAAGACCTAATCGAGATCCACATCGCACGGCGAGACATTCGCAACGCCAACGCCGAATTGCACTTTGCCGATGGGGGCAAAACCGACCTCAGCATGTGGGGCAGTGCCATAGACCACATCAAAGCCCTCGGAGCCGCGGAGGAACGCCTCAAGATCAAAGCCCGATCAATAGGTGGGCGACAGGCAAAAGCCAAATCGGGCGCATGGGTGGGGCAAGGCGAACCGCCATACGGCTATAACCGAGACGGGCACGGCAAAGCATCCAAATTAGTGATTAATGAAGCTGAGGCCGCCATTGTCAAGCGGATATTTGACCTTTACACCGGCAACAACGGAACCCCGCCGGTTGCACTTAAAGCAATTTGCGTCTTGCTCACCGATGAGGGCGTGCCCGTGCCAAGCACCACCAAGCCCCACCCACGCATAGGCCGCTATTGGCAAAAGCGCCTTGTGCAAATAATCCTATCTCGCGTGATCTATATCGGGAAAATGCAATATGGCGACATCATCACCGACGCGCCACACCTTGCCATCATTGACCCGGCACAATTTGAGGCCGCCCAAGTGCTACGCAACCGCAACCGCTACAAAGAACGCAACTCACACCGGCATCATTACCTTATGACCAGCCGCGTATTTTGCGCGTGTGGTCGCCGTATGATGGGCAAAAACAAAGCCGCTGATTATCAATATTACATGTGCTCAGGCAATACGCTTATCAAATATGCCCGAACTTGCAAAGAGCCATACGTTAGAGCCAAGACGCTCGACAGCATCGTGTGGGACTGGTTAAGCGGTCTTTTATGCGACACAGCAAAATTAATCGCCGCGTTAGAGAAGATAGCCGCCGAGCGAATCAGCACATTGGCCCCAAGACGCACCCGATACGAACACCTGCAAGCCCACATCACCAAGTTAGAGAAAGGCATCGGGCGCAATGTCTCGCTTTATGCCGATTCAACCGAAATAGAGCTAAAAACATTGCGCGATGAAGTAAAGCGCCAAAGCGCTGCCCTTGAATCATGCCGAGCCGAGGCCGCTATACTGGCCCAAGAGATCGAGCAAGGCGAAATAAGCCAAGCCGAGCAAGCCGCCTTGGTGCGCAGCGCCGCCGCCTATTGTGAACTCATCAAAGATGCAGACCGCGAGACAAAAAAATATTGCCTACAACGCCTTAATGTCGAATGCCACTTGAGCCGGAACACCGACGGGCAACTTATGGCAAAATTGACTTGCAACCTCACGCCACCCAACACGCCCGACCTATTACCCTTGGGGCGAATCTACCACCCGCCCTCAAAGCGTTCCTCCGGCCAAATCCGTGCAATATTATGATAACCGGCCTGCTCCCAAAACCCCGGCTTGTCAATACGGCTAAACTCTAGCCCACGCAGCCACTTGCCGCCCTTCCAAAAGTAACGAGCATCAGGGTCCATCTTATTCTCTTTAAACTGCCCAACCACTACCCGCAGCGGATAACCATGATCGGGGTCGAGCCAATTGCCATCATATTTCACCGCTAATAAGGTCGTTGGCTTCATAAAATGCGCCAAATCGACATTGGTTGTAAAGTTAAATTCGCAATGCTCAATAACATGTTTGGCCGTCGGTTTCAACTTCACAATACCCTGATCAATCAAGTCTTGCATCCAAACGCCTTCCCATTCGGTATCAAATTTGCTCCAGCGCGTCACACAGTGAATATCCATATTCACTTTACGCATGGGCAATTTCAAAAATTCATCCCATGTAAAACGCACTGGTTCTTCAACTTCTCCAAAAATACGAAAATCCCATTTCGCCAAGTCGTAACGCGGCACCGAGCCATAATGCAGCACCGGAAAACGATTGGTCAAAGACTGGCCGGGAGGCAGTCGCCCTTCCATTTTGATCTTATCTTCGGCTTCTTTTCGGGCAAATGGATTTAAATTCATTGTTATTATTCCTCAGTCGTATAGACACCATATAAAAGCAAATATTACCTTATCGCCCTGAAATTATATGCAGTTTGCTGAGTTTACGCTCACAACTAAAGTCGGCTATCATGCGTATATTGTGACAGAGGTTCCGATTGCTATCGATATCCGTAATCTCACCCGCACCTATGGGGCAGGCGATACAGCCGTTTACGCCTTAAGATCAATTAACCTAACTGTGCCAGTGGGGCGATGGGTAGGGGTAAAAGGGCGCTCTGGTAGCGGCAAAACGACCCTGCTCAACTGCATTGGTGGGCTTGATCGGCCTAGCGTTGGCTCGGTGCATTGTTTTGGGCAAAATATTGCTCAATTTAACGATGCCCAACTCACACAATGGCGACGCAATCAGGTTGGGTTTGTCTTTCAAGCCTTCGCGCTCATGCCCTCGCTCTCGGCCTATGAGAATGTGGAATTGCCGATGCGGATTGCGGCCAAAACATCGGGCAAAGCCCGCCGCGAACGGGTGCGCGAGTGCTTAAACTTGGTGGGCCTTGACAAATGGATCGATCATCGCCCCAACGAGATGAGTGGCGGACAACAACAGCGGGTTGCCATTGCGCGGGCCTTGGTCAACCGCCCGCGCCTATTAATGGCTGATGAACCAACGGGCGAGCTAGACACCAGCACCGCCCGCGAGATTTTGAGCATCTTTCGCAATATCGTGACCACCGAACAACTCACACTCATCATGTCAAGCCATGATCCAATGACGCTTGAATATACTGACGAAGTGCTTGAGTTAGTAGATGGGCAGATATTTAAGTGAGAATGTTAACGTTAGCCATTTGCCATTGCAAATTGACGGTTGCCCAAATGTTTAAGCGAGCGTAAATGATCGATTAGCGCACTGAAATAAGTCGGGTAACTGTAATAATTTACGCCAAACTCGGCACACACTTGCTGCACAATAGGCGATAGTTTGGGGTAATGGACATGACAAATATGCGGAAAAAGGTGATGCTCAATTTGAAAATTGAGGCCGCCAGCATACCAATTTAATAAATGGTTTTTGGGGGCAAAGTTAACGGTGGTTTCAACTTGGTGAATCGCCCATTCGTTTTCAATATGCAATGGATCGCCGACAGGTTCAGGAAAATCGGCTGGTTCCATCACATGTGCTAATTGAAAAATAGCGGCGAGCGTTACACCGACTGTCATCAGTGTCAAGATCATGCCAAGCAGCACTTGCCACCACACAAAGAAAAACATCGGAATGATTATCAAAACCATTGCAAAAAATAGTTTGCCTGCCCAAAAAATAATTTTATCGTTGAAATTCATTTTTGGGTAAGCATGATGGTCATCAGATTTACCGGTAAAGTAAACCCTAAAATCACGCAAGAAAAAGCTGAAACCGGTTAGGCTGTAAACAAATGGCACATAAATATGTTGAAAACGAAACATTGGCTTCCAAGGTTCGTGGGGAGTCATGCGCAATAGGCCATTGGTTTCGAGATCTTCGTCTAACCCCGAAATATTGGTATAGGTGTGATGCCACACATTATGCTTTTGCCGCCAAATAAAGCTGCTGCTGCCCAGCATCTCCATGGTTAAACCAAACAATTTGTTAATATTGGTATGTTTTGAATACCCGCCGTGAATGGCATCATGCATGATACAAAACCCCACCCCAGCATAAGCCCAGCCTAATACGATGCACAAAAGGATATTGGCCCACATAGGCAACCCACCCAATATGATGATTAGGTAGGTGCTAAGCCACCACAATAAAATAATGCCAGTTTTTAAATACATGGCGGGCACATCCCGCGCTGGCAAGTTTTGTGTTTTCATAAAGTCATCAATCCGTTGATTGAGCACTTTGCGAAAGCCCATCTGCTTTGAAAATGGCAGGGCTTTGACGGGGGTTTGTTTGAGGACAGACAAGATTTTTTTAGGTTACCTACTTTTTATGTTTACAAAATCATACCAGTTTAATTTTTAATGAGTGATTTTTATGCACCCCACTTGTATCATCTTAACTTGACAATGTCACATGAGCCAAATCAAAGCAAGTTTTCGTCGTCTTCATGATGGTTGATCACCCGACAAAATAAAAAAACGCCGAAAGCGATTAAAGCGCTTTCGGCGGTATCTTCTAATAGGTTACAACTGTTATGGGTTGGAAATAAGCACTATGCTTTTTTACGTGGGTCGAGAGCATCACGCAGCCCATCGCCCAGCAAATTGAATGCCAATACGGTGATAACAATCGCAAGGCCCGGAAAAACTAGCAAATGCGGGGCACTAAAAACGCTGGAACGCTCTTCACCCAACATCAACCCCCATTCGGGCAAAGGCGGCTGTGCCCCCAAACCCAAAAACGACAAACCGGCGGCTTCGAGAATGGTGCCAGCCACGCCCAATGTGCCAGCGATGATGACGGGTGTCATTGAATTTGGCAGCAAGCGCGTAAACAAAATGCGCAATGGTGAAGACCCCAAGGCGCGTGAGGCATTGATGTATTCTAGTTCTTTGACACTCATGACAGCCGCTCGCACAATGCGGGCATAACCCGGAATTGACACAATGGCGACGGCGAGCAAGGTATTAATTAAGCCTGTGCCCAACACCGTAACAATGGCAATTGCCAGCAACAAACTTGGGAAGGCCTGAAAAATATCCATAATACGCATAATTAGGTTATCAATTGCTTCGCCAGCGTAACCCGCAATCGCCCCCAAGAGTGTGCCTACAATTAATGAGAGAGCGGTGGTGACAAACCCAATTTGCAGAGACAAACGCGAGCCATGAATCACCCGTGAAAAGATATCTCGGCGATTGCTATCTAAGCCCATCCATAACTGAGGTTTTTCGGGTTCGCAGCCAAGCGCATGAATACAGGGGGTTGCACGAGGTTTTACGCCGCCTTCGCGAATTTGGTCTTCGTAGGTATAAGGTGAGATGACATCGGCAAGTAACGCAACCAAGAAAATAAAGCCAAGTAGCACCAAGCCTATCTGAGCCGAGCGATGGCTGAGCAAGCGGCGCATCGTGCGCCGAAAAGGCGATTGGATCGAAAAAGTAGGCTGTTGCACAGCTTGAGGGTGAGAAATGAGAGTGGTGGATGCCATTTTATTCAAATGAGGGCTGATAAACAAAAGTCAACTAAAACGTTGGGGGGCTTGCAGAGTGGCAAAGTTGCAGAGTAGCAGAGTGGCAAAGCTTTAATCTTTGCCACTCTGCCACTCTGCAACTTTGAAAAAATTCTCATCAAAACACCTATTGCACCCGAATGCGCGGGTTTAAATAAGCATAAGAAACATCAACTATCAGGTTAACCAAAACGAGCAATAACGCAATCACAACCGTAAATGCCTGCACAACTGGATAATCTCGTGATGAAATGGCATCGATAAGCTTGGTGCCAATGCCGGGCAAGCCAAAAGTGGTTTCGGTTAATACGGCCCCACCTAATAGCCCACCAAATTGCAAACCAATGACAGTAACAATCGGCACAAGTGCGTTTCTAAATGCGTGACGCATAACAACGAGGCGCTCAGATAAACCTTTGGCGCGGGCTACGCGCACATAATCTTGGGTAAATACATCGAGCATTGCGCCGCGTGTCATACGGGCAATAATCGAGGTTGAAACGGTTGCAACCGCCACACTCGGCAAAATGAGATGCCGAAATGCATCCCACACAATATCCCACTTGCCTTGCAACATAGCGTTTAGCATATATGAATTTGACAAAAATATGGTGCCAAATCGGCTAAAACCAGTAGCATCTTCCATTTTCCATAATTTCAACAAATTAGGCAGGTCGGCACCAGGGGTAATGCGTGCCGATGGGGGCAATTGCAGAAAAGTCCCAGCGAGGGTAATGGCAAAAAAATAAGCCAACATCAGCCCTAACCAAAAAATAGGAATGCTGACACCAGCGTTGGCAAAAATCATGGCGGCGACATCAATAGCGCTATTTTGGCGGGTAGATGAAACAATGCCTAAAGCCACGCCAGCAATAGCTGAGATCAAGGTCGCAAAAATGGTCAATTCAATCGTCATTGGCAGGCGCTCGGCAATAATATCGGTGACATTGCGTGAATCTTTGATTGATTGCCCGAAGTCGCCACGACTAATATTTTGCACATAGCGCACAAATTGCACCGGAATGCTGTCATTTAAGCCAAAGCGTTCATTAAAAGCCGCGCATTTTTCAATGGTGGCTTTTTCACCCAACATGGCAGTGCATGGGTCGCCGGGAATAAGGCGAGCTAGGGCAAATGTAACGGCCAAAATACCAATCACCACAAAACCTAACAAAAACAGACGGCGAAGAATGAATTGACTCATAGGTTATTTAAAAATCGGGTTTCTTTAAAGAAACCCGATTTTTTAAATTAAAAAAGTATTTTCTCAATGAACAGTGAGAAGTAAAACAAGTTTTCGCCTAACTTACTATCCCTTCGTATTTAGAGAAGGCTTTACCCTCTCCAAATACGAAGGGATAGTGAATTCGACATTACGTCTTTTGGGAATCCCCCCAGTTATTGAGAAGAAACAAAAGCTATTTCTTGGCGTTTAAGAAACCACCGAAATAATCGGCGAAGTAACCGAAGTCGCCAGTATTGCCTTTGTGCAATGGGTGGCTGGCATCCCATTGGCGGGCAAATGAAATGAATACGTCATTGGCATCCAATTCAGCCCCGTTATGGAACTTCACGCCCGGGCGGAGCTTGAAGACCCATTCGGTTGCTTCTGGGTTGCCCTTGTATTCGGTTGCCAAGGCCGGGGCGATTTCGACTGTGCCCGGCTTGAAGCTGAGCAATTGTTCGTAAATCTGACCACAAACGTTGAAGGTTTCACCGTCAGATTCATCGGCGCAGTCTAAGCTAATGGGTTCACCAGCTTGAACATACACAAATGTATCTTTGGCACCCTTCATCTTGTGATATTCATTGGGGGTCAATGGGTTGGCATGTGCGCCTTCCACTGCCGCCGAATACCCTTGGGCACTAAAGCCGTGTGCAATTGGGATCATGGGCACGTGTTGCTTGATCAACTCGTTTACTTTGTCATAAGCGGCTTGGCGCTTGGCGTTGTCGCTGGTGGTGCCACCAATTCTCATTTGGGCCACAATGTCATCCCAAGGCTTACCAAAGTCTTTCTTATTGGGGCCGACGTGAGTGTCATAGAAGTTAGTGGCATCGGGGTAGTCGGCGCCCCATCCGAGCAAGGTCATGGTTTCACTACCCGCTGCTGCGCTCTTCAAGAATGTGCCGCTTTCCTTTGGCTCCAACTTGATCTTCACGCCAATTTGCTTGAGTTGGGCTTGAATTTCTTGACCGACTTTGCCCGGGCTGGGCAAATATACACGCACGACTTCACGATACCCTAATGGGATTTCTTTGTTGAAATCGAATTTGGCTTCTTCGAGCATGGCCTTGGCCTTCTTGGGGTCATATTCCCAATATTTGACATTGGGTGATGAACCCGGCACAAAGCTGGGTGGCACAAAGCTGTTGGCGACGAGTGAGCCGGCTGGGTAATAGTCGTCAATGATCTTCTTGCGGTCAATCGCCATAGCGAATGCTTGGCGCACTTTTTCATTATCAAATGGGGCCTTGGTATTGTTGAGACCGACATAGAAAATGTTCAATGGCTCAATTGGCACCAACTTTAGCTTGGGGTCTTTCTTGACCGCATCAAAGTCTTCGGTGGCAACCTTTTCAATCGCATCGGCATTGCCCGACTTCAATTCGAGCAGCGCTTGTGCGGCTTCTTTGCTCCAGCGAATGACGAGGCCTTTGTTCTTGATTGCGCCACCCCACCATTTATCGTTGGCGGTAAAGTTGACCGAATCACCACGCTTCCATTCTTTTAGCATATAGGGGCCAGTGCCAACAGGGTTTTCGCTGATCTTCTTGGCATCGCCGCCTGATTTCTCGAGCACCTCTTTTTGATGAATGCCAAATGAACTGCCTGTGACCTTATAAGGAAAGGCGGGGTCTGGCTCACACAAAGTGAATTTAAAGGTCAACTTGTCTACTGACTCCATCGACTTGATTTCGCCAGCTTTGCAATCCGCAGACTCAAGTTTAGAAGGCTTGAATTCGGCGGGCTTGGGCGCTTCGGTTGGCTTTGGGGCGGCAGTTGGGGCTGGCGCGGTGGTGGGCGCAGGGGCCGTGGTTGGGGCTGGGGCAGCAGTTGCCGCAGGCTTTGGCGCATCGGTTGGCTTTGGGGCGGGGGTAGGGGCAGGCGCGCACGCCGCCAGCACCAACGTCGTCACCGCAGCCAAGCTGCTTACAGTTAGGACTTTATTTTTCATCATTTTGGGATTATTCTCCTTTTCTCCAATACTATATGTAAACCGCTCTAAAACTGGCTTACATACACATCATAGATTATAGGCCTATTAGTGTAATCCGATACATTCTAATAATGCCAAATGCTCCACTACGCCAAAGCCCTTTACGAGCTATGAGCCGTGAGCTATGAGCCATGAGCTTTTCACTAGCGATTCGTGGCTCATGGCTCATAGCTCATGGCTCATAGCTCAAAGCTCATAGCTCATGGCCCATGGCTAAAACTCAATCCCCGGTTGGGCCAAAATGCCTTGTTCCTGAAATGGATGTTTGACCAACGTCATTTCGGTGACCAAATCGGCCAACTCGACCAATTCGGGCGGGGCTTGGCGATCGGTGATGATGAGGTGCAGCATAGGTGGTTTGTTGACCTTGAGCCATTCCACCGCCACCTTTGGGTCAACCCAGCCAAACGACATCACATAGGTAAATTCATCAAGCAAAAAGATATCGTAATTGCCACTGGCAATTTTTTGTTTGGCGACTTCCCAACCATTCAGCGCTTTGGCTTGGGTTTCGTCCAAATCCTTGCTTGTCCACGTAAAGCCATCGCCCATCGGGGTTAGTTCAACGCCCATTTTTTCAGCGCTTTTAGCTCGCCAAAACTGGCGGTCTCGTGCTTAAAAAATTGAATACCGCCGATGCGCATATCGCGCCCCCACGCCCGCAACAAAATGCCGAGGGCAGCGGTTGTTTTGCCTTTGCCATCGCCGGTGTTGACAATGATGAGGCCTTTCTTTTTACGATTTTGGCGGGCCTCATTACGTTTGGCTTTGGCTTCGTCGGTTGAAAGTAATTCAGGGTTATCAGACATATTTTTAAATTTTAAATGCCATATTTCTGCGGCATATAACACTCAATCCAATTTACTCGGTTATTATTGTTTCATCATCGGCTGCTACCAGCCGATGAAAAACCAAATCTTCTACAGGTCTATTCCCTTTTAGGTGTTCATCGACAATGCGTTTGAGACCCACCTCATCAACATGTTGATACCACACCCCATCAGGGTAAACCACCACAATTGGCCCATTTTGGCACACCCCAAGGCATAGTGGGTTTCATGGGCAAAGCATAGCGCCAGATTGCAATTTGCATATAATATATAATGTTGACAAAAAACAACTACAATCTCCATGCTAACCCCGCCACGGCAAAAAATTATTGCGCTAGTCAACGAATTACCCAGCGATAGTTTGCCGTTTCTTGCCCAGTTTGTAGCGTTTCTTATAGATAAATAAAACAAAGATCGCGCATAGGTCATATGATATCGGCGGCTCTGTTTGCCCATAGCATATTTAATCTATGCCCTCAGCGCGAGGATTAAAATCCCGGGCTGGGCACACAAAGACCGCCTTCGCAGTCTAAATTATTAGCCCGCGAAAGTGGGCTTTGTATGCCCAGCCCGCCATTTCTAATGGCAGTGATGTCTTACCGTAAATATGCGATGTTTAATTTATTTGTCTATTAGCTCACAAGTGACATGCGTAAATACGGTTAAAACAAAAAAAACAGACCCTGTTGCAACAGGCGCTGGCATGCCAGACACTTGCGTGCATCTTAACTATCCGACCGTCTCTGTGCTAGCGAAGCAGCTACAATCATTGATCAGCCTATTACCGGCTATAGGTGGCGATACATTCGCAGATTCAGAGGCGCTTTACGACAACACCTCATCTGGTGCAACAATAAACCTATGGGCGTTGTCGTCAACATTTCTACACGCAAGTGATTTCATTAATCACTCACTGCCAACAAATAAAGCTGATTGACCGGAGATATTTTGAACGCCAGCGCCTCCACCAACACCCGATCAACCTCTGGCATACGGGTCGCAATACGAATATGTTGCGGGTAGCCAAACGAGGCGCAATTGCGCACGCGAATGCCTAACGCCAGCAGCCGCGCTGCGGTTTGGGCCGCGTTATTTACCCGCAGCATAAAATAATGAATGCCGCTCGGCTGTGCCCCCAATGCCAGCGCCAAGTCGTTGGACCACGCCCGCACTTGCGGCAGGGTGCGCTGCAAAAAGTCGCTTTGATCGGGCAAGGCCGCCAATGCTGCTGCCGTTGCTGATGGGATGGCCCACGCTGGTTGAGCATTTTGCAACAATTGGGCGGTATCGGGGTGCGCCAGTACATAAGCCATCCTCATGCCCAATAATCCATGCGCTTTGCTCGGCGACCACACGCGAATGAGGTTAGGCTGGCACGGCCAATCATACGCAGTGGCGGCGAAAGGCGCATATGCCTCATCTAGCACCACCAACGTTTGTTCGTTTGCCAGCAATGGGGCCAATTGAGCGGGTGAATAGAGATGCCCGCTAGGATTGTGTGGATTTGATAAATAGACAATGCTGTGAAAACGCTGCTGCAAGGTTGCAGCAAAGGCGGTTAGGTCGGACTGACGCGGGGCAACACTTAAGCGCCCACGTTGTAACGCCACCGCCCGTTCAAATTCGCCAAATGGCGCATCTAGGCTATACACCGCGTCATCGGGGCCGATGAACACCCGTGCAATGCGGTGCAACAATTCGCTCGCGCCCACGCCCAGCACCACGCCATCCACCGACCACTGGTGCATGTTTGCCAATGCGCTACGTGCGACGGTGTAATACGGGTCGGGGTAGCCAACCAAATCGGCCTCGCGCCAAATTTGCATGAGCATGGGGTTGGGACCAAGTGGGTTGGTATTGACCGAAAAGTCAATGATATTTTCGTTGGCGGCTTGCGGGCCGCCGTGGGTGGCGCGGGATAATAGTGGCAAATAGGGTTTCATTGGGCAAAAAAATTGATGGCAGCGTAACCGATCACCCCAATCCAAGCGGCACGGGCGCACAGGGTGATGGCACGTGTGCCATCGAGTTTGGTTGGATCAGGCAATTCGCGCCCGAGATCGTATAAATTGCGTTTGGTCAGCCGCACGTTAAGCGCCCCAGCAGCGGCACTCATGGGTTGTCCGGCGTTGGGCGAAGGGGTGCTGAGGCCGTCGCGCCACCAAATTTGCCATGAGCGGGCGTTGCCCGAACAAACACAAATGAGCAAAGCCGTCAGCCGTGAGGGGATGAGGTTAAGCACGTCGTCGAGCCGCGCCGTCCATTTGCCAAAATATTCGAGTTCGGGGGTGCGATAGCCCCACATGGCGTCGGCGGTGTTGGTGTAACGATACAGCGCGGCAAAAGCCAAGCCGAGTGGCAGGTTGTCCCCGCCCAATATTTGCCCGATCACAAACCAAAACAGCGGCGCAATGAGCGAATCACTCAAATTTTCGGCCACCGATTCAATTGTCGCGCCACACACCTCGGCTTCACTTAGCTCGCTGGTGTTGCGACTGACCAAATGCCACGACAGCATTTTGCGCATTTCGGGCAAGTCTGGCGCGTTCAGCACCTCATTGGCCGCCTCACGCAGCGCCCGCCATGCAATGAGTGTCTTTAGCAACAAGGCGCTGGTGAGTAAATTTAAAATGAAAAATTTAAAATTTAAAATTTGTGTAATGAAGAGTGCAATGCCAAAAACGACAATCGCTCCGCCCAACCATGCCAATGCACCGGCCCAAAAGGTGGGCGGCAAGCGTTTGCGCACCCAGCGCAAATAATTGCCTATCCAAATGACAGGATGTAGCCGCACTGGCGGCTCACCTAGCCATAAATCGAGGATCCAAGTGATGAAGATGATCATAAGAATGGATTGGAGATTAAAGATTAGGGATTTCAGACTAGTGGTCAGTTAAGCTAATTTATAGAAACCTACAAATGGCAAAATGCGGCGTATCGCGTCCGCGCGGGGATCAATCCCCGCGCTACATAACAACGCCCGCTATGCGGGCTAATTTTTCAGCCCGCGTAGTGGGCGTTGTTACGTAGAACGGCGATTGATCGCCGTTCGAATGCAATCTTTTACAACTCGACATCGAAGGCAATATTCTACAAATTGGCTTAACTAACCACTAGATCTTTACAATTTTCAATCTCTAATCCTCATCCCCCAATCCTTCCCCGCCGCCACAAACCGAATCGCCAATTCGGGTTTTGCCAGCCAATGTAAATGCACATACGAGGCCAAGGTGTTGCCAATGATCGCGCCCTCAGTTTGCCAAGGCGCGGGGGCCGCAGCTCGATACAAAGATGACACATTGGTAGGGCTTTCGCTCCAATTTGAATAGTGAAATTCGTGACCGCGCATGGTTTCGCCAGCCTGCCACAGCCAATTATCTTGCATCGCAGCAACTTCGCGGTAGCCCAGCGTCAGGCGTGGCGACATTTGAGATGTGCCCGCCAACACGCCAACCATTGCATAACCTTGCCCCTGTTGGTCAATAATGGTTTCGGTGAGATACATTAATCCGCCACATTCGGCATAAATGGGCATGCCGGCGCGGCTGGCGGCTTGAATGCTGTGCCGCATGGCGACATTGGCCGACAATTCACTCGCGTATAACTCTGGGAAGCCACCGCCAAGATAAAGACCTTGCGTGTCGTCGGGTAGCTTTGTGTCGGTCAATGGGCTAAAAAACGCAAGCTGTGCGCCCGCCTCAATTAACAAATCTAAATTATCTTCGTAAATAAACGAAAATGCCGCATCGCGGGCAATGGCGATACGACACTGTTTGGGTGAATGATTGGGCTTATTGCCAGAGATTCCATACTCAGGCAAAGTGGCGGGGGCGTTGTTGGCGAGTGCCAATAGCTGATCAAGATTGACACTGGCCTCAATTTGGCGTTGTACCTCGCTCAGCCAAGTGTGCCATTGCCCAGACTCGTTGGTGGGCACAAGCCCGAGATGGCGTTCGGGCAATACCAAGGCATCATTGCGCACCAAATGCCCAATCATAGGCGGTGACGCAATTGATTCGGCAGCTTGGGCAATAAGTTTTGCATGGCCAGCGCTACCCACCCGATTTGCCACAAACCCACCAATGTGCAAACGTGGGTCAAAATCGGCAATGCCTTTGACCAACACCGCCGCTGTGCGCGCCATGGCGCGGGCATCTAATACTAAAACAATGGGGGCATCGAGCAACCGCGCCACATGCGCCGCGCTGCCCACATCGTCATCGGCGGCTTTGCCATCAAATAACCCCATCACCCCTTCGATGATGGCGAGGTCAGCGTTTTTGCAGCGTCGCACAAATGACTCGCGCACCCGTTCCGGCGGCAGCATCCACGTATCGAGATTGTGGCATGGCGCACCCGCCGCCAATGCGTGATATGACGGGTCAATATAATCTGGGCCAATTTTGAAAGGCGCAACACGCAACCCTCGCGCCCGACAGGCGGCAATTAAGCCTGCTGCAAACGTGGTTTTGCCTGCGCCGCTGTGCGTCGCGGCGATGATAATGCGTGGAATATTCATCTTTGTTCCATCTTCAATTTTAAATTTTCACTTTTCTGCCACGCCATCTCCATCCAATCTTCCAAATCGCCGCCCAATTTGGCGAGTTCAGCCAGTAGGCGTTGCTTCATGTCGTCATCGGCGGCCCACATACCGCGCTCAATCGCCTCGAGCAGGCGTCGCAACATGCTTTGCAATGCCCAAGGATTTGACTGTTTAAGGAAATCTTGTACATGCTTGTCCAACGTATATTTTTGCGCGACATCAGCATATTGCCAATCATCTAACACATCGCTGGTGGCGTCGTAGCCAAACAAATAATCAACAGTCGCCGCCATTTCTAGCCCGCCTTTATAGCCATGCCGCATCATGCTGGTGATCCATTTGGGGTTTGCCACGCGGCTGCGAAAAACACGGGTGCTTTCGTCGCGCAAATCGCGCACCTTGCTACGGGCGGGGTCGCTGCTGTCGCCAAAATAGGCTTTGGGCGCGACCCCGCTCATGCTACGAATGGCGGCGATCATGCCGCCATGAAATTGCAAATAATCATCACTGTCATAAATATCGTGTTCGCGGTTATCTTGGTTTTTAATGGCAACTTGGGTCACGCGCAATACTTGCTTAAATTCGTCACGCGCATCCACGCCAAAGACCTCACGGGTGTAGGCATAGCCGCCCCACGCCACAAACACTTGTGCAAAATCATTGATATCTTTCCAGTTGCCTTCTTCGATCAGCGGCAAAATGCCCGCGCCGTATGCACCGGGTTTGCTTCCAAAAATGCGATAACGGGCACGGTTAAGTGCCTCGCTATCTGTTAACCCTTGGGCCAACAAACGTGCCCGCTCATTAACAAAATAACTGAGCACCGCATTTTGGCTGAGTGGCTCGTCACATTCAGTCGCCAACTTCACTGCGTCGTCCAACAACTCGATTAAGTGCGGATAAGCATCGCGGAACATGCCGCTGATGCGCATCAAGACATTTACCCGTGGGCGGCCCAATTCGCTGAGCGGAATAAGGGCCACGCCAGTTACGCGCCGATTGGCGGTCTGCCAAATGGGGCGCACCCCCATCAGGGCAAGGGCTTGGGCCACATCGTCGCCATGTGTGCGCATGGCACTGGTTCCCCACAAGGTTAGTCCTACCGTTTCAGGGAATTTGCCGGTTTCTTGGCGATAGCGTTCAATGCTTTGATCGGCCAAAGTTTGGCCGACGCGCCACGCAAGTTGGCTCGGCACGGCTCGCGGGTCGAGGGAGTAAAAATTGCGACCTGTGGGCAATACGTGCGCCATGCCACGCGTGGGTGCGCCGCTGGGGCCGGGTGGAATGGGTTTGCCAGCCAGCGCCCGCAAAACATGATGGATCTCGGCATCGGTTTTGCGTAAATTGGGCAGCAAAGTATCTCGGATGAAGGTAAGCGTTTGGCCCACCCCTCGCTCCTCCCAACTGGGAGGGGAATCTTTTTCCCCTCCCAGTTGGGAGGAGCGAGGGGTGAGCGATAGGAAGTCACGAATCAACTCACGGCAACGCACATCAACATCGAGCATGGCGCGTTTGTCATCGAGCGAAACGCCCAAATTGGCGGCAACCGTATCACGCAAGCTGGGAATATTGAGATTGGGCAAGCGCGTCAGGGCAAATAGCAAATCCCCCAAGGCTTCACCGCTCGGAATCTCGCCCAAGATGTGCAAACCATCTCGAATCTGTGCGCCATGCAATTCGCACAAATAGCCCTGAATATCTTCGAGCATGTGCGAGAAATCGATGCCTTGCATCTCGACAAGGGTGACGGGCAAGCCTTCGTCCGTCTCAACCATATCCCATGTATGCCCATGTAATTCAGCTTGCTTTTGCGACAGCCGTTGCAAATCGTCATCTAAATGGGCTTTTTTCATCAAATCCCAAATTTGTCGCTGCAAGCTGGGCAATTTGCTGGGGTCGGTGGCTTCGAGTTGGTAATATTCATCCACCAACTGCAATAATTCATTCAGCTCATCATAAAGCTCGGCATTAGTGAGCGGCGGGGTGAGATGATCAACGATAACGGCATGGGCGCGGCGTTTGGCCTGCATTCCTTCGCCGGGGTCATTCAAAATGAATGGGTAAATGAGCGGCACATCGGCCAAAAACGTGTCGGGGTAACAGTGTTGAGACAGTCCTAACGATTTGCCAGGCAGCCATTCGAGCGTGCCATGTTTGCCCATGTGCACAATGGCATCCGCCCCCCAGCCGCCCTCGGCTTGTGGTTTGGCGAGCCAAGTATAAAACGCATGATAATGATGCGTGGGGGACAGATCGGGGGTGTGATAAATGAGACGCGGGTCCATGCCATAACCGCGTGGCGGTTGTAAGCCAATAAACACTTGCTCAAATTGCAGCCCGGCAAACACCAATTTGCCTTGATGATGAAATGCCCCGCCCGGCGGCTCGCCCCAACGCCCATCCATTTGTTGTTTTTGCAATTGGGTTAGCTCATTGTGCCAACGCGCATAGTCATTTTTGCCAACGCTGCCGATGGCTTGCTCAAGTTGAAAGTCGGCCAGAAATTCTTTGTCGTAGCTGCCTCGCGCAATCAACATGTGAATGAGCGCATCGCTGAGCGACATTGGCGTTTTGCCCGAATCCTCGGCAGAATCTTCGCCCGAATTTTTTGCCCATTCACGCACAACGTGTTCCCAATCGCCGGTCACATAACCGGCTTGTTGCATATGGCTCAATAAGCGCGTGAGCGAGGCTGGCGCATCTAACCCCACCGCATTGCCGATTTTTGCGGCTTTGGCCGAAGCGTTGGTCAGCACAAAGGCAACGCGCTTTTCGGCATTGGGTTTGTGGCGCAATGCCGCCCATTTCACAGCAATTCCCACCACCCGCCGAATACGGTCAGGCGCAATCTCGAAGGTGAGCGCGTGATCTTGTTTAAAGGCAATCGGCGGGCCGATGATGGCCCCGTCAAATTCTGGCAATACGACTGTAGTAATGGTGTCACGCGGGTTTAGCCCACGCATACTGGCTTCCCATTGGGTGCGGGTGCTGCTGCTAATGGGGGACTGAATGACGACACAATCGCCGATCATGCCAGCGGGTGCGCCTTCAGTGCCGTTGGTGGCGGTATCGCGCCACAAGCCGGCATTGGCGAGGGTCGAAATAAATACATCGGCTACGCCTTCTAACCCCAGCGCAGCCAGGTTGGCTTCTTTGGTCGCGGGCACATAAATAGGCAAGGCTTGTGCCCCTTGCGCCTCGATCTCGTGAATGAGAGCATCAACAAAGGCCATATTGCCGCTGAGGTGATAGGCGCGATAAAACAAAATGCCGATGGTGAGGCAATTGGGGTTATGGCTCTTGACAAAGGGTCGAGCTAAGCCAAGTTGGGCTTGGGCCATAGGTGGCTCGTAGCCAAAGCCAGTGGCGAGCAAATGGTCGCTTAAAAAGCGCAACAATTGCGCCAAATTGCTGGCCCCGCCTGCACGAAAATAGCCGAGCGTGTCGGTTTGCACGGCGGGTGACACCGTGCTAAATTTTGCCAGCCCAATATCTGGCACATCGGTTCCCGATACCAGCACCAAGGCTTTGCCATATTCAACGCAGTGGTCGCGCAATTGGCTGAGCAGCGTGTCGTCTAGCGTAAGCAACCGCGCCAATACAATTTTCACCTCGCTGACTTCGTCTAAGATAAAGGCATCAACTTTGGCGCGGGTGTCAAATTCGGCGGCATTGAAGCCACGCATGGCGGCAAACTCGGTTGGTAGCAGGGCTTTGGCTTTGTCTAAAATCAGCAAATCGGTGTCAGCGTGAGTAAGAAAGACAAAATCGGCAGTGGCTGGGCGAATTTGAATAGGCGTGGGGCTGGGCGGCAAGGGCGCAGGGGTCGCAGTTTTTTGCGTTTGCCAGTCATAAGCCTGAAAAACATAGGGCGCCAGCGCAGGCGGTGGCGGCAAATAGGTATTTGCCGCAATCATGGCCTCGATGTAGTCGTATAGTGCCAACACTTGGGCATCGGTGTGCATGTTTTGTAGCCACACCGCCGCCCCGTCAAAAATCAGCATGGTGATGTTGGCAAGCGAGCACGGGCCAAGGCATGCCCCTTCCCCCATAGTCAGGTGCACGCGGTTGCGGATTTTACGCCGCTCCCATTCGGTTTGATATAGCTGCACCGGCACGGGTGCATAGCCACGTTCTACGTGACCACAACATCACCCACGACACACAAACAGGTGGCCCTGTTTTAGCACGAGGTTAATATTTTTGCCGTCGCTACGGGTTACGCGATTTTGGTTCATGATGAAGTGCAAAGTGCAAAGTGCAAAGTGGAAAGTGGGAAATTTACTTTTTACTTTCCACTTTGCACTTGCTACTTTTAAAACTCAATGCCCGGTTGGGCCAAAATGCCTTGTTCTTTAAATGGGTGTTTGACCAACGTCATTTCGGTGACCAAATCGGCCAACTCGACCAACTCGGGCGGGGCTTGGCGACCGGTGATGATGAGATGTAGCATGGGTGGTTTGTTGGCCTTTAGCCATTCCACCACCACATTGGGGTCAAGCCAGCCAAATGCCATAACGTAGGTGAATTCGTCGAGCAAAAAGATATCGTAATTGCCGATGGCGATTTTTTGTTTGGCAACTTCCCAGCCATTCAGTGCCTTGGCTTGGGTTTCGTCCAAATCCTTGCTGGTCCATGTAAAACCATCGCCCATCGGGGTTAGCTCAACGCCCATTTTTTTCAGCGCCTTTAGTTCGCCAAAACTGGCGGTCTCGTGCTTAAAAAATTGGATGCCGCCGATGCGCATATCGCGCCCCCACGCCCGTAGCAAAATGCCGAGCGCTGCGGTGGTTTTGCCTTTGCCAGAGCCAGTGTTGACAATGATAAGGCCTTTTTTTTTGCGATTTTGGCGGGCTGCAATACGAGCCTCTTTGGCATCGTCAGTGGAGAGTAACTCGGTTGTATTAGACATATTATTGGATAAATCGATTGAGTTGAAAGCGGTGTGTGACCCCAAATACCAGCCAAAACAGCAATAAACCCAGCACAGATAAAACACGAAAATTATTCACGAGTGACATTGGTGCAGTCATGGCATCAGGATTATTGGGCAGTAATAATATTGCCGATAGGGTTACAAAAATGAT
This sequence comes from Thermoflexus hugenholtzii JAD2, assembly GCA_945877855.1. Lineage (GTDB taxonomy): Bacteria > Chloroflexota > Anaerolineae > J036 > Brachytrichaceae > AQU-03. The sequence continues at coordinate 41,500 of CAMDWA010000002.1, read as the reverse complement.
GACGTAAAGCGATAGCAACCAGCGTTTTAGCCCGTTGGCTTTTGATCGCCAATAAACGGCTGCGGCTAAAACTGCACCCAGCGCCCCAATGCCCAAAAGACTTAAATAAGTGGCTTGACGAAAATAAATCGTATTCGGATCGCCGACACCCGGGGGGGTGGCGGGGTATTTTAGCGCAGGCAAAATCGCAAATATCCATAAACTGACTGCGACTAAAAATATCGAATTTTCGTTTAATGATTGACCCGGCAGATGTGATTGCCCCAAGTAATATACTGACCCAAAAAGCACGGCCCAACTGCTGCCTAGCAAAATATAGCCGATCCATAACCCAATTTTTTGGTTGTCGCGGCTAATAATCGGAGCATCATCGGTGGGGTTGGCAGCATGTGTGTGTGGCCCTGCTTCATGGGCGGTTTCTTCGAGAGCAATAGCTTGATCAATTAATGGCTCGGTAATAACAGCATGAAAAGCTGATACAACCAATGCAGCTAATAGACCCGCTATAAGTGCATAGAGCAAAGATTGATTTAGTTTTAAAGTGCGCATAGTATTCTTGTTGATGTCACCGTAGGGACATCGGTTGGCAGTAATCTTACGGTGTCATCAATATCGTTTGATTCAACCCCAAACGGTCTAATGGCAAGGCATTGCAGCCGTGTGGCGCATATCGTGCGTGGCTTCGTGAACGATATTTTGGGCGTAAGCGACATCGCCTTGAATCACACTAAGCAACTGACCTTGATCTAGCCCCAAAATAAAAAAGAGAGCACAAGCTGAAAGAATCAGCGCAATGGCTTGACTAAAGCCTGCGGTTTGCTTATTGAGCGTTACGGTATTCATAAATTTTAATTACTCCTTGTTTTTATTAATCCTCGGCTGACATCAGCCGATGAAAAACCAAATCTTCTACGGGTTTATTTTGTTTTAGATGTTCTTCGACAATACGGCTTAAGCCGGTTTCGTCTACTTTCTCATACCACACCCCATCGGGATAAACCACCACAATGGGGCCGTTTTGGCACACCCCAAGGCACGGGCATGTGCCACGTTTGACGCGCTCAGGGTTGCGATAACGGGCGAGGTCGCCTAACATATGTGGCAATTTGTCATACAAAGCTTGTGCTTCGCCTGCTGGGTCGCAATATTGCCCAGTGCAAATAAAAAGATGTCGTGCGTAAGGGGTCATAGTATTAATGGTTAGTGGTCAATGGTCAATGGTTAATGGTTAATTGAGGATTATTCATTAACCATTAACCATTGACCATTAACCATTATTTGAGACTCCAGCTTCGGAGAAGGTCGCCATTTCGTTGAGCACTTTACATGCGGCGACGATGAGCGGGATGGCGAGCGCTGCGCCACTGCCTTCGCCAAGCCGCAACTCTAAATCGAGCAAGGGTGTTAAACCTAAATGAGCCAAGGCCGCGCGATGCCCCGGCTCAACCGAAAGATGGGCGGCAATAAGATAATAACGCGCATTTGTGACTAACATTGTCGCCAATAGCGCGGCTGCGCCTGTGATCACCCCATCAACCAACACGGGCACGCGCCTTGCAGCTGCACCCAACACCACCCCACATAACCCCCCAATTTCAAAACCACCCACATGGCGCAATAAATTTAAGCCAAATGGAATATTTTCGGCACCAGAATGTAAATCGTAAGGCGGCAAATGAAGCTGGTAAGTGGTTAGTGCTTGTTCAATCAGGGCTACTTTGCGTTTCCACGTAACATCATCAACCCCCGTGCCCCGCCCAGTTACATCGGCAGCGGGTTTGCCTGTTAATGCCGCAATCATGGCGGCAGAAGCGGTGGTGTTGCCGATGCCCATATCGCCCAGCACGATTAAATCGGCCCCTTCGTCGATGGCGCGATCTGCCAAGACAATGCCTTGGGCAATGGCTTGTTCGGCCTGTGCTTCAGTCATAGCCGGTTCGATTGAGAAATCTCGCGTGCCATAAGCTATTTTCTGCGATACGAGCGCAGGATGGGCGGGCATATCTGCCGCAACCCCAAAATCCGCCACCAGCATCTGTGCTCCAGCATGTCGTGCTAACACATTCACTGCCGCCCCACCACGCAAATAATTAAGCACCATTTGTGGTGTGACCTCGGCTGGGTATGCGCTTACGCCTTGGCGGGTAATGCCATGATCCCCTGCAATCACAATAATACAGGGTTGGTGAATTTGAGGTCGTTCACACCCTTGCATACCGGCTAACCCAATTGCCAACGATTCTAATCGCCCCAAACTGCCGTTGGGTTTGGTTAATGTGTTTTGGCGTGCCGCGGCACGTTGCATCGCCGTTGTATCGAGTTTGGGAATGGTGGGGAGGGATAACATAATAAGGGGGTAGTGCTAGTGAATAGTGATAGTGGCATAAACTATCCACTATCACTATCCACTTACTTGGCTAATTGCCGATAAAACACAAACTCATGATCTTTCATCAAGTCGGGGTGAAAGATTTTGGCGAGGTCAGCCAAAATGAGGTGTGGGTTGGCCGAGCCGGTTTCGTAATAATCGTTACCACCGTTTTCATTTACCCGCTTGTCAAAATTCCACACATTGCCGGTTTTGGCTGGGGCAAAATTGCTAAAACGTGGGTCAATCTTAAACAGCGCTTTCATGTCAGCAGGTTTATCAAAGGCATTTAACAGCCAATAATCAGCCTTTGCCGCTTTGACTAACACCTGCTCAAATTTAAGCGGAATGCTGCCGGTCGAAGTATCATCGGGCCAAAAGTGCTGCCCACCGGCATCTATTACAAACTTAGCTGCATAGCTTTGCCCGCCCGATATCGACCAAATATCTTTAAACGGAATGCCATTTAACGAAGTCGGTCTCTTACTTGCTGTTTTCATTTTATTGGCAGTGGCGTTATATTTGCCTTGCACTTCGTTAAAAGCCGTGGTCGCTTGGCCTTCGAGATTCAAAAACAGTGCCAAATACTTGCTCCACTCGGCGCGCCCCAAAGGCGATTGCTCCATATAACTGGCATCAATACCTACATTTACTTTGGCTTCGGCCAACTTAGGGTGGGTGTCATATTCAGGGTTCCCCAAACCTGCGGCAAACACAATATCTGGCTTGAGGGTTAATACTTGCTCAAGATTGATTTTGGGGCCAGCCCCCACTTCCTTAAGTTTGTCAGCCTTGATCATGTCGCGCACTTTCGCATTGCTCACATAGGTAAATGAGTCTAGCGCCACAATTTTGTCGGTCGCCCCAATTCGATCTAACGCAGCCACTTCGGTGGTTGAGGTGGCAATGATGCGCTTAATCGGCACTTCGATTACACTGATACCAGCCGGCAACCCTTTGGGGGCTGGGGTTCCACATTGCACCAATGCATAGCCAAATTGTTCTTTAGCGCCACGCCAAGGGTTGCTGATCGTTACTAATTTGTAGTTTTTAAAATATTCAACCTTTAAATTGGCTGCATAAGCGATCTGCACTTTTTCTGGAAAATAATCTGTATTTTCATCATATGCGGTAGCACAGCCATCGGTCAAATTTGAAGTGATTTTGGGCGGCGCAGGTTTGGGCGTAGGCACACTTGTTGGTGCAACCGTTGGGGTAGCCAATAGGGCTGTTGGCAACGAAGTTGGTGCGGCGGATGGCACAATTGTAATTGTTGGCGATGCCGCTGGTTTTGGTGTATTGGGTTGCGGGGTAGGCGCAGCACAAGCCACAAGCAGCATTGTGCTCATTAATATTATTTTTTTCATGGTAATTTTATTGGTAGATGAAAGATTTTGCCTATTTCGCTATCTATCCTCACAAGCGTAGCTTGTGAGGATAGATAGCGAAATAGGCCCTTCATCTTTTTGGGGTCTCCCCCAATTATTGAGAAGATACGCTTCTTGGTATATAACAAAAAACCCCCAGCTTCTAATAGAAAACTGGGGGGCCGCTGATGCATTGAAAAATACAATAAAACTACCGTTTAGGGTGCATTAATCATAGGCCACCTCCTTGATCACGAGAAGGATGAAATGTATAAATCGAAGTCGGCATCCTGACTTATGTAAGCATTGAGCAATGAACGCTTTTTACTTACAATCACAGTTGCGGCACAGTGTTGGGCTAATTTCACCAACTTCCGCCACGCCAATAACTTGGCGCATCCCACGCATCCGGGCGATTAGGACAACTTCGATAATATTCAATCTTTTTAATGTGCAAGTTGATTATACTCACACTCGCTGCTTCGTAATCAGATGCCCAAAATCAATAAATAAAGATGCCCAAAATCCCCTTTATAATGATATTTGGCTGAATAAAAAATGAGGGAAAACCTCAAATTTTATTTTTGCCCTTTTTTACATTGAAAAATAGCTCTAAGCACTTGAAAAATAAGTTAAGATATACGATGTTGTGTAACTTGTTTTTAATCAATTAAATTTATTGTTTTAATCATTAGAGGAGAAGAAAACCCGAATGGCAGACAATCATGGGAAGAGCAACGATGTTTTGCTCGACATTCAGAACTTGAAAACACACTTTTTCACCGAAGATGGTGTGGTTAAAGCCGTAGATGGCATTGATATTCAAGTTCGCAAAGGAGAAACCGTTGGAATTGTAGGTGAATCAGGGTGTGGCAAAAGCGTCACATCGCTTTCAATTATGCGCCTCGTGGCCCCCCCGGGCAAAGTAGTTGAGGGCCGCATCATGTTTGATGGCAAAAACCTGCTAGACATGTCGGAAAAAGAGATGACAAAGATTCGTGGAAATCGCATCTCGATGATTTTTCAACAGCCGACAACCTGCTTAAACCCGGTTTTTAAGATTGGCGACCAAATTGCCGAAGTGTTAAATATTCACAAATCGATGGGGAAGCAAGCCGGTCGTGAACGTGCAGTCGAGTTATTGCGCATGGTTGGTATTCCAGAGCCGCAAAAACGCGCCAACGCTTACCCCCACGAAATTTCAGGTGGTCAAGCCCAACGTGTCATGATTGCAATGGCCTTGGCTTGTGCACCAGAGTTGCTCATTGCAGATGAACCGACCACAGCGTTAGACGTGACGATTCAGGCTCAAATTCTTGACCTAATGCGTGGATTACGTGACAAAACCGGCACTTCAATTGTGCTCATTACCCATGACCTTGGGGTCGTGGCAGAAATGGCCGAGCGCGTGGTAGTCATGTATGCAGGGCAAGTGGTCGAAATGGCAGATGTAAGAACATTGTTTGCGAGACCAATGCACCCTTACACCAAAGGTCTAATCAACTCAATCCCTGTGCTTGGTGTTGTGCGCGAGCGGCTCGATACGATTCAAGGCTCAGTGCCCAATTTGCTTAACCCACCTCCCGGGTGTCGGTTTGAACCACGTTGCACTGTTTGCGAAGGTCTTGCCCGCGAACGTTGCTTGAATGAAGTTCCACCCTTGAAAGAGGTCGAACCCGGTCACTGGGTTCGAACATGGTTATATAACTAATCCAATAGAAAGCATAAAGTGTTAATGTGAAATCGATATTTTTATTTGGCACTTAGCACTAAGCACTAAGAAAATGAGCAACACTAACGGAAATAAACCAAGCGCATTGGATGGAACCACAGCCGAAGATCTATTGCGCGTCGATAATTTAGTAAAGCACTACCCCATTCGCGGCGGTTTGTTACAGCGCACCGTGGCGCAGGTAAAAGCGGTCGATGGCGTTACCTTCTCAGTTAAAAAAGGTGAAACCTTGGGTTTAGTGGGCGAATCGGGCTGTGGCAAAACCACAGTGGGCCGCACTATTTTGCGCCTTATCCCCAATACCAGCGGCAAGGTAACCTTTGATAATAAAGATGTCTTTTCGCTTAATGGCACCGAAATGAAAGCCTTGCGCAAAGACATGCAAATTATCTTCCAAGACCCATATTCATCACTCGACCCACGAATGCCAATTGGCGAAAGCGTAGGCGAAGGCTTGCTGGTGCATGGTATGCGCGACACCCGCAAACGCAACGATGCGGTGATGGAGATGCTCAAGCGCGTTGGTTTGGAAGATTATCACGCCAAGCGTTACCCCCACGAGTTTTCAGGTGGTCAACGTCAACGTATTGGTATTGCCCGCGCTTTGGCCTTGCGCCCCAAGTTCATCGTGTGTGACGAGCCAGTCTCGGCGCTCGACGTGTCGATTCAGGCCCAAGTGCTTAACTTGCTCAAAGACCTACAGAAGGATTTCGGGTTAACCTATTTGTTTATCGCCCACAACCTCGCCGTAGTTGAGCATATTAGCGACCGCGTTGGTGTGATGTATGTCGGCAAATTGGTGGAATTGGCCCCACGTGACCGCATTTTCGCCGATCCGCTGCACCCTTATACCAAAGCGTTGCTGTCGGCTATCCCCATGCCCGACCCCACGCTCAAGCGCGATCGTATGATCTTGCAAGGCGACGTGCCTTCACCAGTCAACCCCCCAGCCGGGTGTCGCTTCCATACCCGCTGCCCATTTGCGGTAGAAAAGTGTAAACATCAAGAGCCGCAGCTTAAAGAACTCAAGCCCGGCCAATTTGCCGCTTGTTGGGTGGCCGAAGAGCAAATTCAAAAAGGCCAAGCCTAATTTCGCCAAAATCACGATGCCCATGTTGTAAAGGGAGCAAAACTCCCTTTACAACATGGGTATCGTGATTTTGGCATTACGCCTTTTTAAATTACCCCAGCACTTGTTCGTAAACCTTCAACACTTGCTTGGCCGATTTTGCCCATGTAAATTGTTGGGCACGGGTAAGCCCGCGCCGAATAGAATCGGTGCGCCAAGCTTCATTGTAAAGCGCATGTGCCAAAGCGGCAGCCCAGCCTTCGGTATCAGTTGGGGCAATTTGTAAGCCCACCTCACCCATTACTTCGGGCAATGATGATGCATTAGAGGACACGACTGGTACGCCACAGGCCATTGCCTCGAGTAGCGGCAACCCAAACCCCTCGTAAAATGATGGAAAGGCAAACACCGCAGCGGCGCGGTATAAATCGGGCAGGTCAGCATCATCGACAAAACCAATAAATTTAACCCGCTCGCTTAACCCCAGTTTTTTGACTTCATCTAACACTTCATCATAGAGCCAGCCTTTGCCCCCCGCAATAACTAAATTTGGCGCGAGTGATGATTGAGAGAAATGTGGCTGGGCGCAAAATTTGGCAAATGCTCGCACAAGGCCAAGGTGGTTTTTGCGGCGTTGCATGGTGCCGACGGTTAAGATAAAGGGGGCATCTCCGATGTTATATTTTTCGCGTAATTTGGCATTTGCGTTTGGCATTTGCAAATCATCTTGTGCGCAAAATCGTCCATCAACCCCGCTATGAATGGTAGTGATTTTTTCGGGGGCGATGGCATAAAGCTCGGTTAGATCGCGGGCAGTGGCAAATGAATCGGCGATGATGTGATCGGCCCGTTTGGCCGATTGTGGCACGACCCGCCGCAAAAATTTCAGCAGTGAGGGCACGGCTGAATCGGGGTCGCGCTCAAAGGTTAAATCATGCACGGTTAGCACTGTTTTGGTTTGCGGCAAAGTTGGCGGCAGCACAAAATCGGTAGCGTGATATAAATCGCACCGCTTTGCACCCAACAATTCCACCGGCACAGGCACATTGGCCTTAAACCATAACCGATGTAACCAACGATCTGTAAATTTAGAATTTAGAATTGAAAATGCAAAATTGGGCGATTCTAATTTTGCATTTTCAATTCTAAATTCTAAATTTTCTGACGGCCCCATACAAAACAGGTGCAAATGATGATTGGGCTGATGTTTTAACAGTGCTCGTACCGTTTCGCGGGTTAAGCGCCCAATACCGGCGCTTTGATGCACCGCAGACGTAATATCAATCGTGATGTTTGCCAAGATCAAACGCTCGTTACAAAACACTTTCAATCGTTTCTTCGGGAGGTGCGGGCGGGGGGGCACCGGTTGCACCACGAAAAGTCACCAAACGATTCACAATAAAGTTCCAAGCCATCACAATAATAGCCGCAATGGCTTTGGTTGTGTTTAACCCCAAAAATGTGCCGCCACGATTTAGCCCGATGGCATTAACAAGGCCAGACATCAAACTGGTCATTGGTGTTTCGACAAAATACACTACCAGCAAGTTGATAAGCAAGCCAACAAAATTAACCGCTAAAAAAGTGGGCAATTGTTTGCGTTTTTTTATTTTGCGCGATTGTGGGTAAACCCAATTGCGGTTCCAATAAAAATTGCTGAGAGCTGCCACCACAAAACCGCCTGTGACAGCAATTTGTGAACTGGTTTGCACTATGTGCCGCAGCACATTTAACACCAAATAATCGATGATTAACCCGCTACCACCGACAATGGCGAACTTGATGAATTGTTTAACTTCATTTCGCTGCCCTTGTGCGGCGTTATACAGCTTGGTATTTTTCATCGTGTTGAATTATAAAGCCATGAGCCATGAGCTTTGAGCCATGAGCCATGAGCTTTGAGCCATGAGCTTTGAGCTATGAGCCATGAGCTTTGAGCTATGAGCCATGAGCTTTGAGCTATGAGCCATGAGCCATGAGCTTTGAGCCATGAGTTGTGAATCATGACTCGTGACTCGTGAGCTTTGAGTCATGAAAATCTGGATTCTTTGCGCAAAGATCATGGCTCATGGCTCAAAGCTCAAAGCTTATGAGGCATACTGATCAAACCACGCAATGATACGCCGAATGCGATCGATACGATGGTTTGGCTCACCAGCACGTGAGATCTCATGCCCCTCACGCGGCCAACGCACCAATTCAACCGTGCGGCGCAACAGTTTTAAGGCTTGAAACAACTGTTCAGCTTGCTCAATGGGCACGCGATAATCTTGTTCGCTGTGTTCAATCAGCAAAGGGGTGTGCATATTGGCAACGTGTGCAATTGGCGAGGTTTGCCATAGCCGGTCGGGGTTTTGCCAAGGGCTAATGCCACCCGCTTCGCGGTCACAAAACCAAGGGATATCGGTGGTGTTACGCATCGACAACAAGTTATAAACACCGCGTTGTGAGCACGCCGCCGCAAAGCGTTGGTCATGGGCAATCATCCACGTGGTTAAATAACCAGCATAGCTGCCGCCGGTCACACACAAACGTTTGGGGTCGATGTAACCTTGTGAAACCACCAAATCTAGCCCAGTGATCACATCACTCATTGGCCCCGGCCCCCAATTGCCGCGACACGCCAGCCAAAAGTCATCGCCATAACCATCTGAGCCGCGTGGGTTGCAATAAAACACCACATAACCCGCGTTTGCCATTGCCTGAAATTCGTGCCACGTGCCAGCCACGCTTGGTCCCCACATCACATGTGGGCCGCCATGCATTTGCACAATAAGCGGGTATTTCTGGCTGGGGTCAAAATTAGGCGGTTTAATGATCCAGCCCTGCACCGCCACATCCCCATTCATATAATTTAATTCTTCGATGCCACAAACACTGTGCTCGGCCATAAATTTGGCATTCGGCTGGTAAATGGTGCGCAGGCTGCCATCGGTTTCGCGCAGCACCAATTTACCGATGTCGTCTGCCGCATTTAACACCGCCACAATTCGGCCATCGTCAGCCACATCAAACGACACCAGTTCATCGTTGCCGTTAGTGAGCGGCTCAATGACCTGTGTGCCAATTTTGGCCCGATGCAAATTAGTATGCCCGTGATCGTGCAAACTAAAGTATACAAATTGGCTATCGGCGCTCCATACCATGCCGCCGTTCCCGCGATCGGTTGGTTTGGTTAGGTCTTGGGTTGCGCTCAAGTCGCCATTTGTGCCAATTGGCGCAACGACGATTTCGGGGTTGCGATAGGCAAATTCATCTTCGCTGGCGTGTTGCATCGCCAACCATTTGCCATCGGGCGAAGGCAAGGGACTAGATGAAGTAAAGCCCTTAAACTGCATCCGCACCGGCTCGGCGCGTTGGCTGGCATTCAATTTAACAACATCGGCAAACAAAAACAACTCGCCTTGGGCTGGGTCACGCAGGGCATTGCTAAACAGGGTTTGACCATCACGCGACCAAGTTGGCTGAGCAAAATTTAAATCACCGTCGGTCAGCCGTAGCGCCTTGCTTGGGCTAGGTTCGGCAAAACTGGCAGGCACGTCTTGCACATAAACATGGCGGGTACGTTCTTCAAAATAAGTAGTGCCGCTGCGATAAGGCATTTTATTAAGCACACGCGGGTCAAAGCGCAATTCATCATCGTGCTGACGCTGTTCTTTGTCGCGCTTGGCATCCCATGCTGTTTTGGCCGGGCTTGGGGCGGCTGGTGCATCTTCGGCAGCCCGCTCGTCGGGGCGCACGGCGCTCACAAAGGCAATTCGTTTGCCATCCGGCGACCATTCAAACGACTGCACGCCATTGACATGGCTGGTAATGGCGCGAGCCTCACCGCCGAGGGCGCGAATGGGCAACACGAATACTTGGGGCTTGTCATCGCGGCCTGAAATGAAGCCCAACATCGCGCCATCTTCAGACCAACGCGGCGAGCTGTCTTTTGTGCCACTGGTGAGGGGGCGTGCTGGCTCGTCGCTTTTTAAATCTTTTAACCAAATCCGATTGTGATAACGGTTGTTGGCGCGATCAACACTATTGCGCACAAAAGCCACATAATTGCCGTCGGGTGAGATGCGTGGGTCATTGAGCGTAATCAGCTCGCATAAACTTTCTGGGGTGATTTTCATGGGTTCAAGGTTTGAGGATACCACGTGACTTAGAGTAATGACGATATTGCCGCCCATACCGACGCAAATGCGCTTGAGTTTGGCATCACCAATTCATAATGCCCAACATCATTTACCTGCATCCATTCGGCGCGGTCGCCTAGTTTCTGCGCCTGCTCAACATAGGGGCGGGTATGGGTTGGTGGCACGGTGTCATCATATTGCCCAGCCACATTGATGCTGGGCACACCGGTCGGCAGCAGGTGAATGGGCGATGCTTGGGCATAGGCACTGGCTTGATCAACAGGATTACCAAACATCAGGTTTGTAGCATTGCCACCACAAATATCACACACAATCGAATCTGCGAGATCGACGACAGCCGCCAGTGCAGCCACGCCACGTAATTTGAGCGCATCGGCGATATAAGCTGGGCTAGATGCGGGCAAACAAGCCCGACCCGCCAGCCACAATACCAAATGCCCGCCCGCCGAATGCCCCGCCGCCACCACACGGTTAAGGTCTAACTTATAGGTTGGCGCAATCTCGCGCAATTTGTCGGCAGCGTGACCCACATCTAAAAATGTGTTAGGCCAGCCACCGCCATTACCCACCCGCCGATACTCAATACTCCACACCGCTATACCTTTGGCGGCCAATGCCGCACAAAATGGGCTAAGATGGTCGAGCGTATACCGTGCTCGCCAACATCCGCCATGAATGGCGATCACCACAGTCAGCAAGGCATCGTCCTGAGTTGACGAGTCTGGCAAATATAGATCGCCAAATTGCTCTGAATCAGGGCCATAGGCAATGCGATGGGTGGGTGGCACATAAGGCAATGCCACAAGGTCTTCGGCAGTTTTTAGGGTTGTCATATTTGGGGGGATTGGGATTGGGGATTAAGGATTAGGGATTGGAGATTGGGGCTTAAAGTGACTCATGAGCCACGAGTCACTTTAAGCCCCAATTCCTGCTTCACGCATTCGCGCCACAGCTAATTCAGGGTCACGCAGCAAACCGGCTTGATCAGCTAAAATAAAAAGCTGCACCAAATGCTCACGCGAGCGGGCAGTTTCTTGTTGGCCTACCATCTTAAAATGATCTTGATGTCCATTTAAATAAGCCAAAAAAGTGATGCCGGTTTTGTAATAATAGGTGGGCGCTTGGAAAATATGCCGCGACAAAGCAATGGTTGGCTCAAAAATCGCGTCATAACGCGCCATATCACCCGCATCAAGCGCATGAAAGGCAGCCGCAGCCGCAGGCGCAATGGCATCAAAAATGCCAAGCAAAGCGTGGCTATAACCCAGTTTATCGCCCTTAATTAAAGCGGGGTAATTAAAATCATCGCCGGTATACATTTTTATTCCAGCCGGCAATTTGCGGCGCATATCGACTTCACGCTGCGCATTTAACAACGAAATTTTGATGCCATCAATTTTGCTGGCATTGGCCTTTAATACCGCCAAACAACTCGACATCGCCACATCCAAATCACGCGATCCCCAATAACCGGCTAATTGCGGGTCAAACATATCGCCCAACCAATGAATGATGACCGGCTCACGCACCTGCGACAACACACGGCTGTAAACGGTGGCATAATCGTCGGGCGATTTTGCACAGGCCGCCAAGGCACGGCTCGCCATCAAAATCATGCGCCCGCCCATGCCTTCAATCATGCTAATTTGGTGCTCATAAGCCTCAATCACCTCGTTCAAAGTGCGGTCTGGGCTGGGGCTAATGTGATCTGTGCCTGCGCCGCTAAACACCGTGCCATTGACAGTCTTGGCTTCGGCAATGCTGCGGCGAATCAATTCTTGGCTGCTGGCCCAATCTAGCCCCATGCCACGTTGCGAGGTGTCCATCGCCTCGGCGACGGTAAAGCCATATGACCATAAATGTCGGCGATAAGCCATCGTCTTATCCCAATCAACTTGGGCGGGGCGGGTTTTGTCGGCATGGTCAGCATTTGGGTCGGCGACCACATGGGCCGCCGCAAATGCAATTCGGCTGTTAAATTTGCTGCTGGGCACGCCATAGTTTTTGGGTTCGCCAAGTACATAATTTTGAATTGAGCCATCGGGTCGGGGAAGGAAAATTGCGTTAGACATTAGGCAGGTTTTATTTTTGTGATTCTAAATAAAGACATAAAAATGTGGTCTCGCCGATTTTGCCATCCCTTCTCACGTTTCGCCTGAGAAGGGATGGCAAAATCGGCATTTCCTCAACTTTTACTTTTTCTTGCTATAGCTTGAATTTTAACTCTCTTCTCGCTAAAACGCTTGATGTAGTGGCAAATAGCATACAATATTGCGCCATGAGCATTATTTGGAAGGGCGTTATGCCCGCAATTACCACCCCGTTTGACGCTGATTTGAATATTGACCATGTGTTTATGACCCAGCATGCCCAATGGATGGTAGACGCTGGCTGCACCGCCATTGTTGCCCCCGGCTCACTTGGTGAAGGTGCAACCCTGACTGCCGCCGAAAAAACAGCCATTTGGCATAATTTATCCACCCATTTGCAAGTGCCCGTAGTGGCTTCCATTGCCGCCCTCAGCACCGCCGAAGCGGTTGCCCAAGCCAAGGCAGCCTATGAAGCCGGTTGTCAGGGTTTGATGGTGCTGCCGCCTTACGTCTATAAAGGCGATTGGCGCGAAATGAAGGCGCATGTCGCCGCTGTCATGCAAGCCACCCCACTATCGTGCATGTTATATAACAACCCACCTGCCTATGGCACCGACTTTACGCCACAAAATGTGCTTGAATTGGCGAATGAACAGCCAAATTTCAACGCCATCAAAGAATCGAGCACCGATGTGCGCCGTTGTGCCGCCATTCGTGAATTATTGGGCGACCGTATGGCGCTGCTGATGGGGGTAGATGATGCGATTGTTGAGGGCACCAGCATGGGCGTAACCGGTTGGGTAGCTGGGCTTGTTAATGCTTTCCCGAAGGAATCAGTCGATATGTTTGAGATGGCGGTTAATGGCGAATATGCCAAAGCTTGGCCGCTTTACCGTTGGTTTTTGCCGTTGTTGCGTCTCGACACCGTTGGCAAATTTGTGCAGTTGATTAAGCTGACCCAACAAGAAGTCAATATGGGCAGTGAGCGCGTGCGCCCGCCACGGTTGCCCATCGTTGGGGTTGAGCGTGAGCAGACTTTGGCGCTCATTCGCCATGCCTTGGCAACCCGCCCAAGCTAGTTTTTTAACATCAACCACGAAGGGCGAAGGGTGCGAAGAAATTAACCTAATTTCTTCGCACCCTTCGCCCTTCGTGGTTGATCATTGACGTTATAACGCTGTTTTAACCACTCGGTAGAGCGATTCAGCCCGCAGGTCTGAGATCGACAGACACGCACATTCAAGATGGTCAGCCAATTTCTTGGCGAGGCCTTGATCAAATGCCGCGTGTTCCATGTTAATTACCACTGAGCGAATTTTTTCTTCAGCAATCATGTCAGCCATGCGGTGGGCTTCGAGCATGGGCGGCAAATGGCTCATGCTGACATTGCCCGCGCCGTCGGTGAGGATGATGAGCAAAGGCAAAATCTCTGGGTGTGCCAACTTTTCGCGGGTGATGACGCGATGGGCCAGCGCTAACCCTGCCGTAAGCGGCGTTTTGCCACCAACAGGGATGTTTGACAAGGCTGTCTTGGCCAATTCAACCGAACCGGTCGGCGGCAGCACCAACGTGGCCATGTTTTTTTGAAACACGATCAAGCCGACGCGGTCGCGGCGTTGATAGGCATCGGTGAGCAACGACATAATCGCGCCTTTGGTGGCCGCCATACGCTCGGCCACCGCCATGCTCCACGAAGCATCTACCACAAACACCACCAAATTCGACACGCGCTTAACGCGCACTTTTTTGCGAATGTCGGGGCGTTCGATCAAGAAGGCGCGATCATGAATCTTGGACTTTGGATCTTCGATTTGTTCATTACGGGCACGGCGGGTGCGTTGAAATGGGGCGGCGGCCCGCAATGTGGCATCGAACGCCAAATCGCTGACCTTTTCACCCATCGGCACCATGCGTGACATGATGTAATGGCCGCGTTTACGCTCGGTGCGAGTTGTGCTTCGCCGCCCGGCCGTATTGCGGGTCAGTTTGTCGAGTGGGGTGTTTAATTTACGCGCATTAAACACCGACCCAACTTCGGTATTTTTACCGCCGGGCGTGTCTTGTGCGGTTTGTGGCACTTGCGGCACGCTCTGCATCATCGGCTCCGTGGGGCTGAGCGGAGATTCTTGGTTTTGGTCTAGCCCCTGTTCACTTTTTTTGCTTGTGCATTTTGCGGCTTACCATCTTGTGGCTTTTGCTCGCTCATTTGCTGCTGCTCCATTTGCGATTCAATCTGTTGCAGCTTTTCACTCATCATCGCCATCGCTTGCTCACTATCGTGGAAGGGGTGGCGCTTCATGCGGTGCGGCAGGGCCAATTCAGCCGCCAGCAAAATGTCTTGCTCGGTGATGTTGGTGCGCTTCATAAATGCGGCGTGGGCGCGGGCGGCCCGCAAAATCACAATATCGGCGCGGTGACCATCAACACCCATCGTCGCCATCAAATTGGCGATCATGGCTAAGTCGCGGGTGCTATATTTAACATCGGGCAAAATAAGCCGTGCCTCGGCAATTTCTTCGCGCAAGGCCAATTCATACTTCGTCCATTCTTCGGCAAAATTTTGGGCATCCGATTCAAATTGCAAGTTGCGCTCCAAAATCTTCATGCGCGATTGTGGGTCTTTGATGCCAACAATATCGACACACAAAGCGAAACGATCGAGCAATTGTGGGCGCAAGTCGCCTTCTTCGGGGTTCATTGAGCCGATGAACACGAAACGGGCCGGATGCCGAAAGCTGATGCCTTCGCGTTCAACCGTGTTAACACCCATCGCCGCCACGTCGAGTAACAAGTCCACCACGTGATCGTCTAGCAAGTTCACTTCGTCCACATATAGCACGCCGCGGTTGGCGGCAGCCAATACACCGGGTTCAAAGTGTTTCTCGCCTTTTTGAATGGCTTTTTCAATATCCAAAGTCCCGACGACGCGGTCTTCGGTGGCGCTAACGGGCAAATTGACAAAGCGTGTTTGGCGCTTGACAGTCTTAAATTCATCGCCACGTGCGGCACGGGTTTTTAAATCCTCGGACCAAGCGCCCGGTTGGGCTGGGTCACAAGAAAAGGCATCGCCTTCAATAACCTCGATTTCGGGCAGCAACGCCGCAAGGGCGCGGGCTGCTGTACTTTTAGCGGTGCCGCGTTCGCCGCGAATAAGCACGCCACCAATTTGTGGATAGATCGCATTCAAGATCAACGCACGTTTCATGCGGTCTTGACCAACAATTGCGGTGAATGGAAAAAGTGTCGCCATTTTCAGTTGTGAGTCCTTTAGATTTTCAGCGGCTTATTTTACTCTCATATAAATAGGCGCTTTGCGATACGTAAAAAAACGGATGATTACTGCGTAGTGGGTTGAGTGGTTAAATAGTTAAATAGTTGATTGGTTGATTGGTGACTCGTGACTTATGAATCAACCATTCAACCAATCAACACTGATAAATTTGCATCTTTGAGGGGTGCGCGGGGTCGGTAATTGTCGCAACCTCACGACACATGGTTTTAAAACGTTGGCTTTGGCGAATGGGCTGAAAGCCGCCTTCAAACATCGCCAAATAGTCAGGTTGATAGCGATCCCACGCCCACAACGCCAAGTCGTCATAAGTGCTGTTTGATTGCATTTGCTGCGCCACATCGGGTTGTAGCAACCCTGCAAAATCGACCAAACGGCGTTGTGCAAAATAGCCAATAATGCCAACTTCAAGCGTGCCGACGCTGGCAGTTGGTGGTGTATTGGCACGCAGCCATTCACCGGTTTTTTGATATAAGCCCAGCCGATTATCATTTAAATCTTTTAACTGCATCGTTGACCGCACTTGAGGCAGCCAAAGGAGCAAGACAAAGAGAAGGGTGAAGGATGAAGGATGAAGGATGAAAGATTTGGGACTCGAGACTCGTGACTTATGCTGGGTTAATACTACGAAGCGCTGAGCAATAAATTCTGCTCCAACAGCCATTAACGCCACCACCCCGGGCACAACAGGGCCAAAATACCAAAAATAACCCGGCACTTGCAATAAACTATAAGCCAAGGCATATAACCCTGACCACGCGACTAACCATAGCCAGGGTGAGCGCCGCCAAAAGGCGGCCACAAGACCGATGACCAATGTGACACTGTGTGAAAAATAAGTTGGGTAGGTCCAATGATAACTGGCGTAATCACGAAAACCAGCTAAAAAAAGTTGGCTGATCGCCATTTTGCCTTGTTGTTGTTTTACCATCAGCGTAATCGGCATGGGGGCGCCAAAATACCCCCATGCAAAGCCAAACCAAGGCAATAATAAACCGCCATAAAGCAAGCAAAACACAATAAGCTGCCGATGTTTCCAAAAATCAAGCCTCCAAACCTTAAACCCAAAATGATAGCTGGCGCATAGGGCTGCAATAATGACGGCATCGTGACGGGCAAGGGTGGCAAGGGCCAGCACAATGGCGGCCTGCGCCATTTGTTTGCGCACCGTCAATAACAAACCTAATAGCCCAAGCGTCAGGCATAATGCGGTTTCATTACTGAGTGTGACTGTAAGTAAGGGATGCAATGGGTAAAGCAATAAGCCAACCCAGCCAGCCGTTTGAGTGTGCCAATGCTGTCCTAATTGCCAAAACACCCAGCCCCCCACTGCCAAACTCAGGCAACCTAGGGCGGTGCTGACCAGTGGAATATCGAATCCAACAAAACCAGCCAATGCTAATAATAGCGTGTAAAGCGGGGTGGTGGTGCTGAGCAAATGTTCGCCAATATTGAATACAAACCCATCGCCCCGCGCAAGATTAGCGGCGTAATGATAAGTAATATAGGGGTCATCGTAGCCCCGCGCATAAAAAAAGGCATAAAGCCCAAGCGCTACAAAAATTGACCAAATCGCAACAAAACGTGATGCATTCACCCCTACAATATACTAGGAATTACGAATTACGAATTACGAATTACAAATTACGAATTGTGAATTATCAATTCGTAATTAAAAAAGATGCGGGTTTTACATATCATCCCTTCGATTGGGCCACAGCGTGGCGGCATGAGCCGCGCCGCGCTTGACATGTGCCGGTTATTAGCAGCGGCGGGCATTGATGTGACTTTAGCGACGACGGATGACGATGGCCCGAATGGGCGGTTAAATGTGCCATTAAACCAGCTAAAAAACGAAGGGTACCGCACAATTTATTTTTCGCGCCAAACGCGTGCTTATAGCATCAGTGCGCCATTACTTGGCTGGGTAAATGCACATGTGCATGAGTTTGATGTCTGTCATTTACATGGGGTGTTTAGTTTTGCCAGCGATTTACCAGCGCAGGCGGCACGCCGCGCCCGTGTGCCTTATGTAATAACACCGCACGGCATTTTATGCAACTATGGCATGACGCAACGGCGCTCATTATTAAAACGCTGGTTTGTGAAAACCTTGGTCGGGCCAAATTTGCAACAGGCATCACTTGTGCATTTCACCACTGAGATGGAGCGCCGCGAGTCATCAGGCTGGGCTGCCATTCGCCGTAGCGAAATTGTGCCTTATTGCTTAGATTTGCAGATGGCTACGCCGCGAACGACAAGCAACCATCTGCAGGTTGATCAGGCGTTCAAATTGTTGTTTTTGGCGCGGATTGACCCCAAGAAGGGGCTAGATTTATTGTTTCGGGCGTTGGCGCAATTGCAGCGCGATAATGTGTTGGTAAGATTGACTATCGCGGGCAGCGGCGAGGCCAATTATGTAACAACCTTAAAAACATTGGCGGCCGAATTAGGCATAGCCGAGCAAATTGTTTGGGCTGGTTTTGCTGACGAAACCCGCAAACAGGAATTATTTGGCGAGGCCGATGCGTTTGTGTTGTCGTCATACAGTGAGAATTTTGGCATCGCGCCGGTTGAGGCGATGGCAGCGGGTTTACCTGTCATCATTACCGATCAAGCCGCTGTAAGTGGGGCGATGGCTGCTGCCGATGCTGCCATCGTCACCCCATGTGACGTTGATGCTTTAGCTGCCGCTATTCGCCAACTTCGTGCTTCGCCCGCAACGCAAGCGCTTCTCAGTCAGGTCGGCGTACAGCTTGCTCGCGATTATTTTTCATCATCGGCCACCGTCGCAAGATGGCTTAAGATTTATGGTCAATGGTGAAAGATTGAAATGACTCATAAATCATAAAACTTTTACACCATTAGCAACCCGCTAAAGTTATTTAAGCGTAAATTTTAGCGTGAGTGCCAACCGCCGTGTCGTGGCATCGGCATTTAAAACATAGGCATTCACACGTTCGCCAAACTTTAAAACACTGCGCGGGTGCAAAAAATTACCCTCACCTAATTCACTCGCGTGAATCAACCCCTCTAAATCTTCTTCGACCTGCACAAATGCACCGTAATCGACAATATTTGCTACCAGCCCACTTACCGCTTGACCGGGTTTATAGCGTTGTTCAATGCCAACCCAGGGGTCGGGTTTGGTGCGTTTAAGGCTAAGTGCCACTCGTTGTGTTTGTATATCAACACTCATTACATACACCTGCACGCGCTGTTTTAGCGTTACAGTATCGCGTGGGTGTTCAATACGTCGCCATGATAATTCACTGACATGAACCAAGCCGTCATAGCCACCCAAATCGACAAAAGCCCCAAAGGCTGTTACCTTATTCACCCGACCCAACTTAATATCGCCAACACGCAACTGCACCAACAAGTCTTGTGTTGTTAAGGGTTTCGCCATCTTTTTTAAGGCCAGTGTATCTTCTTCATCCCGTTGATCAACATTCGCGGCATAATAAGTTGGTTCATGCTCCCATAACGCAGGCGGGTGAGGTGGTGGCGTATGGAGGTAGGAGCGGCTCGTTGCACGATCAACATCTTGTAATAATGTTCGCCAGTACCCTTCATCTAACGCATGATCTTCAATTTGGCTCGACATACATCAACATTTGCTTAGGAATTATAATGCGATTGTGTGTTTTGATGGATACTTTATCTGAACACGTCACTTGAATGCCGATACACTTTAATAGCTTATGGAACCTTTTTTACGCCCCCGTCTTCAATTTATTGTCGATCCCATTGTGAGCGTATTGGCTCGTTGGCGCTTTAACCCAAATACCCTCACGTTTATCGGGTTGGTACTCAATTGTGTCGCTGGTTTGCTCATTGCCAATAGTTATTTGGCGTGGGGTGGGTTTGTGATGACGTGCCTAGCGATGCCACTGGACGGCCTTGATGGCCCATTGGCCCGCAAAACTGGCACCCAAGGCAAATTTGGCGCATTTTGGGATTCAACCCTCGACCGCTATGCCGAATCGGCTTTGTTGCTTGGCTTGGCATGGTATTTTTTAAGTTTAAATGACCATATCTCGGTGCTCATGACTTTTTTTGCGGTCGTCGGCTCAATTATGGTGAGTTATTGCCGCGCCAAAGCCGAGTCTTTGGGGTTAAATGGCGAAGTCGGCTTATTTAGCCGTTTTGGGCGCTTTGTATTATTGGCAGTCGGTTTGTTCGCCAGCGGCGTGTTTCCATTTGCGGCGGTCATTATGGTATGGCTATTGGCTGTGCTCAGCAATATCACCGCGATGCAGCGCATGATGCACATCAGCCGCATCACATAATAAACGAAAGTTTGACATCCGAAAAATCTCATATAGGATACTATTTGTATGACAGTAATCACAAAACAAGCAAAAAGCCCAAAAATCATCAGCTTGATTACTAACCCCATCAAATCCTACAACTATCACATTGCAAAAACAAAGGGGATAAGATCTGGTAAACCACGTATTTCGGGTCGGCGCATCACAGTCTCAGATATTGTTATATGGCACATCAGAGAAAAGAAAACAATAGACGTAATTTCATCTGAGTTTGATTTATTGCCCGCTCAAATATATGCTGCACTTGCTTATTATTACGATAACCAAAGAGAAATAGACGAACAAATTTCACAGGCAGATAAGGCTTGGCAAGAAGGATACGACGCACAACCTCAAAAATTTAAGGATGTGTTCAAAACAAACTAGGTGAAACGCACATATGGGCGACAAAATCAAGTTTCATCTTGACGAAAACATTGAATCCGCTGTTGCTAAAGGCCTGCGATTATTTGGAATTGATGTAACTACAACACCAGAACAAAAGCTTATCGCTAGCGTTGACGAAGACCAACTAATTCATGCGACCCAATCTGGCAGAGTATTAGTTACAAAAGATGATGATTTTTTAAAGATAGCAAATAACACAATTCAACACGCTGGAATTGCATATACACCGCAACATAAACTAACAACGGGCCAGATTATTAACGCATTAAAACAAATATGTGACACCTTGCAAGCAGAAGATTTGAAAGGTCAAGTAATATTTTTGAAAAAAATCTGATCCCAAGATCTCGCTATATCAAACAATGGTAAAACAAGTTTTCGCCGAAATTACTATCCCTTTATTTCCGTAGGGCATAAAGGGATAGTGATTTCGGCATTACGTATTTTCAAAACGCGCTTGTTTATTGTGAAAACGGCGAATTAACCCGCCGGCGGTTTTAACCATTCAGCCACATGTTGCGCCAAAGCTGTGGTGGGCCCGCGCCGAATGGTGGGGCTGGGCAAAGCATTTAAAAATGCCGCGCCATAACCTTTGCTAATAACGCGTCGATCCAATACCGCCACAACACCACGATCGGTCTTGCTACGAATCAAACGCCCAAAGCCTTGCCGAAAACGCAACACTGTTTCGGGAATGGAATATTCATTAAACGAATCTTGGAAGGTTTCTGAACGGGCTGCAATAATCGGATCAGTCGGCACATCAAAGGGCAGTTTGCAAATGGCAAGGGCACTCAGTTGTTCGCCCTGCACATCGACACCCTCCCAAAAACTACGGGTTCCGAGCAACACACCTTTCTCGGCAGCCCGAAATTGCTCGAGCAAAGCGCGGCGTGATGTGCCCTCGGATTGCTCAAAGACCGTAATACCATATTTTTGTAATTCAGGGCCAATTACCTTGCCCGTCATTTTAAGGGCCGAATGGCTGGTAAACAAGGCCATGCCGCGCCCCTGCGAAGCCCGAAACAACTCAATGAGCGCCCGCTCAAGCGCCGGTTGATACCCAGCCTGATTGGGTTCGGGCATATCGCTGACCACATACACCAAGGCCGATGTTTTATAGTCGAATGGCGACCCGACCGCTAACGTATCGGTATCGTGGGCGCTTAAGCGGTTTTGAATGTAATCAAACGTAGGTTGGTTGCGCGTCATCGCCGTTGCTGTGCGCATAGTGGCGCTGGTCAACACCACGCTTTTCTTTTTCTTCCACACTTGCTCCAACATCAGCGGGCCAATGTGCAACGGCGCGGTAAATAAGCGTACCCGTGCATTATTTACTGCTGCTGTTGCCGAGCCGGGCGCACGAATACGGCTGCCAATGCTGCCACGCCCATAGCGCGTGGCCTCGACCTCGGCCCAATAAATACGATCATCGCTCGGTTTCAAGATCAAATGATGTAATTGCTCGCTGGCCTCAGTAAAAAAGCGAATCATGCCCGTCATACGCGCCAATTGCAATTCAAACCCATCAATATTTTCGGCCTCTTCATTCAGCGCCACCATCAAAGCATTCAAGCTCTTAACAATAATGGTCAGCTCTTTATAGAAATTATCAAAAGCCAATTCAACCCGCGGCCAACCACCCGAATTGCGCGTGGCACGGGTGATGCGCAATTTTTGGGCATAATCACCCGCATCGGCGGTCAATAAATTACTCAAAAAGTCGGCAGCTTGGGCAAAAAACACCTCTAATCCATTGGCGGCCCGTTGCACCTGATCCCCGATCAAATTGCACGCATGTTCGACCTTGGCGCTATCTTGTACTGGCAAGGCTTGTTTGCAGCGCCCGGCAATTTCGGGCAACAAGCCACTGGGTTTGCCGCGCCCACCGGCAGGCCGCGCCAAATCATCAAATTCGCGCAGCATCGTATCGCGATCCATCGTATAGGTTAGTGAATCGGTGGCAGCGGCCTCCATATGATGCCCTTCATCTAGCACCAAATAGTTATACTCAGGCAAAGCACGGTTTTCAACCGCAATATCGGCCAACAACAAGGCATGATTCACAATCACCACATGTGCACTTTCGGCCAAACGCCGCGCCTGATAAAAAAAGCAATCGCTGGCGCTGCATGTATTGGTATTACAAGCTGGGCTTTGGGCCGACAAATGCGAAAATACGGCGCGTTCGCCCGGTGCCGGAAAAAATAATTCGTCTGCGTCACCTGTCACTGTGCTTGGCAACCAGATCAAAATTTTGGTCAACAATCGCGCTTCATCTAGCGTGCGTGGGCCAGCCTTGCGCAAATCAAGCACCCGTTGCTGACAAACATAGCGACCCTTGCCTTTCATCACCGCTGCCCGCAGTTCAGCCCCACCCATCAAATTGTCTGACCCGGGGGCATCATCATCGGCAGAATTGGCGCTTGCTGGCAAAAATTTGCCCTTAAGCGCCTCAATCACCATCGGCACATCTTTGTCGGCCAATTGTTCTTGTAGGTTAATGGTGTTGGTGCTAATGACAACACGCTCGCCATTTTGCCGCGCCCATAACATCGATGGAATAAGATAAGCCAAGCTTTTACCCGTGCCGGTTCCCGCCTCAATCAAAAACTTATCGCCATCATTAAAAGCTTGGGTCACTTTGCGCATCATCTCAACTTGCTGCGTGCGTGCTTCAAAACTGGGTAACATTTGCGAAAAAGCCCCACCCGGCGATAACACTTGCGCTACCTCATCCACATTCAACGCCACCATCGTCTCATTTGGTTTAAGCGATTTAGCGTTGCGCAAAGCTTGTCGCCGCAATTGCACGGCAGGTGAGACTGAGGTCCTTTGCCCCTGAACTCGTTTAAATTGCGCCCCAAGTGTGGTCGAAAACACCCCACGCGATTGTGCCTCGATCGCCTCGCGCCAAAAATTTGCCAACGGCCACGCCAATTTTTCGGCATGGCGGGTAATTTCTTCTAGCACATCATTTGGCAGTTCAACCGCCCGCTCAAATATTTTGGCATAAAGATGAAAAGCCGTGCGCGCGTCATCCAACGCTCGGTGTGAATCACCGATATCAATACCCAAGGCCTTGCCCAATGATGAAAGTGAATAACGCCCCGCGTGCGGCACTAAGATGCTCGCCAATTCAAAAGTGTCGATGCTGTCGTTCGTGGTAAAAAGGCGCTGTTTGCGTAAAAAAGCCAGATCAAACTGAATATTATGCCCAATGATGGGGGCGCTGCCAACCACCCGTTGGGTTTCGCGCAGCGCATCCCACAGCCCAATGCCTTCGGTGCGCACCATTTCAGCGGTAATGCCTGTTAGCTCGGTAATTTTAGGGGGGATATCGCGATTGGGGTTAACAATAGACGACCATTCTTCGATGATCTCATTGCCACAAAACTTTACCACGCCAATTTCAAGAATCGCATCGCGTTCTGCATCGATGCCTGTGGTTTCAATATCCAGTGAAACAAGTGTTCTCATTGGGTGAGGATTATCTCACCACGATTTTCAAAATAATGTTTACGGTTCAAATGAGTGGGGGGAGGGGCACGGTATGCCGTGACCCTCCCCTCACCAACAGAACGAAATCGGTATGTGTTTTTTATGATATTGTCAAGCCTAATTACGGGCCGAAAATTCATCGGTTTCGGTTGAAACGACATCGCGCTCACCAAAAATCATCTTGCGGCGCATCGATTCACCCATCACATTCAGTTGCTCATTCATACGTTTTGCCACCCGCGATAATGTGCTGGCATCGGGAATACGGCGGCCTAACTCAAGAATTTGACGCACCCGCTCACGCTCGCTTTGACTCAACCAAATCATCAATTCACGATAGCTCATGCTGTAGTGGCTGCCGATCAGCACACAAGCGGCAAGTTGGGGGAAAGTAAAATGATGTGGGCTTTTTGAATGGGAATAACGTGGTAATGATTCACGGGCAACGGCATAGGCTGCGCGTGTGACATCATCTTCATTCACCAACGAGTGAAGTGGGTGTTCTTGTCTTATAAACAAGCGATTTGGCATTATCATGTTGTTTGCTGCAAAGGTTTAAATTAGCTCGTAAATACTTAGCTACTTTAGCAAACAACTATCTAGTATTCTTGCAATGCAAACTATCGTGAGTGCAACGAAATTGGTCAGACTTAGGATGGATTTTTAGCTGGGGTGGCAAACAAAGTAAAACTTTTGCCACAATATTGGCTTCAAAGATATCATGTTTGCAACGATTTTGTTCTGAAACCGCCGATTTTGTTATATGAAATATAACGAGACAAATAAAATAAATTTTCGTCGAGATCGTGATATGGCTTTTGCTGGCGTGGGCATAGCCCACGCCAGCAAAGGCCATACCGTGATCTTGACATTATGTCTTTGGGGCTACTTCTAAATTTGTTTTAGGCTACCGAATCCAAAGCTGCTGCAAAAATTTTCAATGATTCATCAATTTGTTGTTCAGTCACAACCAAAGGCGGAATCCAGCGGATGACATTGCCATAAGTGCCGCAGGTGAGCATGAGCAAATTATGCTCGGTGCAATATTGGTTGACCTTATTCATGGTGGCAGCATCGGGCGAGCCATCTGGCTTAACAAATTCAGTGCCGATCATGCAGCCCAAGCCGCGCACATCACCAATTTGCCCGAACTCTTTTTTAAGGTCGAGCAAGCCTTTGCGCAATTGTGCTCCACGTGCTGCCGCATTTTCGACAATCTTCTCATCACGCATCACGCGAATGGTCTCAACACCAGCAGCGGCACATACTACATTGGGGGCATAAGTGCCACCGTGTGAGCCGGGCGACCAACTGCCCATTACCTTGTGATTGGCAGCGATGCCGCTGATGGGCATACCTGAAGCCAAACCTTTGGCCATAATTACGACATCGGGCAACACATCATAATGTTCCATCGCAAACCATTTGCCGGTGCGACCAAAACCGGTCTGAATTTCATCAAACACCAACAAAATGCCATAATGATCGCAAATCTCACGTAGCCCGCGCAAAAAGCTAGCCGGTGGGGCCACATAGCCACCTTCACCCAACAATGGCTCAACCACAATGGCAGCGGTTTCACTAGGGGCCGATTGGGTCTTGAGCAAAAAGTGCAATTGTTCGAGTGGCCAACCACAACACGCCCCACCATCATCGGGGCAACTGGCGCTCAATTCGGCGCGGGCTTGGTCGCTCATGGTGCGCTTAGAAATGGGGCAGTGGTAACAATGGGCATAAGGATTGCTAAACACACCTGAAGGCAAGGGCTGATATTTGACACTGTAGCTGGTCTTGCTCTTGGTCATCGCCATTGTCATGTGGGTGCGTCCATGAAATGAGCCTTCAAATGCAATAATGTTGGTGCGTCCTGTCACTTGTTTGGCCAGTTTCACCGCCGCCTCAACTGCCTCGGCCCCGCTATTGCCAAAATGAAACATGTCAAGTTGTTTTGGCAAAACAGTCATCAATTCATCGGTTAGGTCAAGCACACATTGGGCCTTACCAACGCCAATTTGGCCGTGAATGAGTTTTGCGGCTTGATCTTGAATGGCTTTGACAATACGTGGGTGGGCATGACCAGTATTGGTTACGCCAATGCCACTGGTGAAGTCGAGATAACGCTTGCCTGCGGTGTCATATAAATAGCTGCCTTCGCCGTGATCGATGGCAATATCGAACGCGGCTGCCCATGCGGGAGAGAGATTTTCTTTGCTCATAGGGCGATTGTAGCCTTTTTTTAGAGTGCGATACACTCACTATCATGGCTCGTTTTTTTAGTGTGCAATGGCGACAACGCTACGCCATTTTTATCCTTATTGTTGGGGCGTTGGCGGTGGGCTTTGTTAGCGATGCGCTGGCACAGCACCCGCGTGTAACCTTCGATTTACAAGCTATTTTCATCGCCTTCGTATTAAGCTGGCTGCCTGCCGATATTGGCAGCAGTGCCATCGAAAAAGTGAAGCGAGAAATGCAAGGTTGGGTTAAATGGCTATGTATGGCCGCAATTGGCATCGCAACGGTGGCCTTGGGCCACGCATTTCATAGCTTCATCCCCGGGTTGCTAATGTTGGTAATGGTCGATTTTGCACTATTACCTGATATTTTTGCTGGGCTGATATTTACCTTGCGCGAAACCTTTATCCCATCATGCGTTATTGGTGCAATTGTGGGGGTAATAAGCGCTTATATCAACCCATTGCTTTAATATTGTGTCATTTAAATAATTCGGGGTATTCCCCAAAGACATGATGCCGAACTTACTATTACTTCGGGTTTGAAAAGGGCAAAGCCCTTTTCAAACCCGAAGTAATAGTAAGTTCGGCGAAAATTTGTTTTATTTGCCTTACGTTTTTGAGGTAACACTTAATTTTTATAAATGACGTAAGAAGCCTTACCCATGTTACGACTAACCCATATTAGGAACTAAATCATGGAAAAAATAACTGTATATGGCGCAACATGGTGCCCCGATTGCACCCGCGCCAAGCAATTTTTGGGCGAGCAACGTATTCATTACACATGGATCGATATTGAGCAACAAACCGAATATCAAACTTATGTTGAAAGCGTCAACAATGGTAAACGCATCATCCCAACGATTGTGTTTGAAGATGGCTCAATTTTGGTTGAGCCAAGCAACGCCCAATTGGCCCAAAAGCTTGGCCTGCAAACCCAAGCGAAGATGAGCTATTACGACCTCATCATCATTGGCGGTGGGCCAACCGGTCTAACCACTGCCCTGTATGGGGCACGTGAAGGCATGAATGTGTTAGTGATCGAAAAAGCGGCCTTGGGTGGTCAAGCCGCTATCACCGAGCGACTCGACAATTTCCCCGGCTTTCCCGATGGCATTAGTGGGGCAGAATTTGCCGAGCGGCTAAGTCGCCAAGCCGCCCGTTTTGGCGTGGAAATGCTAAAGGCACAAGAAGTAATTGGCATTCGCGCCGAGGATGAAAGCCGTTATGTCAAAACAGCCGATGGCAATGAATATGGCGCACGGGCTGTTCTTATCGCCACCGGCTCAAAATATCGCCGGCTCAATGTGCCCGGCGAGTCTGATTTTATCGGCGCGGGTATTCATTTTTGTGCCACTTGTGATGGCCCGTTTTATAAAGGCAAAGAAGTGGTAGTGGTTGGCGGTGGCAATAGTGCCGGTGAAGAAAGCTTGTTTTTGGCGCGGTTTGTCGAAAAAGTGACGATTTTGGCACGTGGCGAGGCGCTTTCAGCCAGCAAAGTGGTTGCCGATAACCTTGCCGAAAACCCAAAAATCAAAGTGCTAACCAATGTTGAGGTGAAATCATTTAGTGGCAATGGGAAACTCAACACGGTTAATATCAAAAACCGCAAGACAGACGAAGAAGCAATTATTCATCCCTCTGGCGTGTTTGTATTTATTGGGTTGCAACCCAATAGCGCATGGTTGCCCGCCGAAATTAAACGCGACGAAGTCGGGTTTTTAATGACGGGTATGAATTTAGAAACCAGTATGGCCGGAGTATTTGCGGCAGGGGATGTGCGTAAAGGGAGCACCAAACAAGCAGCCAGCGCCGCTGGCGAAGGGGCAACCGCGGCATTGATGATTCGAGAATATTTGCGCACAAAATAAAGTGCTGTCAAAAGCACGACCCCAAGGTTGTCTATAACAACCTTGGGGTCGTGCTTTTACAATTACAAAATCACCTTAATTTTCTAACGCCCGTTGCTGCTAAAAATGGCGGCTCCCATTCCCAAAGCCAGAAACCCACAGATACACAACAACCCGATTCCCCATAGCGCAAGGCCAATCCAACCCACAATGACACCACCACGTGCAATTTGATCACCCGATTGTGTGCCAGCGCTATTTAAAATCTCGGTTTTGGCTTTGTTACCCGTAAATATACCAATAACTGAGCCGATGATGGGTAAAAACCCAACCAACCCTAAAATGGCGCATACCAAGCTAATAATTGCCATTGTATTGGTGGGGGGCTGAACTGGGGGAGGCAATGGCGTGTATTGCGGAAGCGGATCAATCGAGCTATTGGGTAGCTCAGGGGGGGAATTTGGATCTTGCATGGAATAACTCCTTTATATTATTGGTTAATTAATTTGCAATTTTTTATTCTTTAAATTGTATCTAAATTAACTACGTTTGAAATAAGAATTAAGTTGCATTTTATATCTTGCCTCTCTTGAACACAACGTGATAGCGAGTTCAGCAAAAATATGGTTAGTGGCCAGAAATTAAGAGGCGTTTAAACAATCAATATGCTACTAATGATGTATTGAAATTCATCCAATAAGCCATCACGAATTTAGGATTGCTCTAAGAATTCAGTGTAGAATTGTAAGCTGAACGTCTTAGGTGAGGGGATACATTCATGAACAATTATGCGGATAGTCAAGCCAAAAATGCTGAGTCACCAGCACAAATTAAAGTTATTGGGGTCGGCGGTGGCGGCCAAAATGCCATTAACCGAATGATTGCAGAAAAGCTTACTGGGGTGGAGTTTATCGCGGTAAACACTGACCAGCAAGCCCTAATGCTTAGCCAAGCACCCACACGAGTGCGAATTGGCGATAAGATCACCAAAGGCCTTGGCGCTGGTGCAAACCCAGATTTGGGGAGCAAAGCCGCCGAGGAATCGAGCGAAACGCTGCATGAAGTGTTACGTGGCGCAGACATGGTGTTTATCACCTGTGGCATGGGCGGCGGCACCGGTTCTGGTGCAGCACCAGTCATTGCCCGCATCTCAAAAGAATTGGGCGCACTCACCATCGGTGTGGTCACCAAGCCATTTACATTTGAAGGGATGCCACGTCAACGAGCGGCTGAACAAGGTATTGAACGTTTAAAAGAGCATGTCGACACCCTCATCGTGATCCCCAATGATCGACTGCTTGACTTGGTAGACAAACGCGCTAGCCTACAAACCGCTTTCCGCACCGCCGATGATGTATTACGCCAAGGTATTCAAGGCATTAGCGAAGTGATTACCGTCCCCGGCCTCATTAACCTTGACTTCGCTGACGTACGCACCATTATGTCGCAAGGTGGCGCAGCATTAATGGCTGTTGGCTCGGCCACAGGTGAAGATCGCGCAGTTGTGGCAGCCAATGCCGCAATTCAATCGAATTTGCTCGATGTCACCATTGACGGCGCACGTGGCATCTTGTTTAATATTACGGGTGGCTCTGACCTGAGCTTGTATGAGGTGAATGAGGCTGCAACGATCATCAAGACGGCGGCCCACCCAGACTGTAACGTGATATTTGGTTCGGTAATTGATGAGAACATGAAGGATCAGATTCGCATTACCGTGGTAGCAACCGGCTTCGATCAAGCCGATTCAACGCCTAGGCGGTTTATTCGGTCGACCCAGACCGCCACACCAGCCGCCGGACGATCCGAGTCTCGCACCCAACACACCAACCACACCGCGCCCGCCACTAGCCCCTCGCGCAATGACAGCCCACCCGCCAGTTCGTCGCGGTCAAACAACATCGACCCTGATAATCTAGAATTGCCTTCGTTTTTGCGCAGACGCTCATAGGCAAAACGCCGCTCAAGTTTAAGGTCTATTTTAAGATAGTTACGTCCACCTTTTCATAAAGGTGGACGTTTTTGTTTTACAATCTAGAACATCAAACGCCATATATACGGGTTCTATAAAAAAATTTCGTATATCTGGCGTTTTTTGTGCAGCGCCTAGTGCGCAAGAATGATAGTTTTGAAGCGCAAAATAACAAAAACAGGGGGCAAAATTGCAAAGTAGCAAGTAGCAAGCAATACAGTAGTAATCGAGAGGGAAAGAGGTGCTTACGCTCTTTTTCAGATTTTGGCAGGCTGTATAACTTGACGCTTGACACTTTGTTTTGCAGTTTTTATGCATTGTCCAGCTTGTGATTCCACCAATACGTATGTTGCAGATACGATCAAAGATACATCAGGGAGTATTCGTCGCCGACGCGAATGTAAGGCCTGTGGGCGACGCTTTAGCACCATTGAACGCATTATTGATAATACGCCATTGGTGGTGAAACGAGGTGGGCGGCGTGAGCCGTTTAACCGCGACAAAATATTGAGCGGGCTACGGGTGTCTTGTGCCAAGCGCCCTGTCTCTGCCGAAGATATCGAACGGTTGGGGGAACTGATCGAATCGCAAGTGCTGGCACTCAACAAAGGTGAAATTTCTGCCCGTTGGATCGGCGATCGTGTCTTGGCCGGTTTACGCGAATTAGATGAAGTGGCATATATTCGTTATGCCATTGTTTATCTCAATCTTAAAGACCTTGAAAGCGTAAAGGGTGAGATTGAGAAGTTGTTGGGTGAGCGCTAGATTAATTGCGCTAAAATAAAAGAACAAAAGTTCTATTATTGGTTTTTGTTGATTTGATGCTGCCTTTATTCCCCTGGTTTGTTAAAAGCGCAACAAACAATCAACACAGCATTTATTTGCCCATTTGGGCATAAAACAGGAAGTTATTTTAATGAAAATCACGCGCCGATTTACGACTGTAGGGCAATCGCCTTATGCCACAATCGAATTTGTAAAGCGCAGCAGCGCTATCAAAAACCCAGATGGGTCAAAAGTGTTTGAGATGAATGATATTGACGTGCCAGCACAATGGTCACAAGTGGCAGTCGATATCCTTGCACAAAAATATTTTCGTAAGGGAGGGGTGCCAAGCGCTACGATACCCGTTGATGAACCCGAAGTGCCAGCGTGGTTGCAACGCAGTGTTTCAGCACCAGATGCCAAGCCTAATGTTGGCGAAAGCGATAGCAAGCAGGTTTTTAATCGTTTGGCTGGTTGTTGGACTTATTGGGGCTGGAAACATCATTATTTTGACAGTGAGGCCGACGCGCGGGCTTATTATGATGAAATGTGCTATATGCTTGCCAAGCAAATGGCAGCCCCAAACAGCCCACAATGGTTTAACACGGGTTTAAATTGGGCTTATGGCATTTCTGGGCCATCACAGGGGCATTATTATGTTGACCCCGTCAGCAAAAATTTGGTGGCGAGCGAAGATGCTTATACCCACCCACAACCCCATGCATGCGTGGCAGGTGATACATGGGTTCAAACCAATCGGGGTTGGATGCGTATTGCTGAAATTGTTGACAATGAACACACCGATCTTAATATATTTGATGGGCAAGCGTGGGCAAAGCTACAAGCCGTAAAAAATAATGGGGTGCGCCAAACATGGCGTATGCAATTAAAAAATGGGCAATATGTTGATTTAACCGATGACCATTTGGTGCTTGCCTCTAAAGGTCGTGCAAAAGATGGCGGTAGCTATAGCTGGGTGCCTGCCGGCGAAACCCTTGGACAAAAAGCGTTATTTTCGGTGCAAGATGGACAATTAGAATTGCAGCAAACGGTATGGCGCGACAATGTTGATCTCGCTACGGCTGAATTAGTTGGGTTTCATGTTGGCGATGGGTATGCCGGAACGTATGATGGCATTTCGCATTTTGGGATTGTTGCAGCGACTGAGGATGAATATCAACGCATTACCAGTTTGTTTGAAACCGTTTTTGGCAAATATACTGTTACGCATAAGCCGGAGATTAGCTCCGAATATCGGATTGTGTGTCACGATTTTAATCACCCAATCTCATTTGTAACTCAATACGAATTGGGGCTTGGCAGCACAAATGTGGGTGTGCCTGCCAAAATTATGGCGACAAACCACGACGCACAACGAGCGTTTTTGCGCGGGCTGTTTCAGGCCGATGGCTCGGTGCGGATACGTCAAGAAGGGGGGCGCAATAGCGGCGATATTGTGCTCACCACAGTATCACCAAAATTGGCTCACGATGTTCAAACATTGCTTTCGGGTTTGGGCATTTATTCACGAATTAGTACCTATGATGACCTACGCGAAGACCGCACCACCAATTATCAAGTAGTGGTGGCGTTTGCATCTGAACGCCTAAAGTTTGAGCAGCAAATCGGTTTTGTATCTCGCGCCAAAATCCAAGCGCTGCGAATGCTCAATGAGCAGGTCGAAGGAAAAGTAAAACCTAGCCTATCTGAAGAAACTGTTATTGGGTTTGAGCCATTGGGTGAGCAACTTGTGTATGATATTCAAACATCTACTGGGCGCTTTGCGGCCAATGGGGTGATTGTTCATAACTGTTTTATTCACAGTGTTTCAGACGATTTGGTGAATGATGGCGGCATTATGGATTTGTGGACCCGTGAAGCCCGCGTATTTAAATATGGCAGCGGCACTGGCAGCAATTTCAGCAGCATTCGTGGTGAAGGTGAGCCGCTGAGTGGCGGCGGTAAATCATCAGGGTTGATGAGCTTCTTGCGCATTGGCGACCGTGCCGCAGGTGCAATTAAAAGTGGCGGCACCACCCGCCGCGCCGCCAAAATGGTCATTTTGGATGTTGACCACCCCGATATTGAGGCGTTTTTAGATTGGAAAGTGGTCGAAGAGCAAAAAGTGGCAGCTTTGGTGACTGGCAGCAAACTCAATAATAAGCATCTTAATTCGGTTATGACCGCCTGTCATTCTGTTAGCGATGCTGCGATTAAATTTGACCGCAAGCAAAATAAGGCGCTAGGCAAGGCCATTAGCGCCGCCAAAGCCGCTTATGTATCGCCCAACTATATCGAGCGGGTGATTCAATTGGCCCAACAAGGCTATACCTCGCTCAAATTTGCCGAATATGACACCGACTGGAATAGCGAAGCCTATTTGACCGTAAGCGGGCAAAACAGCAACAACAGTGTGCGCGTAACCGGCGATTTTATGAAAGCCGTAGAAAATGACGGCGATTGGGGGCTGATTTGGCGCACCGAAATTGAAAAAGCCAAAGCTGCCAATCGCGCTCCGAAAGCCCGCAAAACCTTAAAGGCACGTGACCTGATGACCAAAATCAGCGATTCGGCATGGCAAAGCGCCGATCCGGGCTTGCAATATCACACTACTATTAACGAGTGGCATACCTGCCCA
This sequence comes from Thermoflexus hugenholtzii JAD2, assembly GCA_945877855.1. Classification (GTDB taxonomy): domain Bacteria; phylum Chloroflexota; class Anaerolineae; order J036; family Brachytrichaceae; genus AQU-03. The sequence goes on along the minus strand of CAMDWA010000002.1, from coordinate 7,759 downwards.
ACCGATGGTGAAATTCGTGGGTCTAACCCGTGTAGCGAATATCTGTTTTTAGATGACACTGCCTGCAATTTGGCATCACTTAATTTGGTGCAATTTTTTGATGTGGCAAGCGGCATATTTGATGTGGCGGCGTATCGCCATGCCGTGCGATTATGGACCATCACACTCGAAATAAGCGTGCTGATGGCCCAATTCCCCAGCAAAAATGTGGCCCGCCTGAGCTATGAATTTCGCACCTTGGGGCTGGGTTATGCCAATTTAGGCACATTGCTCATGATTCAGGGCATACCCTACGACAGCGCCCAAGGCCGTGCTATTACGGGGGCCATTACCGCCATGATGCACTGTGGGGCTTATGCTACCAGCGCCGAAATGGCGCGTGAACTTGGCACATTCCCGGGTTATACGCGGAACAAAACGCATATGTTGCGCGTCATTCGCAACCATCGCCGTGCTGCTTATAACGCGCCAGCCCACGAGTATGAGGGGTTGAGCGTGTTGCCATTGGGGATTAACCCATCAGATTGCTCTAATGTTTTACTGATGGCTGCGCGTGAAGATGCTGATCGTATGTTGGCATTGGGTGAACAATATGGCTATCGCAATGCCCAAGTCACTGTGATCGCGCCGACCGGGACCATCGGGCTGGTAATGGATTGCGACACCACTGGCATTGAGCCAGATTTTGCCTTGGTGAAATTTAAGAAATTGGCGGGCGGCGGTTATTTTAAGATTGTGAATCAGAGTGTCCCACCGGCCTTAACCAAACTGGGTTATAGCAATAATCAAGTAGAAGCAATTATTAAGTATGCCGTTGGGACAGGCACACTTAAGGGTTGTAGCGCCATTAGCCATGAGATGTTGCGGACAAAAGGTTTTAATGATGATGCATTAGCCAAAATTGAAGCGGGGCTGCCAGCCGCCTTTGAGATTCAATTTGCCTTTAACAAATTTACGCTTGGTGAAGCCTTTTGCAAAACGGCGCTTGGGTTTAGCGACGAGCAATTAGGCGATTACAAGTTTAATATGCTCAAGGCGCTTGGGTTTAGCCAAGCCCAAATCAACGCCGCCAATGATTATGTGAATGGAACCATGACGGTTGAGGGTGCACCATACCTTAAACCAGAACATTACCCAGTGTTTGACTGTGCGAATAAATGTGGCAAATATGGGCAGCGCTTTATCACTGCCGAAGGGCATATTTTGATGATGGCGGCGGCTCAGCCGTTTATCAGCGGGGCCATTAGCAAAACCATCAATTTGCCGAATGAGGCCACCGTTAAAGACATTTGGGATGCCTATATGTTGAGTTGGAAGGTAGGGGTAAAGGCGAATGCGCTCTATCGTGATGGCAGCAAACTAAGCCAACCCCTTAATACCACCAGCGATGAAGACGAAATCGCCGAGGCGTTGATTGAGCCAATCGAGACGATTGCCCAGCGTCAGCCAACAGCCGCAAGTCAGATTCAACGCGAAGTGGTTGAAAAATTGGTTATTCGCTACATCGCCAAACAACGCCGTTTGCCAAACCGCCGGGGGGGGTATACCCAAAAAGCCAAACTGGGCGGGCAAACCATTTTCTTGCGCACAGGCGAATATGAAGATGGCACATTGGGTGAATTGTTTATTGATATGCACAAAGAGGGTGCGGCCATGCGTAGCTTGTTAAATTGTTTTGCCATTGCTGTCAGCTTGGGTTTGCAATATGGTGTGCCACTTGATGAATATGTTGACACCTTCATTTTTACCAAATTTGAGCCAAGCGGCATGATTCAAGGCAATGATCACATTCGCATGTCGAGCAGTATCATCGACTATGTGTTCCGTGAATTAGCGATTACGTATTTGGGGCGCACTGAGTTGGCTCATGAAGGACGACCACATCAGATGGCCGAGCCAGAATATTTTGCTGAGGAGGTTGTGGGTGAGGAATTGACATTACCCGCGGCTCAATTACGTTTGCCCTCGCGTGAATTTAATGAACACGAGACATTGATCGTTCCCGCGCAAACCACTGCCATAAATGGGCAGAATACAAACGGGCATGGCAATGGATATAGTAATGGCAATGGCTCATTTGCTGCCTCACGTCCTATCAGCAAAAATGCCAGTGGTGTAACCGAGCTTAGCTCTGCTGACAAACGGCGCGAGGCCAAGCTAAAGGGGTATGAAGGTGATCCTTGCCCAGATTGTGGGCAGTTTACGTTGGTGCGTAACGGCACTTGTCTTAAATGTAATACTTGTGGATCAACGACCGGTTGCTCATAAATTCGCTTTAATTGTTTAGGACTTACGTAAATCAAGAAATTTCACCACGAAGAACACAAAGGTCTTAAAAATTATGCCAATTTCAATTTTTTTTGTGATCTTTGTGATTTTTGCGGTAAAAAATTAAGTTGGGCGTAAGTTCTATGGTAACTTGGCCTTGATTAAAGCAAAGTGTATATTTAGATAAAACTGATGCCAAAATCACCAACCTAACAGCGGAGTGGTGATTTTGGCGAAAAAATTATGCTAAAAACCAATACCTTCGCCAATTTGCGATTGCCTGCCCGTGAATTCATTCACGGGCGAGATGGCGAAGGTATTAAAAACAGACACTAATTGTAAATTTTGCGAATAATGGCATAAGGCCGAGGTTTTGTTTCAATATAAATACGGGCTAAATACATGCCAATAATGCCAAGGCAAAAAATAATGAGGCCGCCAATTAACCAAATCGAGGCAATAACGGAAGCCCAACCTTCAGCAAAGCCAAATAGCCAGGCGCGCACCACTACATAGCCAACAAAAATAAAACCAAATAATGAAATAACGCTGCCTAAATAAAAAATCAGCGCGAGTGGTCGGCTGCTAAAGGCTGTAATGGCATTAATTGTTTGAGATACCCGACGGGATAAGGTATAAGTTGACGAGCCTTTATATGTTTTGTGAACGGCTAAAGTCACTTGCGAAAATCCACTTAAGACCGATAAGCCTGCCAAGAATGGCTCTTGATCACGATGTGAAATTAAGGTCTGCACAAATTCATGTCGCATCAAACGCGCCATGACCATTTCACGCGGGATGGTGATGGCGGATAAACTGTTGAACAAACGATAAAACCACTCGCCTGTTGTGCGTTTAAACCAACCGCCTTGCCGTGCTATCTGGACCCCATAAACCACATCGGCTTGTTTGCGCAACAATTCTTTGTGCATGTCTAGCAACAATTCTGGCGCTTCTTCTAAATCAACATCGAGCAAAAACACCAATTCGCCGCAAGCCTGTGTTAAGCCCACCATAATGGCCTTGTGATGACCATGATTGCGTGCCAAATCGATAATTTTGATGTTGGGGTTGTTTGCACGCAGGCCCAAGGCCACTTGTAAAGAATCATCGGGTGAGCCATCATTCACCAAAATAATTTCATAATGAGTAACGCATTGCAAGGCAGCAGCGCTGGCACGCTGGCAAAACTCGGCCAAATAATTGGCTGAACGATACATCGTAGTGACGATAGAAAGCTGCATTCGGTGGGGATGATACCCGATGTCGGAACGACATCACGCCTCACCGCTATAATCCGCCGCGTGAAAGTTCTTATTTCTGTCTCGGATAAAAGTCATCTTATTGACTTTGCGCAACGCTTACAGCAACATCAAGCCCAGTTTATTGCCAGCGGTGGAACCGCACGGGCATTACAAGCCGCTGGCATCCCTGTCACTACGGTTGAGCAATTAACCGGCTCGCCCGAAATTTTGGATGGGCGGGTGAAAACCCTGCATCCAGCGGTTCACGCGGGTATTTTGGCCCGCGATCTTGATAATGATCGGGCTGATTTGGTAAAAGTTGGCGCTGAAATGATTGATTTGGTGGTTTCCAACTTATACCCATTTCAAAAGACAATTGCCCAAAAATATGTGACAATGGCTGATGCCATCGAAAATATTGACATTGGCGGGGTTACGCTAATTCGTGCCGCGGCCAAAAATTTTGCGCGAGTGGCCGTAGTATGTGACCCCCACGATTATGATCGTGTGTTGCACGATCTTGATACTTATGGCAAAATTTCGCTTGAATTGCGCGAGGTGCTGGCACTCAAGGCTTTTGCACATACTGCGGCCTACGATACCGCCATTCGAGATTATTTGATGGGTGTTAGCGCTGCCCAAGGCACAGCCAACGGGTATGCGAATGTGCAGACACTGACGCTGCATCGTGTGCAAGAATTGCGTTATGGTGAAAACCCGCATCAAGGGGCAACATTATTTAGCTTTACCAGTGCGTCTGACGGCCCGCTGGGTGGGCGCTTTTTGCAAGGCAAAGAATTATCGTATAACAATATGCTCGATTTAGATGCGGCATGGCGTGCGGCCAACCAATTTGATTCACCGTCAGTGGTCATTGTCAAACATCTCAGCCCATGTGGTATTGCTTGTGCGGCTGATTTGGCGACCGCATATCAGGCCGCCTTTGCCTGCGACACAGTCTCGGCATTTGGTGGCGTAATTGCCGCCAACCGCGAAATTGATGGCGCAATGGTGCGGGCGATGGGTGATATTTTTGTTGAATGTATCGCAGCCCCGAGCTACAGCGATGAAGCGCTAGGCTTGTTGGCGAAACGCAAAAATTGCCGCTTGGTCGAAATGCCAAATAAAAGTGAAGCCAGCAATGGGCGTAGTGTGAATGGAAACGCGGCACATTTGGCAGAAGAATATGAATATCGCAGCATTACCGGCGGTATCTTACGCCAAACCATTGATAAGGGCGACCCCGCTACAACGACATGGGCTGTAGTGAGCAAAGTCCAACCAAGTGAGGCGCAATTACGCGCCCTTAAATTTGCATGGGTTTGCGTGCAACATGTTAAAAGCAACGCCATTGTGTTGGCAAATGTGGGCGAAGTATGCGCGACCGTTGGCATTGGGGCCGGGCAACCCAATCGGGTAGATAGTGTGCGTATTGCCACAGGCCACGCAGGGGCGAGCGCAAACGGCGCAGTGCTGGCAAGTGATGCCTTCTTCCCATTTGCCGATGGGGTTCAGGCGGCGATTGACGCTGGCGTAAGCGCCATTGTACAGCCCGGCGGCTCGGTGCGTGATGCCGCTGCCATTGCCGCTGCCGACGCAGCCGGTATTGTCATGATTTTTACCGGCACGCGCCATTTTAGACATTAAAAGCGGTATACTTTGGATTGTTCAAAAATTCACAAACGTATATTTACAGTCTCATGCTGTCACTAATTACTTTTATACCCGTTATCGGTGCGCTACTCATCATTTTGCTGTCCAAACAGCTTTCGCGCACCATCGCGCTCGTCGCCTCTTTGGCCTCATTTGTCGTTGCGTTGTTGGTGCTCAATGGCTTTAACAATGCCCAAGCTGGCTTTCAATTTGTTGAGGCCGCCCCTTGGATACCCCAATTTGGCATCAGTTATAAGCTGGGGGTCGATGGCATTAGCTTGTGGTTAATGATGCTAACGGCATTCATTTTCCCGATCGCCATTTGGGCCTCGTCTGGAGCCATTCAGAATGACCAGAAAATTTATTATGCCTTGGTCTTGCTGATGGAAACCGCTACTTTGGGCGTATTTTTATCGCTCGATATGTTCTTGTTTTATGTGTTTTGGGAATTTGCGCTGGTTCCGATGTATTTCATCATTGGGTTATGGGGCGGGCAACGCCGCATTTATGCCTCGCTCAAATTCTTTATTTACACGATGGCTGGCAGCGTGCTCATGTTGATTGCCATTTTGGTGATGGGTGTGCAAGGGCAAACCTTTGATTACGAAGCCTTGGTAAAACAAGGGTTACACAGCGCCAATATGTCGTTGTTCTTGGCTTTTGCCATCGCCTTCGCCATCAAAGTGCCCATGTTCCCTTTCCATTCGTGGTTGCCCGATGCCCACGTCGAAGCGCCCACGCCCGGCTCAGTCATCTTAGCCGCCGTGTTGCTCAAAATGGGCAGCTATGGTCTCATTCGCTTCAATTTGGCTTTGTTCCCGCAAGCTAGCCAACAATTTGCCCCTGTCATGATCGTGTTAGCCGTTATTGGCATTTTGTATGGCGCGATTGTGGCTTTTGCGCAAAGCGACATGAAAAAGCTCATCGCCTATTCGTCGGTTAGCCACATGGGCTACATCATTTTAGGCATTTTCTCAATGAACGAACTCGGGGTGCAAGGTGCAATTTTGCAAATGATCAATCACGGCCTCAGCACTGGCGGTTTGTTTTTAGTGGTTGGCTATATTTACGAGCGTATGCACACCCGCGAAATGGGCAAAATGGGTGGGCTGTGGGCTAAAATGCCAGTTTATGGCACAGTGGCGCTATTATTTGTGCTTAGCTCGGTGGGCTTGCCCGCGTTGAATGGCTTTGTCGGCGAATTTGTGATTTTGCAAGGTGCATTTCAACGCAATCCACTATGGACTGGCTTAGCCACAATCGGGATGGTATTGGGTGCGGTGTATTTGCTCACCATGTATCAAAAAGTATTTTTGGGCAAAGGCAAAGATGATGCCGCTGATGATCATGGACATCATGGGCAAGTTGCGAGCGCCAGCCACGGTTTGCTCGACCTCAATTGGCGCGAATTGGCTTCGGCCATTCCGCTCATCATATTTTGCTTTTATATTGGCTTGGCATCAACCCCATTCTTTAACGCAATGAGCGCCAGCGTTGGTAAACTGTTAAAGTAACCTTCGCTTACTTGATAAAACCCCCGCGCAAGTCAATGACCTGCGCGGGGGTTTTATTTTTCAGCCAACAATAGCACAAAGATCAAGTGAATAAAATATTACGCCGATTTCACCATCTCTCACTCAAACGTAGCTTGAGGGGGAGATGGTGAAATCGGCCCTTCATCTTTTAATTTGTATCGCCGAATAATTATCGGGCACCGGTTGCAGTTGGCGGCAACGTCTTCAAATACATAAAGATCGCTTTAATTTCATCGTCTTTCATAAGCGCAAAACTAGGCCAAGGCATATTTTGCGGGTCAATTTGTTTGCCTTCAGGGGTCTTGCCTGTGCGCATGGCCGCGATAAATTGAGTTTCAGACCAATTTTTTAAATTCCCGGCTGGGGTCAGGTTTGCGGCAATTGGGGCATTGGGTGCGCTGCCAAGAACAGGCCCCCCATTAAATCTTGGATTATGACAACCCTGACATGTATCAGCCAAATATTTACCCGATTCAACGCTTACGGTGATATCAACCATGGCTGGGGCTTTGACTGTATGATCAATCCGATCTGCTGAAATAAGCGGTATTTGCCCAAACGCCACCAATGCGCGTCCCAATAATGTTAATTGGCGTGTGCTGGCCTCGTTATCTACCGCAGGGATGCTTTTAATATAAGCGATTATTTTGCCAACATCAGCATCACTCATGCTTTTATAGTCATCGGCAGGCATAATCCATAAGCCACGTCCATTTTTGCTTACCCCATGCCGAATAGCACGCACATAGTCGGCATCCGTAAAATTCGTTAATCCGCCTTTGCCACGGGTTAAATTGGGGGCATCGATTTTGCCAATCGGGGCATTAATAAACTCGCCGCCGCCAAGATTTGGCTTATGACATTCTGTGCAACCACGAAAGGTTACGAGGCGCTTGCCCTCATTGATTGCGGCAATATCAGTGGGAACACTTATTTGCTCGATAGGCAGGTTAAAGTTACGATTTGATTTTGTTTCGCTAAGTGCAAATATCAACACAACCGCAATCAACCCTAAACCGGCCAAAACACCGATAAACCCGCCGAAACGTTTTATTATTT
>CAMDWA010000001.1 GCA_945877855.1 Thermoflexus hugenholtzii JAD2 | reverse complement strand
ATTAACCATTAACCATTAACCATTAACCATTAGCCATTAACCATTAACCATTAACCATTAACCATTAACCATTAACCATTAACCATTAACCATTAACCATTAACCATTAACCATTAGCCATTAACCATTAGCCATTAACCATTAACCATTAACCATTAACCATTAACCATTAACCATTAACCATTAACCATTAACCATTAACCATCAACCATTAACCATTAACCATTAACCATTAACCATTAACCATTAACCATTAACCATTAACCATTAACCATTAACCATTAACCATTAATCATTAACCATTAACCATTAACCATTAATCGTCAGTATATACTCTCAGCCATGACGCATATTTCACACGGCGAAATGTCACTAGCGGGCAAAAGAAGCTTGCCCTGTATTTGGCTAGACAACACCCAAGTTAAATTGGCAATCACTACCGACTGCGGCCCACGCGCCATTTGGTGGGGGCTGAGCAATGGCGACAATATTTTGGCCGAGTTGCCCGATGCCAATGTCGAAACCCCATTCGGCCCCTATCATTTCTTAGGTGGGCATCGTTTTTGGCACGCGCCCGAAGCGCTTAACCGCACCTACCACGACCCACAACCGTTAAATGTGGCAACCACCGCCAACAGTGTCACCATCACGCCACCGCCCGATGCCTCGGGCATTGTGCGGGCGCTGTGTTTTGAAATGCAGGCCGATGCGCCGATTGTCACGGTAACGCACACCTTGACCAACGCAGGTTTGTGGCCTGCCACGTTGGCCCCTTGGGCTTTGAGCATGTGCAAATTGGGCGGCACGGTGTTGCTGCCGCAAGCCACCACCAAGGCCGATGCCGATGGGTTGTTGCCCAATCAGCGCTATAGTTTTTGGCCTTACACCAATTTGACCGATGGGCGCATCGATTTGGGCCGCGAGATGAGCCGTGTGCATTGCAAACCCGGCCCGCCCAACAAATTGGGCTATCGCAATGTGCATGGTTGGATCGCCTATCAACTCGGCCAAGTGCAATTTACCAAGCGTTTTGACCCACGCCTCGATGCCGATCATCCTGATTTTGGCTGCAACACCGAATGTTATTGTTGCGAAACCTTTGTTGAATTAGAAACCCTTGGGCCATTGCGCAGCCTTGCCCCCGGCGCATCGGTCAGCCATGTTGAAACATGGGAATTGGTGAAGTTCGCCGCTAAAACATCGGATATCTAATAGACAAGCAAATTAAACATCGCGCATTTACAGAGCTAGCGCAGCCATTAGAAATGGCGCGCTGGGCATACGAAGCCTGCCTTCGCAGGCTAAAAATTTAGACCGCGAAGGCGGTCTTTGTGTGCCCAGCGCGGGATTGTAATCCCTGCGCTATAGTCAAATAGAGCCGCCGCTATCATATGACCTATACGCGATCTTTATTTTATTTGTCTATCAGATAAAAAAAACGACCATCGCTTTATCTTTGCAAAGATAAAGCGATGGTCGTTTTCGCACAACGGATCTTAAGTTATACGCGCCCGCGCAACATGCCATTCCAATACATTTGCGGCAACCCATAGGCCTTTAGGGCATACATGCTATAGCGTTCTTTCGATTGGTCAAATGGGAAGGTCTCTTTCGGCTTGAGGTCATAATCAAACTCAGCCATGATGAGGCTGCCATAACCTGTGACCAATGGACAAGAGGTATAGCCATCGTAACTAGCGCTGCTGGTTTCACCATTCAGTTGAGCGATCAAATTTGCCGCCAAAGCGGGCGCTTGTTTGCGAATCGCCGCACCTGTTTTTGACGTGGGCAAATTGCTGCAATCGCCCAAAGCGTAAACATTGGCATAACGAGTATGCTGCATGGTGTGCTTATTCACTTCAACCCAGCCCGTAGAGGCGGCCAATTTGCTGGTTTTAATAAAATCAGGGGCACTCATGGGTGGTGTCACATGCAATAGGTCATATTTCACCACCTCTTCGCCGCCTTCGGGTGTGCCAAGTTTAAACACGGCTTCACGACTTTCGGGGCGAATTTCCACCAATTCGCGCTGAAAACGCACATCAATTTGTTTGCGTTTTGCCACTTGTGTCAAGGCATCGGCATATTTTTTTACTGCAAAAATGCTTGCACCCGCGTGCATAAAGACCACCTTGCTATTGGCCCGCACCCCGTGTTTGGCAAAATAATCTTCGGCCAAATAAGCAATTTTTTGCGGTGCCCCACCACATTTAATAGGGGTGCTGGGTTGGGTAAAAATAGCCGTGCCACCTTGCTTAAAGCTGCGAATATTGTCCCATGTGCTGCCCACACTGTCATAGCTATAGTTGCTGCACACGCCATTTTTGCCCAATGACTCTTTTAGCCCTTTAATTTTGCCCCAATCAATTTGAATACCAGCAGCGACGATAAGATAATCGTAGGTCAGCCGCCCACCATTTTGCAAGGTCAGGGCGTTTTGGTCTGGGTCAAATGTGGCCACACGCTCCTTAATCCATTGCACACCAGCGGGGATAAAGTCAGCCTCATTGCGCTCCGATTCTTCACGGGGGAAAACCCCGCCGCCGACTAAAGTCCATAATGGTTGATAATAATGTTTTTCGGATGGCTCGATGATGGCGATTTGTGGCGGGCGAGCCACATTCATCAGATGGGCGGCAACAGTAATACCGGCGCTGCCACCGCCGACAATTAATACTTGATGATGGTTTTGGGTTGTCATAAATTCCTATTTTTGATTTTTAATGGGTTTAATGGTTCGTGGGGGTGTTTAAGTGTTTGCCAAGCTGTTTGGCTACCGAGACAAAAAAGCCTAAGGCCAATTGCACTTCAGGGTCAGATAAAGCTTTCATCAAACCCATTGGGCCGATGCGTTGTGGGGTGCTTTCTTGCAATGATGCAGCGACTTGACCTAAAATGGCTAAAGGTTTGGGGTCCAACATACCCGAATCAATTAACGTTTTAAGCGCGTTAATGCTATTGCGACCTAAATCTTCGATATCAAAACCATCGCGTTTTGCCATCGCAAACAAGTCATCAATCGAATCCATTGCCATTGCCAACATGCCGGGGGCCTGAGGCGCAGCGCCAATCAGTTGATTGACTGCCGCAATGGTATTTGGCTGGGTTAGTTTTTCGAGCACCGACAACCCATTTTTTAGGCGTAACTCTAGGTCAATGCCTTGGCGGGCGGCATTGGTATAAAGTTGGTCGCTGGTGTCGGCGATCATGCCGATCATCCCCGGGGCTTGGGTGATGACGGGTTCGAGCGCTTGCAATTGGCGTTCCATACGATCAATCTTTTCAGACATTTTGATCAATAGAGCCGTGGCATCTGATTCATTAAGACGATGCGGTAGAAGATTGGGCGGAGAGTTTGTTTGGTTCATGTGTTTTCTTAATTAGTCTTTACTAAAAGCGGCTTTGAAAAATTACAATTTGGGGGTAAATGGGCCTTTGGCCGGCGCAATTAATTCGCCAACAGCCCACTCATATCCATCGGGATCACGAATCAGGGTTTCACGCCAACCATGACCTTTGTTTTCGGCGGCTTGAACAATGGTTGCACCGGCATTTCGAGCGCGAAATTCAAGCGCATCTGGGTCGATGCCCAATAGGCGTAACTGCAACCCCACCCCACGTTTTGCACCAGCTGCAAGGTCGGCTGCCCATGCATGGGTGTCGTGTGTGTGGTCGGCATGAAGCATGACTTCGACTGGGCCAACCCGCACCGCCGCAAAATCAATATCGTAATAATGTACCTCGGCCTCAAAAACGGTTTGATAGAACGCGACAGCGCGTGCCACCTCTGAAACGATTAAATTTAACGATAGCGGCGGCAATAATGCGCCATAGCGAAACCCCGGCATCCAAGGGTCGCCTTTTCTTAGTTTTGTACCCATACTTTTTTATCTCATTTGTTTTGTCTCTATTCTGGCGCAATGATTGGTGCATCTAAAGCTGTAAGAAAAGCAATGAGGGCTTCTCTTTCTTTAACGTTCAAATGTAATGCTTTGATCTCGCTATGGCCGCTTGGGGCAACTGGGGCATATGAATAATGTTGGAGCACCTCAGCTAAAGTTTGAAGTTGACCAGCATGCATATACGGGGCGCGGCTTGCTACATTGCGCAACGACGGCACCTTAAATGCCCGCTCAAGCAGATGCGTGTCAGATTGAATAAACCGCAATTCGGCACAATCATTCGAGGTCGCATCGCTATATTTACTTAGGCAATTAAACTCATCTTGCTTTACTGCCAAAATCGCACTCGCCCGCCCGTCATCTTTTACCTTGCTCGCAGGCATTGGCACGCCAGTGTTATGAAATTCATTGTTGGTTAGTAATGGCCCGTTATGACATTGCACACAATTTGCCTTGCCAATAAACAAACGCAACCCAGCAATTTCTAAATCAGTTAAATTTTTATTGGTTTGGTTTGCCAAACTTAGGCTATCAACATAATCATCAAAACGCGAAGGCATCAAAACAATTTGTCGCTCATAGGCAGCGATCGCTTTGCCCATATTTACAAAGGCTTTCGTCACCAACTCGCGGTCACCTTCTTTCATCCCTTGCCATGCGGCATTTGCTGCCCTATCTTCAACTGGCCCAGCGATCGATAGGAAACGTTTTGGGTCTGAAAAGTCGGGTAAAACACCAAAGATCGCCTCATAATCTGGCTTATAGTGCTTCTCTAGCAACTGAACATACTGGGTCCGTGCGCCACCATGTTCAACAGGGTTTTCTAATGGACCTAATGCTTGAGACCATTGACTATCTTTTCGCCCATCCCAAAATAACCAAGGGCTATACGCCGTGCCAGCAATTGGCATTGTTCTTCTTGTGCCAATGCTTGCGCCCAAGCCCAATGCTCTTGCATCTTGAAAACCGAGCGCGGGTACATGACAAGTTGCACACGCAATAGTGCCATCTTTGCTAAAGCGTGTGTCAAAAAACAACCGCTTCCCCAACTTTGCGGCCTGTTCATCTTGGGCATATTTGTTAGATGGGTATTGTGCCAACGGGGCCAAGGCTCGTAATGAAAGGGACTGAATAAGCTTAATCTCATCGGCTGTCCAAGCAACAGATTGTTTGCCAATGACTGACGTAATGCTAACGGCCACAACCATAACCAAGCCTAAGCCTAAGATCCACAACCCCATTTTTTTCATCGTTCGCCTCTTAAAGGGTTAAATTAAAAACGACTCGGTCTTGCGAATTGCCGTTGTTAATCACAAACTTCACTTCCCACCAGCCATTCATCTGAAATTTCATACCCTCCACGCGATAATTTCCACTGCCCAAATATTGGGTTACTTGAGGGGATGTGGGCAAACCATGACCATGCTGCGGCATCCCGCCATCGACACTAATCTTGGCATTTTCAACGAGTTTGCCGTCAGGTGTTTCAACATGCAATGTCCAAGTATGAATTTGATTTAGGGGCGTTGGCGATGGATTACTCGTAAATGACACGTTAAACAACCCATTCTCAGTTTTTCGGTTCGTCGCAAAATTTAAGTCTTTGGGGGCTGGATTCATCAAGGTCATCATCGGTCTCATTAAAGGCCCAATCCAAGCTTGGCGTGATTCCATACTCAGGCTAAAAAAAATGCCAATGAGTAAGGCAACAACAACAATCATTACAGTGAGTGTTTTTAAGATTATTTTCATTGTCACTTTGTCACCGGCAATTTTGCAGCTGACCACGCAAGCATGCCGCCATTGACACTGGTGACATTGGTAAAGCCCGCTTTGAGCAAAATATCGCGCCCGCTTTGGCTGCGATTACCCGACCGACAAATCACCACAATCGGCTTGTCTTTGGGCACACTTGCCAGTTGGTTGGGCAATGTGCCCAGCGGAATGAGTGTGGCATTGGGGATATGGCCCTCGTTCCATTCGTAGGGTTCGCGCACATCTAACACAAACGCGCCCGCGTCGCGTTGCTTGCTGGCCTCGGTTACATTAATATCACGCGGCAAGGTGCTAACTGCACCATTGGCAGATGACACCGCTACGGGGGCATTGCTCGGCGCCGCGCCGCCACAGGCCGTCATTACGACCAGCGCCGCACTCACCAGCATGAGGTAAATCGTTCGTTTTGTCATAAAAAAACTCCTTGTTTGAAGATTAAAGATTAGGGATTAAGAACAGTAGTTCAACCCCTAATCACCATTCTCCCAATCACTCATTCACTCATTTTGAGATCAGCGCACGGCTGATCGAAACGGAATCCCTCACCCACTGGGGGCACAATCGGCGTTAGCGCTGCCCATGCTGAGGTCATTGCCAGAACCAATACCCTTAAATGCGATTCGTGATAGCAACCGTTTGGTATGGTCGCTGCCACACACTGGGCAAACGGCGGTATGCACCGCCGTCATCGGCATTTTCTTCTCAAAAGTCGTTAGGCAATCGGTGCATTTAAAATCATATTTTGGCATATTTTTGCAATTAGACGCGCCACCAGCATGTCTCTACTTGATCGGCAAACCGGCTTGCGCCCATGCCATCATGCCGCCGCTCATGTTGATGAGGTTTTTAACCCCGTTGCTCTGCAAGGTGCGGCAAGCCATGCCGCTGCGATTGCCCGACCGGCATACCACAATCACTTTGTCATATTTAGTGAGTTCGGCCACATGATTTGTCACTGTGCCAAGCGGCATAAGTTTGGCTTGGGCAATATGCCCCTCCTTATATTCAGCCGCTTCGCGCACATCAATGATCGTCACGCCCTTTGTGCCGATCAAGGCCTTAACCTCGCGGGGCGACATATTTTGAATCGGGTTTTCAGTGTTTTCTTTTGGTTTAAATAGATCGAATAGATTTATCATGATTGAATTTGCATTAATACAAGTAGGGTTTTGCCGATTTCACCCTATCTGCCACCACCGTGGGTGGTGGCAGATAGGGTGAAATCGGCTTTTTTTATTTCGTATTGTTTCGTTAAATTACACGCTAAATTAAATGTAATTCTTTGCTGATGATCCACGCGCCCATCAGCAGCACAAACCAGCCGAAGGATGTCTTGAGCGCCGCTTCTGGCACACGTTGCGAAAATAGCCCACCAAACACATTGCCGATTAAGGCGAGACCGGTCAGGCTACCGATCAGCACCCAATCTACCGCGAGGCCATTGCCGATATCGCCCATGAAGCCAGTCAGTGATTTGATGGCGATGACCATGAGTGATGTACCGACCGCCATTTTCATGGGCAGACCGCCGAGCAATACCAGCACCGGTATGACTAAAAAACCGCCGCCTGCGCCGACAAACCCAGTGATGACACCCACGACCAACCCTTCGAGCAAGGTTAAGCCGAGTTTTTGCGCCGCAGACAAGTGTTGCGTGGTCGAAACACGGCGCGGACGCAGCATCGAAATGGCAGCCAACACCATAATGATGGCAAAGGCCAGCAAGATGAAGATATCTTTGGTTAATGTAAATGACCCAATTTGGGCAAGGTTTTTGGGCACAAGCGGCACAAGCCATGCCCGCGCTGCATACGTACCGATCAAGGTAGGCGCGGCAAACAAGAGGCCAGTTTTCACATCTACCTGGCCGCGCCGCCAATAATTGAGGCTGCCGACCAGCGCCGTAATGCCGACGATGAACAGCGAATAGGCGGTAGCATTCGTGGCGCTAATGTGAAACAAATAAACCAAGATCGGCACGGTCAAAATTGACCCACCGCCGCCAATTAGCCCCAACACCAAGCCCATGACAATGGCGGCGATATAACCAAAAACCTCAAGTGACATATTAGTCTCCCACGCTGGTGGGCAAATATTTAGCCCACACATCTTTGCCATCACTCAGGCTAATGACGTTTGTTACGCCTAAGTTTTGTAACACACTGGCGGCGATTTGCGAGCGGTAGCCACTGGCGCATTGCAGCACCACTGGCATGTCTTGTGCCAGCTCTGGCAGGCGGTCGGGCAAATAACCGAGATGGATGCGCTTGGCCCCTGCAATATGCAATTCGTCATATTCGCCCGCCCCGCGAATATCAATAATTTGCACGTCGTGTTCGCGCATTTGCTTCGCCAATTCATCGGCCTGAACGCTGGGCAGGGTTTGATGAGGCCCGTCTTTGACGACATCGCCACTGGCGACACTTTGCACATCATCTACCCCAATTGCCCGCAACGAGGCCAACAAGGGCGCAACCTTGGCAGGGTCAGACACAATCAGATGCACGGGTTTGTCAAATTTAACAAACCAGCCGACATAGGTGCTGAAAAGATTGTTGCTGGCTGGCACGCTGATGGTGCGTGGAATGTGGGCATCGGCAAAGGCAGCGCGGTCACGCAAGTCGAACACTTGCTCGCCTCGCGCCAGCGCCGCGTCAATGTCGGCGCGGGTGCTTACCTTGAGAGCAGGCAAATCTTTGAGCAAGGCCGGGCCATATTTGTTAACAAATTTCATACGGGCGAAGTATTTGGGCGGCTCAGGTTGGCCCGACAACAGCCAATCGACGAAGGCTTGTTCATCGTTGATTTGAAAGGCTGGGCTAAAAAGCTTTTCGTAGCCAAGTGTGGTGGATGGGATTGCGCCCAAGGCTTTGCCACACGCGCTGCCTGCACCATGCCCCGGCCAAATTTGCAAATAATCGGGCAATTGCTTGAAGCGTTGTAGGCTGGCAAACATACTGCGTGCGCCCGGCTCTTTGCTGCCCACCACTCCGGCGGCTTCTTCGAGCAAATCGGGGCGACCAATATCGCCAACAAAGACAAAATCGCCAGTAAATACGCCCATCGGCTTATTGGCTCCGGCAGTGTCGGTCACCATAAAACAAATGTGTTCGAGGGTGTGTCCGGGCGTGTGCAATACTTGCACGCGAATATTGCCAACCATAAACGTATCGCCATCGCGCACCAAAATGGCGTTGGGTATGCCGGCATAGTCCGGCGCATTGGCATAGCCATATTTCCAATCGGCGTCACCTTCGTCACTCAAATACATCGTCGCACCGGTGGCGGCGGCTAATTCGCGGCAACCGCTGACAAAATCGGCGTGAATGTGGGTTTCGGTGATATGGGTGATGCGTAAACCTTCACGTTGGGCGGCAGCGAGATAGGGCGTAATATCGCGCATGGGGTCAACCACCAGCGCCTCGCCTGTTTTGGCACAACCCACCATGTATGAGGCTTGTGCCAGTTGGTCGTCGTAAAAATATTTCAGTAACATGTCGCCATTGTGCGACAACCCGCCGTTTTATGCTACGCCCAATTGTTGATGCGTGGTATAAGTAAAAGCTAATGGTTAATGGTTAATGGTCAATGGTTAATGGTCAATGATGAGTGATCCATCATTAACCATTAACCATTAACCATTGACCATTAGTTTTGTTATGTTCAGCTTATACAAACTCGAAATTTTTAGCCAAGTGGCGAAGGCGGGCAGCTTTAGCAAGGCGGCACAGCAATTGTTGATGACGCAATCGGGCGTGAGCCAGCATGTACAAGACCTTGAGCGGGCGTTGGGTGCGCCGCTGTTTGTGCGCGGTGGGCGCGGGGTGACACTCTCGCCCGCAGGTGAGACCTTGCTGCATTATGCCGACAAAATCAGCCAATTGGCGCACGAGGCCGAGCAGCGCATCGTCGAGCAAACACAACAACTGCGCCAGTTGCGGCTGGGTGTAACGCCGGGGGTGAGCAATTATTTGCTGCCCAATTGCGCCCAACAATTTGCCGAGGCTGTGCCAAATGCCACCTTGTTTGTGCAAACCGACACCACGCCCAATTTGGTGGCGCAATTGTTGCAAAATCGGCTCGATTTAGCCATTTTAGAAGGTGAACTACCAACCTTGCGCGGGGTCGAGGCCATGCACGTAACGCCGATTGTGGATGTGCCGCAGGTGGTGGTAATTGGGGCAAAACATGCATGGTGGGGGCGGCCCAGCATTGTGTTGCGTGACTTGCACAAACAACCGATGGTGACGCGCCAAGCCCATAGTCACACACGCCTGTGGCTAGAGCATTTGTTTGCGGCGCAACAGGTTCAGCCGCGCATCATCGCTGAATTTGACAACCCCGAATCAATCAAGCGGGCGGTGATGGCGGGCGCGGCCTTGGCGATTTTGCCCATTTACGCCGTCAAAGCCGAGCTTGAAGGCGGGCTACTCAGGCGGCTTGAGGTGACCGACGCGCAGCTTCAGCGCACTTTGTATTTGGCCCAGTCGCCTGCGCTCGATCAGGCCATGTCGGGCATGTTTGTGCAGTGCTTGAGCAAGTTGTGCGCGGTGTTGCGGCCAGAAGATGTGGTGTAATATTTGAGACAAAAGTAAAACCTTGCGTAAGTTTTAAAATTATTCGTCTTATGTCAAATTTGGTCACAGACTTTACCCGTTCATTTATTCGCTGGCGGATCGATACGCTCAAAAAGCCGGTGCTGACCGTGTCGCAGCCTTTGCCGATGACGTTGAACAATGTGCGTGCGCCGATTGAGGCACGGGTGGTGTTGCAACATTTGGCATCGGGGCGGCAATTTGACTATGCCCTGAGTGCCGCCTGCAAAACCGAGCAAGTATGGGTGACGCGAGATATTTGGCATCAGCCCAATGCCGATATGTGTATTTACGCTGGGCGCGACGAATGTCTGATTGAGAAAAATTGGGATGTGGCCGACAAACAAATTTTGCGGTTTCCGGCCACACTTGGCTCACAACCTGAGCGCCAGATCGAAGACCCTGCGGCTTGTTTTGATGACTATCGTATTGAGCTAACACCAGCCATGGGCACACCCCTTGACACCATCGACGCGATCTTGCAAGCCTTGGCATCGTCACGGTTGGTGGTGGCACACACCCAATATGAATGGGCTGGCTACGCGGTCACGCTTGAATATCCGGTCAAGGTGGTGAATTTTAGCGAACGCGAGCGCTATTATCAGGTTGACATTGGCCCGATTTTGTTGCCGTTGCTTGACGAGGCACAAACGCCACTCGCCACTTGTCGACGGGCCTATGTGGCACACAACAGCCCGCTCGGTGCCGAGTTTATCGTCAATGTGCCTACACCCGTCGCCGCTGGCCTCAATGTGCATCATTATTCGCGCTCGGTTCGGGTCGAGGCGGCGCGTAATCGGTTATTTGCGTTGGTTTAACTAAGGTATCATAGCCCTGCCCTATGCACGTCCGGCATCTCTCGCTCACCAACTTCCGTCTATACGCCCGCCTCGAACTCGACCTGCCAACGGGATTGAGCATCATTCAGGGCGACAATGCCCAAGGCAAGACCTCGTTGCTCGAGGCGCTGTATTTTCTCGCCACCGCGCATTCAATGCACAGCAATATTGACCGCCAAGTTTTTCGTTGGGGTGCCGAAGAAGAATCGCCATACCCCTTTGTCATGCTCAAGGCCGATGTGCAACGCCGCGATGGGGCGCACTTGGTCGAATTGGCGATGCAAAAGGGCGACGGAACGCGGTTAAAAAAAGAGATCAAGGTTGACCGCGTGAGCAAACGCGGGGCCGATTTGGTCGGGCAATTGGCGGTGGTGTTGTTTGTGCCGGGCGATGTCGAATTGACAGCTGGCCCACCCAGCGCCCGCCGCGATTTTCTCGACGCGGCGCTGTCGCAGGTGGATGGCGCGTATGTGCGGCATCTCGACAAATTTAACAAGGCGCTGGCCCAACGCAACGCGCTATTGCGTCAAGCCCAAGAGCGACGCATTGACCCCGATGAGTTGGCGGTGTGGGATGACCAGCTTGTGCCGAATGGGGTGCAAGTGGCGTTGCGGCGGCGCGATTTGGTGGCGCAATTGGCACAACTGGCTGTGCCAATTCACCGCGAGCTAACCAGCAATCTTGAGTATTTGCAGATTGTTTATCAGCCCAATTTTGACCCAGATGCCCCACCTGCCGCGAATACGCCCATACAAGCTGGGCTGAGTTTTGCCCAAGCCTTTGAAAATTATGATGCCGAAGACCTTGAAAAGGCCTATCGTGCCATTTTAAAGACGCGGGCCGCCGAAGAAATGGCGCGGAGTGTCACCTTGGTCGGCCCGCACCGCGATGAGTTGCGATTTAAGGCCAATGGCATAGATATCGGCGAATTTGGCTCACGCGGGCAACAACGCAGCGCGATATTGTCGCTAAAATTGGCGCAGGTAGCGTGGATGCGCGAGCGGCTGGGCGATGAACCGATTTTATTGTTAGATGAGGTCTTGGCCGAGCTTGACCCCAACCGACGACGCTGTTTGCTCAATCGCATCGGCAGTTCACATCAAACCATCATCACCAGCACCGATATCAACCGCTTCGATGCGGCCTTTGTTCAGTCTGCAACGCTATTCAACGTTCATAGCGGAATAGTGCATAATTAGCAATGGTTAATGGTTAATGGTTAATGGTTAATGATTTGTCACTACTCATTAACCATTAACCATTAGCCATTAACCCATTAACCATTGACCCTTAACCATTATGAAAACCCCATCTTTTACCATCGGTATAGAAGAAGAATATCAGATCGTTGACCCGCAAACCCGTGAATTGAAGTCTGGCATTATGCAATTGATGGAACACGGCAAAGGCACAACGCTTGAGTTAAAACCCGAATTGCATCAATCGATTGTTGAAATCGGCACCGAAATTTGCAAAACGGCCAGCGAAACAAAAGCCGAATTGATTCGCTTGCGCACAGGCGTGATTGGGCTGGCCGAAAAATCAGGGCTAAAGATTGTCTCGGCGGGCACACACCCCTTCTCTAGCTGGCGCAATCAAGAGATTACGCAAATGGATCGCTATGCTGGGGTGCAAAAAGACATGCAAGAATTGGCACGGCGTTTGCTCATTTTTGGCACCCATGTGCATATTGGCATCGAAGACCCCGAATTTATGATCGACTGCATGAAAGTGGCGCGTTATTTTGTGCCACACGTCTTGTGCTTGTCCACAAGTTCACCCTTTTGGATCGGCGGCGACACTGGCCTCAAGTCGTATCGCAGCACCATCTTCCGCAATTTCCCGCGCACGGGTGTGCCACCCACCTTCAATTCGCGCTCCGATTACGATAGCTTTGTCAATTTTTTGGTGCGCACCAACTGCATCCCCAACGCCACCAAGATTTGGTGGGACATTCGCCCCAACCCCAAATACCCCACCCTCGAATTTCGGGTGTGTGATGTTTGTACACGGGTGGATGAGGCCGTGTGTATCGCCTCGATCTTCCAAGCCATCATTTACAAATTATGGAAAATGCGCCGCGACAATATTACATTTCGCGTGTATGATCCCAATTTGATCGAAGAAAACAAATGGCGGGCGGTGCGCTATGGCTTAGATGGCAAGCTAATCGACTTTGGCAAAGAAGAAGAACGCCCGGCTCGTGAACTCATTCACGAACTGATTGAATGGTTTATTGGCGATGTGATCGACGAATTGGGCAGCCGCAAAGAAGTGGAATATGCCTATAAGATCATGGATGGCGGCTCAAGTTCAGATCGCCAATTAGCAACCTTTCAACGCACCGGCAGTATGCAGTCGGTGGTCGATCAATTGATTGCTGAAACAGAAGAATTTTAGGGATTTTAGATTTTAGATTTTGGGGTTTAGATTAAAAAGTCCAAAATCTAAAATCCAAAATCTAAAATTCTATGATGCGTCGTATTCTTACTTGGCTGCCGCTTGGTTTTACAGTGCTAATCTTCATGGGCTATTTGCTGCTCATGCTGATCTATGCCCGTTCGCTGTTTGTTTTTCCGCTCGATTACGATCAGGGCGAAGGTTTTGAGTTGTATGATGGGATTCGTTTGGCGCGTGGCCAAGGTATTTACCTCGACAACGCCCAATTTCCCTTTTACGCTTCCAACTATCCACCGGTTTATCGGCTAATGTTGGTCCCGCTCATTTGGCTATTTGGCCCCCACATTTGGGTCGGGCGGGCACTGACCTTCGCTTGCACCCTGCTCATCGGCGCACTCATCTTTTTAAATTTAAAATTTAAAATGGAAAACGGAGAATTAGAGGGTGCTCGTTCCCAATTTTCAATTTTCAATTTTCAATTTTTAATTTCCCTCATTGCAGCTTTGGCGTTTTTTGCCGCCAATTATGTCTATCAAATTGCCCCGTTGGCCCGCGCCCATTTGCCGATGGTGATGTTTGCCGTCGCGGGCATCACCTGTCTCGACCGCGCTTTTACATCTACAACTCCTAATCTCAAATCACTGGGGATCGCCCTGCTTATCGTCGCGGGGTTTACCAAATTACAAGCCATTGATGCGTTGGCAGCAGGCTTTGGCTATGTGTTATTACAGCAACCGCGTTGGGGCAGCAAGGCCTTAGCCATCAGCGTGGCCATCACTGGCCTCATTGTATTGGGGCTAAATAGCCTCACCGGCGGGCAATTTTGGCTCAATGTGGTGGCGGCCAATGTCAATGAATATAGCCTTGAGCAAACATGGCGCATTTACCGCGAATGGTTTAGCCTGCAGGCCCCGCTGATTTTGTGCGCCAGCCTTTATATATTGTGGGATGTAGTTGATGCGATTCGTTATCGCAACTTACGCCGCATCAGTGTGTGGTCATTTTACTTTGTTACTGGCTGCGCAATGGGTATGTTGACCGGCAAATGGGGGGCAGGGCCGGCTTATCTCATCGCCGCCATCGCTGCCGCGTGTGTGCTAACCGCCAAGTTGTTATTAAGGATTAGGGAGCAAGGATTAAAGATTGGAAGACATCACTATGCCCAATCCTTAATCCCTTTGTTGTCAAGCTTCATCTTCTTGTGGCAAGCGGCGCTCAATTTGCATGTGCCAACCTCGGGGCGTATTTTTAGCGTTGTGGCAACGGTGTTGGGGGTGAGCGGGCAATCATCCTATTCGCCGTATCCCTATTACGATAGCATCGGCTACACCCAACTGGGTCATCTGCTTACGCCTCAAGACCTGATTGAAGCCGAGCGGCTAGTGCAATTTGCCAAAAGTGTGAATGGCCCAGTGTGGAGCGAAGAAGCCATGATTACGCTGCGGGCGGGCAAAGATGTGGTGACAAACCCCACCCAACTTTATAATTTAGCCAAAAATAATACGCTCGATACGCGCCAGATGATAATGATGATCAATGAGCGGCGCTTCGGACTCGTGATCTTAAAGGCGGAGTTTTATCCGCCAGACGTGCTCGAAGCAATCGGCAAAAATTATGACCGACAATACCCATCCACCAAAATGAATGGGTTTGATTATTGGTTGTTAACACCCAAAACAAAGTAGGAAGTTGGAAGTGCAAAGTAGAAAGTGGAAAGTGGAAAGTAAAAAAGCAGCTTGTTTTTCACTTTTTACTTTGCACTTTCCACTTTCCACTCTTAAATAAGAATGAGAGCATTTGTATTAAGCGGCGGCGGAAATAGAGGGCCATTACAGGTTGGGGCGTTGCGCGTGCTATTAGAGCGCGGCATTATGCCAGACCTGATCGTTGGCACATCGGCAGGGGCGATCAATGGCACAAGTTTGGCGGTATCGCCAACCATCAAACAAACCTACGAAATGGAGCGGCTGTGGGTGCGGGCTGGCGAGCGCAACTTGATTTATGTTGGTGCGGCAACCGCGTTTATGCGCATGGCACGTGGCAAAGACTATATCGTCAACAACCGCCCGTTACACGATGATATTCGTCACCGCGTGTTGCCACCCGATAAACAGCGCTTTGGCAGCCTCAAAATTCCGCTCTATATCACCATCGCCCACCTCATGAGCCACACCCTCTATATTTATGGCGATGACCCCGATGCCTTTATTGCCGATGCGGTGGTGACAAGCGCCGCCGTGCCGGGTTGGTTTAGCCCTACCCATCATCATGGTGAAGTGTTTGTCGATGGCGGGGTGGTGTCGGCGTTGCCGGTGCAAGTTGCCCTCGCCAAAGGCGCTACCGAAATCTGGGCACTCGATATCGCCAGCGTCATCGACCCTGCCATCCCACCATCGGGGGTGTTGATGTATCAAACCTACGCCATTCGCCCAATCTTATATCGCAATTCGCTACGCGAAGCTGAATTGGCCGCCAATACCCCGGGCGTGACATTACACCATGTGCCTTTATACGATTTCCCCAACATTCAATTGGGCGATTTTAGTAAAACCCATGACATGGTTGAAAGCGGCATTCGAGTAATGGAAAATTATCTTGCCGCGCCAACCCCAAATCAAGTGCAATACCCACCGCGCCCCCCCGAAGTCAAACTGCCGGCCGGGCCAAGAGGCTCAAAGCCATTTATCTTGAAAACATAACGTTACAATGTCATATTAATAAAGAAGTATACCGATTTCACTATATTCTCCCCTGTCGTAGGCAGGGGAGAATATAGTGAAATCGGCGAAAACTTCAAGGTAATTATGGATGAGCAATCGATCACCAATACCTATCGCAAGCTATATGAAGCGCGAAAAGGGCTGTGGCAAGCCTCGGAATTTACGTTGCAACGACGCGCTGAATTAGAACAAGAACGTGCGGCCCGCATCGCCGCCGGTGAAATTATGGGCAAAAATGCCGATGAGCGCGAATCACGCGCCCGTGACCTTTTGGCTTCGTTTTATGCCGCTGTGGTCGATGCCGAGCTAAAAGAGCGACGGGCCAAGCTCGATTACGATTTAGTCAAAATTGAAGTTGATCGTATCGACACAATATTACGGTTGCTGACTGTGAAAAAATAATATTTTCTCAATAAATAAGGTTCACCCACCCCTCGCCCCGCCTTTACGACAAGACTGCAAATTGGCAAGCCAAATGTCATCAAATCTATAGCTTTTTCGCCAAAAACAGGGTATTATGTCATTGATGAATCCACTAGAGATCAACAAGGTCCAAATCTCCACCCATTTCATTAGCCAAAACCTGCGCGAAGCACCTTCGGCCCTAATGTATTTGGTTAATCAAGCATTAACGACAGCTTTTCCAAACAAATATATCCTCGAAACTGAAAGCTATTTATTTAGCGTCACTGAATACGCCGAGGCCGGGCATTGTGTATTGCAGGCCAAACCCAAAATTCACGAACAATTTGCCAGCGATTGGCTGGTTGAAGAAAATAAAGCCAATTACACCATTAAAAATGGCTGGTATCAGGTGAAATGGCAAGACCACACCTTCGAATTACTCATTCTTACCCGCGTTGGCGATATCGTGAGCAGCCGCGCCTATTGGCTAATCGCCGATGACAAGGCCGCTGCCGAGTCGTTTTTACGCGAAGTAAGCCGCTGGAATTTTGAGATTCATGACGAAGTATTGGTATTTGAAGATGGGGGTTGGGAGAAAAGCGACGAGCTATTTAACGCCATTAAAAGCGCCACCTTCGATGGTTTGGTATTAGAAGGCACGCTTAAAGCCGATTTACGCAAAGATGTGCGGCAATTTTTTGAGTCTCAGGCCATTTACCAACAATATGGGGTGCCTTGGAAACGGGGGTTGCTATATGTGGGGCCGCCGGGTAATGGCAAAACCCATGCCGTAAAGGCCCTGATCAACGAAATGACCAAGCCGTGTTTGTATGTTAAAAGCCTCATTGCCGACCGCCCCAACGATCATCGCAACATTCGCCATGTGTTTGACCGTGCCCGCGAAACTGCGCCTTGTATTTTGGTGTTTGAAGATTTAGACTCGATCATCAACGATGACAACCGCTCTTATTTTTTAAATGAGCTAGATGGCTTTGCTGGCAATGATGGTATTTTAACCATTGCAACTACCAATCACCCTGAAAAACTCGATGCCGCAATTGTCAATCGCCCCAGCCGATTTGACCGCAAATATCACTTTAATTTGCCCGGGCCAGTTGAGCGGGCCGAATACTTTATTTTGTGGAGCGCGCGGCAACATGATTCGCTGCGGCTGACCAAAGACGAAGCTGAGATTTTGGCAACCTTAACCGATGGGTTTTCGTTTGCTTATTTAAAAGAATTGATGTTATCGTCGGTAATGGCGTGGATTGCCTCACTTGAGCATGGCAAAATTAACGACATCGTGACCACGCAAGCCGCTTTGCTGCGTGATCAGATGGTGTCGGCTTAGGCTGCCGGTGTAACCCATTGGGGGTAGTGCAAGTCATGACCATAACCACGACTTGTGCTACCCTCCAAGATTTTTAGGCTAAAGCTCAATTTGCCACAATTGGCCCACACAGCCACCAAGGGCGACCATCGACCAAATTTGTCTTTTGCGATACAAAACGGTTTGCCGAAGCCGCTGGATAAATAGTGTGAATGACAAAAGCGGAATGTAGATCGGCTGTCAACATATCAGGTGTCGAAATATTGCCATCAAAGGGTTTACTCCATTCCGCCCACAACGTAAAATCGAGGCTGGCAGCACACACACAGCTTGTCCCAAATTCACTTGGGCGCGTAGCAATAACTGCATTGATACGATTCTCAGCCGCACGTTCAGGCAATCCGTATTGCGTTTCCCATGCGGCTTGCACCTGCGTGCAAACCGCCAACACATTCACCCCTTGCAGCGCTAGCAAACGGCAGGTTTCGGGGTAAAGCGCATCGGCGGCAGGCAAAACAGCCAATCGCCCCCAAGCTGTATCAAACCAATGCACCCCATCACCCAAAGCGGTGTGCCATGCATGACGCTGGCTAAGATGCAATTGCGGCTGACGCAAACAAATGCCATTGGCATCGATCAAAACGCCAACATGAGCGCCATTCTTAACCACACTGGTGGCAACGATTGCATCGCTACCCTGCAAAACACGGCGCAACATCGCCACAAATTCAGTCGATTGCCGCTGCGCCGTCACGACATCTTTCACCACACCATCGGGTAAAAATGCCAATTCGGGCAATACCAATAATTTAGCCCCATCGGTAATGGCTAAACGCAAGGCGTCGCCATACACCGCTTCATCTTTGGCCACCACCTGAAAAGCCGCTGCCTTTATTTGTGGGGCGGCTGGCGGCGTGGGGGGCGTATCGCTCGGTTTTTGGGCAATGGGTTTATACAGTGCTGGGCGGCGGGTGGCAAAGCTATCGGTGCCATCCGGCCACGTTTTGTCATTGGCGGCGTTGGGATCAATATCGGCCCAAATGACGGCCTCCACTTGCTTGGGGGCACGCGCCAACACAGTGCCATCGGGGGCAATAATTTGGCTATCGCCTGCGCCTTGCACAAATTCTGGGGCCACTTTAAGCCGCTGTGCCACAATTTTGGTCATTTCTGCCGGAACCAACGGCCCCGATTTACAGGCCGATACCACAAATACTTTATTCTCAGCTGCCCGCACCGGAATATGCAAATCAGCCTCATCGTGGGCAAATGAGTTGAGGCTATTCAGCAATACTTGCGCCCCGCGCAAGGCCAGCCCACGCGCTGTTTCAGGAATAACGCCATCCATACACGAATACATTCCTAATTTAGCGTGAGGGGTATCGATGATAGGGCACAACGCAGTAGCGCGAGTAGCAAAATTATTTTCGTTACCCATCAAAGTTTGCTTGTCAGACGTGGCAACGATCTGACCTTGAGAGCCAAGCAAAATGTTGGTTACGGTTAATTTCGGATATTCGCGGCGCACCGTGCAATTAAGCATGATGTAACACCCATAAGCCTTGGCCTTGGCCGCAACCGCAGCTACAAAATCGCCATGCAAATCGACCCCAACATCATAAGCATATTCCTGATCAGGATACCATGCACAATGATTGCAAAATTCAGGCAGCACAATCACATCGGGCTTGCATTCGGCAGCCTGATCAACCATACGTAATACCGTAGCAAGGTTAGCCGACACATCGGTTAGCACCGCAAATTGGGCAGCAGCGACTCTCATTTTAGATTTTGGATTTACGATTTATAGGGGTAAACCCCAAAGACGTAAATTGTAAATTATTCAGCGTTATTTACAGCCCAGCCCCCAATATAACTAAGATAGGCCGGCACTAGGGGCAACACACATGGCGATACAAATGACAATAAGCCTGCCAACGCCGCCACAATAATACTAGGCGCACCGCCATCACTCTCCCCTAAAATTTTGGTCTCAAGCCCAAAATCGGCGGCGGCAAAATATTGGCTCATTTGCTCAATTTGCCCGCCCAACATTGCCATACCCACCAAGATCAGCAATAAACCGCTCACAATCTCGATCATGCGCATATTGCGCTTGATCTTACTAAGCAAAGGCGTAATGCTATCGGCCAATAATGCCACCAACAAAAAAGGCACACCCAACCCCAGCGTATACGCTGTCAACAAAATAAGACTTTGCCCAAGGCCACCAGCAGTAGCGCTCAGGGTCAAAATTGCGCCGAGAAAGGGGCCAATACAAGGCGACCAACCAGCCGCAAACGACAAACCTGTCAGATACGATTGCAGTGAACTCACCCCACGACTCACCCCACCCAGATTTTTGCGGGTGTCAGCATACAAAAAAGGGATCTTGAGAATTTGCAGGGTAAAAAGTCCAAAGACAATTAACATAATGCCGCCAATTGTTTGTAGCACCCCTTTTGCATCAAAAAACAAGCTGCCCAATGCAGTGCTAGCAAGGCCTAAAATCCCAATGACAAACGTGGCAAACCCCAACACAAAAAACACCCCTTGCACAAAAGTGGTCATGCGTTTTGCGCGGGCCTGCGTCACAAATTTTGACTGAATTACATTTTGAGACATTAAATTGATCACTCCTAATCGCTTCAGATGAGCGTTAAGATACAAATCTTACCCATCATTTTGTGTGCTTTTAACCTATAATCTCATCCAGATTGTAACTGTAAAAATATGGCTTAAATTAAAGTCGTATTATTTTTTATAATGTCAAAAGTCTTACGCAACCCGCTCTTATGGTCACTCTCGCTCAGCCACTTTAGCACCGACCTCTATTCAGGGGCCATCGCCGTGCTCATGGTTGCTATTGCGCGTTCACTCAATCTATCAATTTCAGAAATTGCGTTTACCTTGGCAATGTATTCTTATGCCTCGTCATTATCACAACCTTTATTTGGCTATATTGGCGACAGACTGGGCGGTAAATGGTTTGTAGCCGGTGGCGTTTTTACCATTTCATTATTTTTTGCTTTATTAGGTTTTGCCACCACCCTGCCAATGGTGATGCTGTGCATGGTATTCGCTGGCCTCGGCTCAGCGGCATTTCACCCCCAAGGCGCATCAGGCGCAGCATTGGCCGGCGGCGAGAGCAAATCAACCGCCATTTCAATCTTTATGCTGGGTGGCAATATTGGTTATGCGGCTGGCCCACTCTTGGCTGGGGTCTTGTTAACCATCATGAATAAAGAAAGCATCGGCGTGATGTCGATCTTTGGGCTAGTGATGACCCCATTACTATTTAAGTTATTAGGGCGCAAAGGCATTGCGGCAAAACCCCGCACCCCCGTCAAAGGCATCCCCCGCAACCGCGCCTTTACCGGCTTCGCCATTTTTGCCCTCATGGCAATCATGGCCTTACGGGCAGGTGCATCATCCGCCATGAACTCGCTCACCCCACAATTTTTTGGCAACGAGTTGGGCTTTGGCATCGGCTTTGGCAGCTCATTAGCGGCGACCCAATTGTTTGGCTTAGCCATCGGTGGGTTTGTGGGCGGCATGGCGGCTGACCGATTTGGTCAACGCAATGTCATTTTCTTCTCATTGCTCTTGGGCGGCCCCTTAACTGCCTTATATTTCCTCACCCATTCGACCTTAGTTTACCCCGTTGCAGCAGTCACCGGCTTCTTTTACGGCATGTCGTGGCCTCCGCTGCTCTCCATGTCACAAGAGTTGTTTCCAAAAAGTGCTGGCTTGGCCTCGGGGCTATCCCTTGGGTTTGTTTTCTCTATGGGCGGATTGGGCACCACCTTAATTGGCTTTTTGGCTGAACCCTATCGGCTTGGCATGCAAAATGCGCTGTTGTTGCTCGCACCATGGTCGTTTGTTGCGGCATTGCTGGTGCTAGCCTTACCTACCCGCGAAAAAATAAACGACGCGGCAAAACTGATGAATGTTGGCGTTGCGGGTTAATTTACATGAGATTTGTTTTATGCTCGATCTTATTCGTCTTCAAAATTTTCGACAATTTACCGATACGACGATCACACCGTTAAATCGCATT
Organism: Thermoflexus hugenholtzii JAD2; assembly: GCA_945877855.1. Classification (GTDB taxonomy): domain Bacteria; phylum Chloroflexota; class Anaerolineae; order J036; family Brachytrichaceae; genus AQU-03. Next base: position 71,691 of record CAMDWA010000001.1, on the reverse strand, counting down.
AATTTATTTGTCGGACAAAACAATTCTGGCAAAACTGCGTTGTTAGAAGCGCTCTATTTGCTGTTTGCTGATCAAGCCCATTTGTTACATTTACCAAGTGCATTTCGTATTGCACATAATAATGATCAAGATAATTACGAAAATTATTGGAAATGGTTATTCAAAAATCAAAATATTCAAAGCGGTTTTTATATTAAAGTAACGGGCAACAAAATTGAAATAAATTTAAGAGGAAAACAATCTTCCGAATATGGGGGTGTCGTATTCTTTACTAAATCCAGAATAGATGAAATAAATGAAGCAGAATACATACGAGGCCGGGTTGAATTCACAGGCCAATTACTTCAGATTAAAAACCTAGCATCCTTATTCAAAATAAGCGCCTTCAATTCATTTGGGTTACCTGCCACCCGTGCCGTTAATTCTGCCGCCGATGTTGAAGAATTTAACCAACTTGTGCTGATCAAAGACGGAAAAAAACGCCTAATTGACATTCTAAAATCCATTGAACCGGCCCTAACCGACTTGCAATATTCAAAAATTGGTAATCAACCATTTTTATATGCTGATGTAGGGCTTGAACGATTTGTGCCCGTTAGCCAAATGGGGCAAGGGTTTAACCGCTTACTACGCATCTTTGCCGACACCTTACTAGGGAATTCGCAAATTTTAATCATTGATGAAATTGAAAATGGCATAGGCTTTCGCGGGTTACATGATGTATGGCAAGGCTTGTCAACCTTAGCAATAAAAAATAACGTTCAAATATTTGCCACGACCCATAGCTATGAGTGTATCCAAGCAGCACATGACGCCTTATCAAAACAAGGCACCTTGTCGCATTTTGCGCTACATCGCCTATCGCGGCGCGGTGATAACATCGCCGCTACAACCTATGACCAAGAGACTTTAGAGGCAGCCCTACAAGCTGAACTAGAGGTGCGCTGATGCCAGCAAAAATAGTCATTGAGAAACCCAAACAGTTATTAGTAGAAGGGGCTGTGCCGAAAGCATTCTTTGAGGCATTATTAGCTCACCTCCATTTGCAAGATATTCAACTACAAAACTATGGTGGCATTAATGAGTTAAAAGGCTTTCTAAAAGCCTTAAGTATCACCCCTGGTTTTAACGATGAAAATCTCACTGTGACAAAATTGGCTATCATCCGCGATGCCGAAACTGACTTTAATGCTGCAATGGCAAGCGTCAACTCGGCATTACAACATGCACATCTAACGGAACCCAATACATCAAACTCAACCCTAAGGATTAGCGTTTATATCTTGCCCGACCACCAAAATGCTGGCATGTTAGAAACGTTGTGTTTGGCTTCAGTCAATTCAAAACCTGAACTAAAATGTGTTGCTGAATACATCAATTGTCTTACAACTCTTGGGATTATGTTGCCAAACCCAACAAAATCACAAACCGCCGCATACTTAGCAACAACACCGCGCCCAGATTTTGGTGTAGGTCACGCCGCTCGTGCAAATTATTGGGATTGGAATCACCCAACATTTGAGGCACTTAAATCTTTCTTGAGGTCACTTTAAACCACACAAAAATCACCTTCATCGCTCAAACCAAATACTTCCCCGTATTTTTATAATTGGCACACAACACCGTCACGTAGCTGCTTAACTCCACCAACTTCATCTCACGCAGCGCATTTTCTAACCACAATTCTAAAACCTCGGCCCGCTGAATGAGTTTTTCGAGCAAATCGCGCACTACTGTCGCATCTACGCCTACCCAATCTGCCACTCGGCTGATCAAAATAGTCTTTTGCTGACGCAAAAAAACAGCGGCAGGCGTATATTCAGCTTGAATCCGCTGCTCATTCACCAAACGCGGTTTGGGGCGAAACAAAGCATTTAGCTCAGGGTCAACAAAACCCGTGGCCAACGCCTGATAACCGGCCAAAGCCTTGGGTGTCGCTTTCATAAATTCGCCAACCGTTTCATGCAAATCTTCCACCCGCTCATACATCCAATCGGGGTTGCTCTGCACACGCGGCGGCAATGGCCCCAATTGCTTCGCCATACGTTGGGCATATTGCAACTTTTGCAAAATCACCGAGCGTTTGGCATATTTACGCCGCCAACCCGATCGCGGGGTTAGCCACACACAAAAAGTCTCGGCAAAGTCTTCGTCAGGGTGTTTTTGCGCATAATGATCCCCATTCGGGTTCACATAACGCTTGCTCCACGGGTTATAGTCAAACGCATCACCTTGCGGGTAAGTATTAAAAAAATTACCCTGCACCTGAAACAATTGCCGAAACTCGCTCGACCGATACAATTTGTAGGTGTAACAAAAAGCATGACCCAACTCATGCCGCAACAACATTTTTAAATCGGCGGCGCTGTAATACCAGCCTCGCAACTCATAATTTAATTCTTTGAGCAATGGGTCAAAATCGTAAAATCCCAGCGAAATAATGGCTGTGCTAGCAATACAACCATAGCCCGTAGACACATAAAAATAAGGCTGAAGCTCGGTTACACCGGCCCGCCGCAATTGCCCAAGCACAATTGGGATAGCATTCTCAAAAAATGACCCCTCAATCGTCAACCCAAGCTGTCGAATCGGGGTATGTAGCATCTCAAGTTTCAGCGTGGCCTTCTGATAGAGCAATTGTTGGGTGCGGCGCATAGCTTTATTCAACCATTCAACGTAATCTTAACCCCAAATAAACCAAACCCGCCTCATGACGATAAGGGGCAATCGGCACAAACCCAAATGCGCGATACATCTTAATCGCCGGTCGCATATTAGGCAAAGTGTCAAGCCGCAACCAAACATACCCTGCGGCCCGCGCTTCTTGAATCAAGCGCAATAGCAATTTGCGCCCAATCCCCTCGCCCCGAAAAATTGACCGCACAAACATGCGCTTCATTTCGCACACGTCATCATCTATCCTACGCATCGCCACCATCCCCAAAATTTGTCCGTGCCATTGCGCCAGCAACAAACGCCCATAGGGCCTGCCATACATGATAGGGAACTGCACGAGTTCCACCTCATAATCATCGAATCACGGGCACAGCCCAATGTCAGTCGCCAATGGCGACACATCTTCCTGATATTCAAGCAACAGTTGATGTGCCAAATACAAATCATCCGGCGTATTTGCATGTGAAATCTTAGCAGGCGGCAAATTTAAAGCTGTTCCCATGGTCATAAAAATTATACTCCGCAAGCCAGTTGCCCAGATGCCGATGCCATTCAAACAAATTTTCGCCGAATTCATCTATACCCCAAGCGTGGCTTGGGGTATAGATGAATTCGGCAACACCTTTTATCAATTTGGAATCTACTCCATTAAAAACGATTCTGCAAACCAAAATAAAAACCCTCACTAGACTTGTGTCTAGTGAGGGTTTTTATTTTGGTTTGCAGAGTCGTTTTATAGCGACTTAACGATCGCAGTAAAAGCGGCTGGCTCACGCACAGCCATATCAGCCAACATCTTGCGGTTGATATTGATATTTGCTACACTCATCTTGTGAATCAATTGGCTATAAGTCAAGCCATTCTCACGCGCGGCTGCATTAATACGCAAAATCCACAATGCGCGAAATTCACGGCGGCGCACCCGGCGGTCACGGGTTGCATATGAAAACGCATGTAATTGCGATTCCATCGCTTTGCGCACATTTTTATGTCGCGCACCAAACTGGCCCTTGGTTGTCGCCAGTACTCTATTATGTCGTCGTCGGGCTTTAACGCCACCTTTTACACGTGCCATTCTTTATACCTCTTTGTGTGAATGGTTAGCTGCTCATCATAAACAACCAACCGCCCATTGTCTTATTGATCTGATAAGGTTGGAACCAGTGCCTTAATTTTTCTGGCGATGGCATTGCCTTGCACAACTTGCATTGTGTCAAGCTCGTTAATGGTGCGTTGGCTGCGATTGCGGCGAAAGTGGCTTTTGCCCTGTCGAGTACGCATCAGCTTGCCAGAACCGGTCAAGCGAAAGCGCTTCGATGTCGCCTTATGTGATTTAATCTTTGGCATTTTTATCCTTTTTATTAGGTGTTGGTCAGTAGTTATAGATATCGTCCCTACTTGTTGTATCACCAATAACCTTAAATAAACAAATTAATTAATTAACAGCACGTTATGTAACATTAAATATCAAGGGCCATTTTCGCCGATTTCACTATATCGCCCTCAGCTACGCTGAGGGCGATATAGTGAAATCAGCCCTTCATCTTTTAGAAATTTGATCTAATGTCAAATTAATATGCTCAAAAAATACTGTTAAACTGACAAGAAAATCGGGTTTCTTTAAAGAAACCCGATTTTTAAAATTTAACGGAGGTCTATTTTACGACAGTTTTATGAGTGCTTATGGTAAATCAAACTGCTCCATCTGACGATGCTTGTTGCGCTTATCTTTGTTAAATTCGCTACGCGCTTTTTTATCATGAAAATCAACCGTAGCTTTGGCAGCCTTGGCTTGTGCAATCAAATCTAGCCCAGCCACACGGTCTTCGACCGACACGCTAGCCTTCTCATCATGATCGTCATCATCGTGCTCAAACACATCATCATCATCATGGTCCAAGTCGTCATCATCGCCATCTTCTACAAAGCCAGCCGCCAAATCGGCCTCTCGCTCAGCCTCAAGACGGGTTTGGGTAGACTTCAGCTTCGAAGCTGCCAAGGCTAAGGTATTGGGTGCCAGCACCATTAACATGGCGTTGCCTTCCATACCGGGTGCAACCTCTACCAATGAAATGTCGGCACAGCCCTCTTTCATTTTTTCCAACATGCGAAATGCTACGTGCGGAATACGCCCTTCACGGCCTTTAAAGCGCAAAGTGATCTTCACTTTATTGCCTTGCTCTAAAAATCGTCGGGCAGCGCGAATCTTAAAAGACAAATGATGGTCGGTGGTTTTGGGCCGCAGCCGAATTCCTTTGAGACCAATCGTCTTTTGTGCTTTCTTTGCTTCGCGTTCTTTTTTCTCGCGCTCATAGGTAAACTTACCAAAGTCAAAAATACGGCAAACGGGTGGGCTAACCGCAGGTGCAACTTCAATCAAGTCTAAATTCATCGAACGAGCCAGCCATTGGGCTTCTTGAATGTCTACCACGCCGCGGTTACTACCGTCGGGCATAATAAGGCGTACTTGAGCTACGCGAATCTGGCCATTAATTCGATAACTATTCGCTATGGCATTGTGAATGGGTCTTTGGGGTGGGATAAGTCCTCCTATCTAAAACGGTAAAACTAACCTAATCAAAACTTTCCTCAATATTTGCTTTGCAAATGCTTGAAAAAATTTTACTTTATATAACACGCTATCATACTAGAGCAAATTCCTACAAGATGAAGGGCCAGTTTCACTATCCCTCACACACCTATGCTATAGAAAATAGGTAGTGAAATCGGCAAAACCTTTCATCAACGAAGAAGCTACTCTTAATATATTGACGAGTCACACTGAATAATTATTATACATGTGATTGCCAAAATGTGCTAGTGCCTAGAAAATCATATCACCGCGAATAAAAGCACTGGTGCGAGGATCGACGGGCGATTCAAAGAATGCGGATGCGCGTGCATATTCAATCAATTTGCCATCTAACATTAACCCCACTTGTTGCGCTAAGCGCCTGGCTTGAAATAGGTTGTGCGTCACCAATACAATCGTCATACCCTGTTGTTGGTTGCGCTCACGAATGACCCGCTCAATTACTTCAACATTCGCGGGGTCGAGATTAGCGGTGGGTTCATCGAGCAGTAATATGTCTGGCTCAATGACAAGCGCACGCGCCAATGCCACCCGCTGAGCCTCGCCACCAGAGAGGGTACGGGTATTGGCATGGGTTAAATGTTGCAGCCCCACTTGGGCAATGGCGCGTTGCACACGGTTTTGCTCGTCTTTGATACCACGAACACGCAGGCCATAATTCACATTATCATAAACCGATTGGCTAAGTAACAATGGCCGCTGAAACAAATAAACCACGCGACGGCGATAACTGAGTGCGGGTTGGGTATTGGCATCGTATCGTTGATTGTCAAACATAAGCCAACCGGTAGTGGGCGGCTCGATCATGCCTAAAATGCGCAAGAGGGTGCTTTTGCCAGCGCCACTAGGCCCTACAATCACGCAAATTTCACCGCGCCTTATCTCCATCACACCGGGCACCAACACGGCTGGGGCGCTGCGCCCACGATAGCTTTTTGCAATGTCGTGCAAGCGATAAATAATGGGGTCAGACATAGAAATTAAACCGCCCGCCAAATACCGTTGGTGCGGGTTTGCAAAATGAGCAATAACCCATTCACCAAAAATGACAAACCCAACAACACCAAACCCAAGCTAACCGCTAGGTCAAACTTACCTTGTCGGGTTTCGAGCACAATGGCAGTGGTAAGCACACGGGTAAACCCCTCGATATTACCCCCGACTAACATAACAGCCCCTACTTCAGAAATATTGCGGCCAAACCCTGCAACGAGGGCCAGCAGCACCCCAAACCGAGCTTCAAAAACCACATCCCACATCGCCCGCAAGGGTGTCGCCCCCAACGATAGCAATTGGCGGCGTAAATCAGGCTCAACCCCGCTGACGGCGGCCATCACGGTTCCAGCCACAATGGGTGTTGAGATGACAGCCTGTGCCATGACCATTGCATTTGTGGTAAATAGCCATTGCAATTGGGCAAAAGGGCCAGTTTGAGACAGCAATAGGTAGACCATCAACCCCACGACTACTGGGGGCAACCCCATAAACGTGTATAGAACGGCGAGGATGATGCTTCGCCCGCGAAAGCGAGTTAAAGCCAACCATGCCCCAAATGGAACCCCAATGAACGCGGCAAAAAACAACGCCAACCCGGATACTTGAAGCGAAAGTAAGATGACAGACCAGAGCATCAATAATTACAAATTACGAATTACAAATTACAAAATTTACAATTCATAATTCGTAATTTGTAATTCGTAATTATTTAAAGTGGCCGAAATAGGGCTTGCCCAAATTCTTCAACCCCAAAGAGGGCAATTTTTTGTTTGGTGGCAGGCGATGTAATCCACACTGCAAATTGTTCGGCTAAATTGGCCTTGATATTGGGGTGTTTGGCTGGGTTAACAGGAATGACCCCATAAGGGTTTTGCAACGCTGGGTCAGTATTTTGCACAACCTTTTCACCCCCAACAATAATGCTGAGATTTGGCAAACGATTTTTTTGCGCCAACCATGTGCCACGATCAGTCAGCGTATAAGCAGCTTTTTCATTGGCAAAAGTCAGCGTTTCGCCCATACCCTGCCCAACGGCATAATACCAACCAGTCGTCGATGAAATGGGTGTCACGGCGCTGATCTTCCACAAGTCTTTTTCTTTGGTATTTGTGCCAGAATTATCACCACGTGAGGCAAAATTGGCCTTAGCCTCGGCTATTTTGCGCAAAGCTGGGGCGGCGAGGGCTTCGCCTTTCACCTTGGCAGGGTCGGCAGTGGGGCCAACGATAATAAAATCATTCACCATCACATCGCGGCGGTTAATGCCAAACCCTTTCGCCACAAAATCATCTTCTTGGGCGCGGGCATGAACAAGCACAACATCGGCATTACCATCTTCACCTAATTTGAGTGCTTGACCAGTGCCCACTGCAATCACCTTCACTTTAGCATTGTATTGGCGCTCAAAATCGGGCAAAATGGCCGCCAATAACCCCGTATCATTGGTGCTGGTGGTCGTTGCCAATGTCATATTGGCGGGCGGGGCCGCTGGCGTTGGCGCCGCAGTTGGCGCTGGTGCAGCGCAACTGCTAAGTGCAAGCGCGGCTGAAAATAACGTCGTCGCTAAGATCGACTTAAGAGAAAAAATTTGAGTGTTCATTTTTTATATAAAACTAGAAATTACAAATCGCAAAGCATATATTTTGCTTTTTCAATATAAATACAACGCTTGTTTATATCAATTATTGAGAATTTGCAACTTTACATTATCATCGATTCAGACGCTGCACCACCAAAAAACTCGGCCCATTCGCGGTCATCGACATGCTGGTATTCACGCCAATGGGTTATCTGGCTGTTTTTTTACTTTAACCCACGATGCCACATGATAACGACGGGTGCCGTCACGAGTCCATTCCACCGCGCCAATGTGACGCTTTTCGTCAAACACCACGTTATGCAGCACGGTGCGCTGCTCAAAACCACCGTCGTCCTCAAAAAAATGTAACAATTCGGCGCGATTACGATTGACATAACGGGTTGGATCGGCGTAATTTACATTTTCGGCAAAATGTTGAATGGCCCACGCATAGTCGCGCCCAGCACACGCATAAAAAATATCACGCTCTAAATTAGCAAACTCAAGTTAGGTCAATTGTTCACTTATTCGAAAACTTTAAAACAAATTAAAAAAAGATGCAACACCAAAATCACTAACCATCCATGATTTGCAAATCATGGATAGTTAGTGATTTTGGCAAAAACTTGTTTTACAACGCATTCAAATTTTAGGTTAAATAGTCAAACAAATCAACAATACTGCCATCTATATCAGGCACTTGGGCATAGCACTGCCCCCAAAATGCATACCAAAGGGCTTTGTGACTGGTATAACCCGCCGTCGTCAATACCCGATAAGACTCATTGACCTCGGCTGGGGTCGCACATTTAAACCCCACCGAAACGCGGCTACCCTTGGGCATCTCAAATTCGGGGTCAAATGATTTCACCATATCGATGTGATTCCAGCCTAGCCGACAGCCATTAGCAGTAATACACTCAGCAAAAGCTTCGTTATCAAGTTCGGGGGCCAATGGCAACCCAAGCAACCGATAAAACCTAAGCATGGCAGCCATATCGCGCACCCCATAACCAACCATATCTAGCAATATCTTCATAAGTCGTACGATACAACCACCCACACAAATTTCATATCGCTTCCGAACACAATCTTAACAAGCACAGCTTATGCTGGTTTTATATCCATGAACAAAAAAACTTCTTATCTTCTGGCCTGCACCTTATTAGGGGCGAGCATCAGCTTTGCCAGCATATCAACCCATGCTTCAAATGCCGCAACTGTGTTGGCTTGCGGGGCCAGCAAATTTATGAATGTGACTGCTGACCCTAAAAATTTGGCCTACCCTGCGCCTTCGCTCACAGTCACCTGCGACAACACCAACATGGTCGTTAGGTCAAATGGCATCCCCAATTTTGAATTTGTGCGGGTCAACCCAAATGATTTAAAAGCGCAGAACTATACCTGGAATATTCCATTAACCCCCACTACCGGCGCAAGCCGCAGCGTACCGCTAGGCGGGGCTGTTGCTGTTGCAGTGAATGGCATTCCCATCTTTGGACCAACCGAAGCCCCCAACGACGGCTATAAAGACCCTTACGAGCAAGGGATTTTAGATCATTGCAATGGGCATCCTGCACAACGCGGCGACTATCATTTTCATGTGAATGCCACTTGTCTCACCGATAAACTCAAGGCTACCACTCCGGGGGTCGTCGTCGGCTATGCCTTCGATGGCTGGCCCATTCTCACCCCCTATGTGTGCGCCGATGCCAGTTGTAGCAGCACCAAAAAGCTACGCAGCAGTTGGCAATTGACCAGCCCAAGCCAAACCGCCGCATGGAGCCGCAATAGTTATGTGGCGGGGGCTGGCGATTTAGACCGTTGCAATGGCAAGGTGCAGGCCGATGGCTCTTATGCCTATTACGCCACCGACGCTTTCCCATATTTCATTGGGTGCTATATCGGCGATCTCAGCAACAGCACCGGCACAACATCTGCCACAGCCACGCCTGCAGCAACAGCTACACCAAGTGCAACCGCAACCCCAGCTACAGCGCCAAATGCCGCGTTAAATAAATTAACCTTTTTACCGATATTAACCAAATAGAGCAGGTTCCGAGTTGATGAAAGATTTTGCTCTAAGGGGAAAAGATCAATGAACACAAATACCCGTTTAACGATAATTGTAATGAGCGCTGGGTTGCTTGCGTTAGTCGGCTGCATCAGCACCACCCCCACAGCAAATCCACAAAGCATCGACCCGACTAACGCAGCCAATGCAGGGCAAATTGCCGAAATGACCAAAAGCTATCAACAAGCCCAATGGGGCAGCAATGTGATGGTGAGCTACACCGATGGCAAGTTGCATTATCGCTCGAATGGATTGCCCAATCACCCATGCCCAGCCGAATATGCTTTGCCGAATGAGAGCAGACACGCCCCACCATTGCCACATCGCACACTGGGCCAGACCCCAGCGTGGCGCAAAATTACGAATTAAGATACTACTCAACCCCAAGAAAGCCATATTACCCCCCTTAACCGACCTTGGGGTGGTGGGCGCTATGATTTCAGGTGCACCCTTATTTAACCCCTATGAATTTGATCAAGCAATAGTTGCAATGCAATCAAATCTTTCGGTAAAAAATACGGCTGGGGTTGATGTATGGTTTTTAGATGACTGTGCCGGCTACCCCACCCCATTTGGCGAATATCATTATCATGCCTTGCCAAAATATATCATCACCAAAATAGACAGGCCAAGCGGCCCATCGTATATTCTCGGCATCGCACTCGATGGCTCCCCCTTTTATAGCGACCACGATATCAATGGCAAAAAAATAACTACCACCCAACTCGACAAATGCAATGGTATTCATAGCCCTACGCCAGAATTCCCAAATGGCGTTTATCATTATGTCTTGTTAGATATGCCCGATGCGACTTCATCGATCCGCTGCTTCACAAGAATCATCGAGCCATCGTTGATTCAAATGCCCGGCATGCCCGGTATGCCACCTAAAAAGTAGTGATTTCTGCAATCCTACAAAAGTCCGAGAAAATATAAGCCTGATCTCATTTTTTTAGGCTACAATAGGCTAAATTCTCTTGTTTCACTTTCACACTTCTGTCTTTAGTGCCTTCAGCTTTTAGTGTCAGTCTCTCTGAATTATTCTGACGCCCTAATGATCTTTAAGTTAAATATTCGGAAGCACGAGTTCTAAGAGAATTTAATAATCCAAATGGAAAACAAACTTTTTGTCGGGAATGTGGCGTATACAGCCACAGAAGAGGACCTGCGGGCATTGTTCGCGCAGGGTGGTACAGTTAAGTCGGTGCAAATTATCAAAGATCGTGAAACAGGGCGTTCAAAAGGCTTCGCATTTGTCGAGATGGAAACACAAGCAGATGCGCTGAAGGCAATTCGTCAGTTCCATGGCGCTGAAATGCACAGCCGTGCACTCACTGTCAATATTGCTCGCCCACGCGAAGAAGGCGCACCACGTAGTGGTGGCTTCAGCGGTGGTGGCGGCGGCGGTCGTCGTGAAGGCGGCGGTGGCGGCGGCTACAGCGGTGGCGGCGGCGGTTACGGTGGTGGCGGTCGTCGCGAAGGCGGCGGCGGCGGTGGTCGCCGTGACGGCGGCAGCAGCGGTGGCGGCAAGCGCCGCGACTGGTAATTAAATCGAGCCAAAAAGCCTCGCTTTCTTCAATGAAAGCGAGATTTTTTTATTTTCCCTTAGGCGCAGCGCTTAAAACAGTTTTCGCCGCAATCACGATCCCTGCTCAAGCGTAGTTTGAGCAGGGATCGTGATCGCGGCATTTTAATAGGGTTAAATGTCTAAAAAACTTCGTGATGTCGCAATAAACGAACGCCCCAACTTGCTCGGCATCAATTTAACTGACCAAGCTGCATTACAAACTGGGCTTTCACTCGACATGGCTGATCACATGATCGAAAACGCCATCTCGACCTTTGCGTTGCCGATGGGTGTGGCCGAAAATTTTGTAATTAACGGGCGCACAGTGCCCATTCCAATGGTGGTTGAAGAACCATCGGTGGTGGCGGCCTGTGGCTTTGCCGCAAAATTAGCGCGGGGCGGTGGCGGCTTTACGGCCAGCAGCACCGAGCCAATCATGATTGGGCAAATTCAAGTGCTCGATCTTGCTGACCTCGCCGCAGCCACAGCCAACCTTCACCAAGCCAGCCCCTATTTGCTAAATTGGCTTAATACCCAAAACCCCAGCACCATCAGCAAACACGCCAAGGCCATCGACCTCGAAATACGCCACATTCCAATTCACACCGCACAACACGCAATCTCCACTCCCCAATTTTTGATCGTGCATGTGTTGTATCACTGCGGCGATGCCATGGGGGCCAATTTAATCAACACGGCTTGCGAGGCTTTGGCCCCCCAAATTGAGCAACTGACGGGCGGACGGGTCAATTTGCGAATTTTGTCAAATCTGAATGACCGGCGTATGGCCTCGGCCACCTGCAATGTGCCAATCACGGCCCTAACCACGCCCCAAATGGATGGCTTGACGCTGGCACAGCGTATCGTCGAAGCCAGTTTGTTCGCCGAAAATGACCCATACCGCGCCACCACCCACAACAAGGGCGTAATGAATGGGATTGATGCGGTGGTGCTTGCCACTGGCAACGACTGGCGGGCGGTTGAAGCTGCTGCCCATGCCTACGCCGCCCGCAACGGGCAATATGCCTCGATGACGCGCTGGCGCATTTCTGCTGACCAAACCTTTTTGCATGGCGAAATTCATTTACCAATGGCAGTTGGCATTGTGGGCGGGGCCACACGGGTGCACCCCAGTGCCCAAGTGGCGCTACGGCTGATGGGGGTTCAAACGGCGCGTGAGTTGGCCGAAGTGATTGTGTGTGTCGGGTTGGCGCAAAATTTAGCGGCCATTCGGGCATTAGCCGCCGAAGGCATTCAGCGTGGGCATATGTCGCTGCACGCCCGCCAAGTTGCCATTGCCGCAGGGGCCAGCGGGGTGAATATTGATCGCATCGCCGAGCAACTCATTGCCGAAAAACAAGTGCGCTTAGAGCGAGCGCAAACACTGTTGGCAAATTTAGCGTTTAAAATGCAAAATTGAAAATGGACGCCGTCATCGTTCCCACATTCTCTATCACTGCAAATATAACCATTCAAGTGTGTCGCGTCGAAGATGTGCGAAATTTAGAATGGTTCGGAGCACTCACCGAATATCGCCATCTCATTGAACATGCATTTACACGCCAACAAATGAGCGATGTTGTTATGTTGAACGCCATGCTTAATGATTTTCCAATTGGGCAAGTGTGGATCGACCTTTATAAACAACGTGAGCAGCAGATCGGGGTATTGTGGGCGTTGCGAGTATTGCTGCCGCTGCAAAATTTGGGCATCGGCACACAATTGATCGGTGCTGCCGAAAATGTGTTGCGCGGGCGTGGCTTTGGCTGGGCCGAATTGGATGTTGAGCGTGATAATATCGCCGCCAAACGTTTGTATGAGCGGCTTGGTTATGCTGCCGTCGGTGAATTTGAGAACCGCTGGAGCTACCTAAAGCCCACCAGCCAAACCCCTGATGACGCAATTTTAAACGAAGAACGTATTGAGGTCGTTTCGCATGAATGGAAAATGCGAAAACAATTGTAATTTCGCGGGATAATTCAAAAATGTAAATTACAAATTACGAATTACAGGTTCAGCCTTTAGTGAGGCCAAGTCATGTCTTCATGCTGTCAATTCATAATTCATAAGGCCATTCAGAAGAAATAAAAATAAAAATTAGTCTTTAAAACCTATCTTCGATTCTGCGTTGTTTCCGTATTTCCGCAATCCATAGCGTTTGGATCACGGAGATACGGAAACAACGGAGAATTGGAAGTTTATTTTTTCTGAATGTCCTAAATCATTCATAATTCGCAATTTGTAATTCATAATTCGTAATTCGTAATTGATAAAGATGGGAAAAATCACTCCACGTTCCACAGACTATAGCGAATGGTATCTCGATGTCATCCGCGAGGCCGATATGGCCGATTATGCACCCGTGCGCGGCTGCATTGTGGTCAAGCCCTATGGCTGGACCTTGTATGAAAATATGCGCGACCTGCTCGACCGCCGGTTTAAAGACACCGGTCACAGCAACGCCGCCTTTCCACTGTTTATTCCGATGAGCTTTTTGCAAAAAGAAGCACATCACGTCGAGGGGTTTTCGCCCGAATTGGCGGTGGTCACGGTCGGCGGCGGCGAGCAACTCGAAGAGCCATTGGTGGTGCGCCCGACCAGCGAAACCATCATCGGCTATATGTATGCCCAATGGATTAAGAGCTATCGCGATTTGCCGGTGCTGATTAACCAATGGAATAGCGTGGTGCGCTGGGAAAAACGCACCAAGCCCTTTTTGCGCACGATGGAATTTTATTGGCAAGAGGGCCACACCGCCCACGCCAATCACGAAGAAAGCATGGAAGAAGTGATGCGGATGTTAGAGGTGTATCACGAACATGCCATGGCCGATTGCGCCTTGCCCACTATCAAAGGCCGCAAGAGCAAGAGCGAGCGCTTTGCTGGGGCCGACAACACCTTTAGCATTGAAGGCATGATGGGCGATAAAAAAGCCTTGCAATCTGCCACCAGCCACGACCTAGGCCAAAATTTTGCCAAAGCCTTTGAAATGAAGTTTTTGGACCGCGATAACACCGAGAAATTTTGCTGGACGACAAGTTGGGGGCTAAGCTGGCGTTTAACCGGCGCAGTGATTATGGTGCATGGCGATGATATCGGCCTGCGCTTGCCGCCCAAAATTGCGCCCATCCAGGCCATGATTGTGCCCATTTACAAGAAGCCAGAAGAAAAAGTGGGCGTGATGGCGGTCGCCGATGATGTATTCAAGACCCTCAAGGCAGCCGGCATTCGGGTCAAGCTTGATGATCGCGAAGACACGCCGGGCGCAAAATTCTATGATTGCGAAATGCGCGGCATTCCGGTACGGGTTGAAATTGGCCCACGCGATATTCAAAACAACAGCGTGTTGCTAGCACGCCGCGATATCCCCGGCAAACCTGGCAAGACCATCGTCAGCCGTGATGGCTTGGCCGATACCATCAAAAAATTGATGGACGAGATTCAGGCCAATCTACTTGCGCAGGCCGAAGCGTTCCAAAAAGCCAATATTCGTGAAGTCAACAGCTACGACGAGCTAAAGGCGGCGGTAGAAGACGGCTGGGTGCTCGCACCCGTCATCGATGATCCAGCAGTCGATGCCAAGATCAAAGAAGAAACCAAGGCCACCAACCGCAACTTCCCGCTCGAGCAAGACGGCATCGAACGCAAGTGCATCATCACCGGCCAACCTACCCGCGAACGCGCCATTTTTGCACGCGCATACTAAATTAATGGTTAATGGTTAATGATCAATGGTTAACCATTAACCATTAACCATTAACCATTAATTATTTCCCATTAATCCTCATTCCGCTCATTTTTGCATTGCTGCTGTGGATGTGGTCACGGCGGACGCAGCAGGAGAGCGGGCTGCCAAGTGGGCGGCTGATTTACAGCGACACGAGCAGCTGGCAACGTAACGAACAAGCCTTGTTCTCACGCCAGCACGGCGTGACTGGCAAGCCCGATTACCTCATCAACGATGGCGAGAATATTGTGCCGATTGAGTTAAAGTCGTCGAACGCCCCACGTGACGGCAGGCCGCGTTTGGGGCATGTGCTGCAATTGGCAACCTATTGTCTGTTGATTGAAGAAAATTACGGCACGCGGCCCAGCTACGGCATCATCAAATATGCCGACCAGCAATTTGCCGTTGACTACGACAACGCACTTGAAGCCCAATTGCTCGACATCATCGCCGAAATGCGAGATTCGCTAGAGGCCGAGGATGCTAATCGCAATCACGCCGAGCCTTGGCGTTGCGCCACCTGCGGCGTTCGTCACGCTTGTGATCAGGCGCTGAAATAAAAAAACTGCAACCCAATTGCCGCCTATTGTTACCAATTGGTATACAATCTTGATATGAGCAGTGCATCTTTCCATATTCGCGTTTCCCCTGATCTAAAACAACAATTCGAATCAACCCTTGACAAAATTGGGTTGAGCAGCGCCGAGGCATTACGTTTGTTTATGCGGCGAGTGGTTGCTGAGCAGGCAATTCCATTTGATTTACGTGTGCCCAATGCTGAGACCCGAAAAGTGTTAAATGATGTTCAAAACAAAGTGGGGCTAATTGGCCCATTTCATCATGTAAATGAAATGATGGCATCCCTCGATTTGGATCAAGCTGATGATGACGATGTGTTATGAGCAGAGAAATCTTCTACACCTCACGCTTTCGGCGCGATCTAAAGCGGATGAAAAAGCAAGGTAAAGAAATGCACAAATTGGTTGAGGTGGTTGAATGGCTTGCTAATGATGTTGTGCTTGCCCCCAAATATCGAGATCATGCGCTTAGTGGCAATTATTTAGGATTTAGAGAATGCCATATTGAACCCGATTGGTTGCTGATTTACCAACTAGACAACGAAAATATTGTGCTTGTTGTTTCACGAACTGGCACACATAGCGATTTGTTCTAAGCGCCTAATTGCTAAATTACTAGACGAGCCTGTGATGAAAAATAAAAAAAGCGGGCGACGGGATTTGAACCCGTGGTCTTCTGCTTGGAAGGCAGACGCTGTACCGCTCAGCTACACCCGCAATGGGAACAATTATATACCAAATCTTTTTTAATTACCCAATATGACGGATGTTTAGCATTAAAAAACATCATGCCGAACAATCTAACGATAAATACTGTTCATATATTCAACCAACAACACATTTACCAAATCACGCGGCAACATGTCAAGCACCGTATTGATGCGCCCAAAGCCAGTTGGCAATTGACCCGGGGTTAACCCGCCCAATTGCAACAATTGCCCAAATACTTGCGGCGAAAGCGGTTGTTGTAATAGCTGCAAAACCTGATTTTTTAGCCCATGCGCGGCCTCAGTCGTGACGGCCTTGGCGCGACAAGCCGATACAGCAGCCTGCAAATCGGCAGCAAACGCGCCAACGTGTGCCACATTGCCCCAATGCACCCCAGCGTGTAAATTTGCTGGCAGGTCAGGCGTGCTAAATTGAGGTTGTAACATCCAACCTCGCGCCGCCATTTCGTCATCTAAATCAAAAATATTGATTTCGTCACTGGCAATGGCAAACATGCTCATGGCAGGTTGGCCCAAAATACGTAGACCCGGGGTTGCGTTGACGGCAGCGATCATGTCAGCGGTGCAAGTTTGCACCCGCTGCACCATATCGGCATAGCCCGCCTCGCCAAATGACATGAGCGCCGCCCACGCGCCCGCCATTGGCCCAGCACTGCGGGTGCTAAGCACACTTGGGTTAAGCACGGCATAGCTAGCGGTATTGGCACAGGCAAACATGGCAAATTTGCGCAAATGGTCATGCCGAAACATGGCAACCGAAATATTTTTGGCAGCATAGCCATATTTATGCATATCGGTGCTGATGCTCGTGACCCCCGGCACGCTGAAGTCGAAAGCAGGCAACGGATAGCCTAATTTGCGCATAATGGAAAGGTGGATGCCCCCGACACAAGCATCGACATGACACAAGATTTTGTGCGATTGAGCCAAAGCCGCAATCTCGCCAATCGGGTCGATGACACCTTGGGCATAACAGGGGGCACTGCCAACCAGCAAAATGGTGTTGGGGGTGATGGCCGCCTGCATGGCGTTGACATCAGCGCGAAAGGTCTGCGGGTTGACCGGCGTGATGATTATTTTGCAGCCCAAATAATGCGCGGCCTTGTGAAACGCGGCATGAGCCGTAATCGGCACAATCATTTCGGGGGCAGTGATCTTGCGCTCGGCTCGCGCCCAATCTCGCGCCGCCTTGACCGATAACATAATGCTCTCAGTACCGCCACTGGTGCAATTGCCCACCGCGTTGGCATCGCCTTGCAGCAAATTGATGACCATGCGCGTCACGTCATTTTCTAGCTGGATGACGCTGGGGTAAAAATTGAGAAAAAGCGCATTTTCGGTCAAAAATTCGGTATAGGCTTCTTTGATGGTGGCGGCGTTGTCGTCGCCCGGGTCGTAGACCCCGGCCAATAACTTGCCGCTGCGCCAATTAACATCGTGTTGTTTGTAGGCGCGCAGGGTTGCAAAAATGGTTTGGCGGTCAAGGCCATGTTGAGGGAGATTCATGCTAAAAGTATAAAGGCAGCGGTCGCGGCCATTAGAAATCGGGGTTCTTGAAGAAACCCGATTTCTAACCTAGCCTATAAAATATGCATAGTTGGTTTATCATTCACCTTTGTTCATATTGTTGTATTCTCATGAAAAAGACCATTTTCTCCATCGGTGTCGGCTGGTTTGCGTTACAAGCCATTTGGACCACCTATAACGCTTTTATGCCGCTGCTGTATGCCAAATTAACCGAAGCACCCGATGCCAGCGGCAAAATAGTGCCCAATTTGTTTTTGGTGGGCTTGCTTATGACCACCGATAATTTCTTGGGGCTGGCGATTGGGCCATTTTGGGGCGCACGCAGCGACCAAACCCACAGCAAATGGGGACGGCGTATGCCCTACATTTTGGTCGGAATGCCCTTGGCGGCGATTTTTACCTTCATTTTGCCCCTCTTTGCCCAAGTTTCGTTGATGGCATTGGTGATCGCGGCCTTGCTCATGAACTTTAGCATGACCATCTTTCGCGCCCCGCTCGTCTCCTTCTTTTCAGACCTTTTTCCAAAATCGATGCGCTCGCAAGTGAGCGGCACCACAGACCTCATGGCAGGCATTGGGGCCATTGTGGCCTTATTGGGCGGCGGCGAGTTATACCGAATCAACCCGTCATACCCCTTTATCATGGTGTCGCTCACGCTTGTTATTGCGGCGTTGGTCATGCGGGTCGGGGTAAAAGAACCCGACATCGCCGAAATTGGCAAACACGATGATGTTTCTGGCGACCTGCCCCCGAGCCTCATCGCGGCCATTCGCACTCTCGTAAAATTGCCACAACGCAGCCCAATCTTATTTCTCATCGGGGTGATGTTCACTTGGTCGGCGTGGAATGCCATCGAATCATTTTGGACGACATTTGCTACCACTGCACTCAAAATGAATGGCGGCGATGCGGCCAATTTCGCCGCCATTTTGGCATTGTCTTATTTGGTGGGGGCGGTTCCCGCTGGCATCGCGGCGGCCAAATGGGGGCGGCAACGCACCATCATGATCGGCATTGTCTTGCTCATCCCGCTTTATATCATCGGGGCGCTTAATACCAGCATCTTGGCCTTTGCCATTTTATTGGGGGTGATGGGACCATGTTGGGCCTTGGTATTGGTAAATGGCGTGGTGCTGTTTCAAGAATTCGCCAGCTTGCGCCAGATCGGCTTGTTTAGCGGTATTTACGCCATCGCCACCGCCATCTCACAAATCATCGGGCCACCGCTTTATGGCTATTTGATGGATGTGGGCGGCCCACATATGCTTTGGTATGTTGGCATTGCGGCCTTGGTGCTGGGCGCAATTTTTATTAGCCGCGTCAGCGAAGGACGTATCAATGCGACAGCATAGACGTTTGGAAAAGAAGATTTTCGCCGAACTCACGATCGCTTCGTGTTTGGATTGGGCTTTGCCCAATCCAAACACGAAGCGATCGTGAGTTCGACATTACATCTTTTGGGAATACTCCCAATTTTTGTATTAACGTGCCCCGCGACGAGTTGCCACGTCAAAGATCACAGCGGCCACCAACACGGCCCCGCGCACAATATATTGATACGCAATACCAACGCCCATCAAGTTCATGCCGCTGGTCAGCGACAACATCACCAACGCGCCAATGATCGAGCCGATGACTTTGCCAACACCACCCGCCGCCGATACACCACCGACATAGGCCGCAGCAATGGCATCCAGCTCAAACAAAGTGCCCGCCGTCGTGGTGGCTGATTGCAAACGCGAGGTAAACAAAATACCCGACAAAGACGACAATAAGCCCATTGAGCCAAACACAATATACGTAATGCGTTTGACACTAATACCGCTTAATTCAGCCGCCTCAGGGTTGCCGCCGACCGCATAAATATGCCGCCCCAAAACGGTGCGTGTGGTAATAAAATGGTAAATGGCCACAACCACCAGCACCACCACTACCGTCCACGAAATACCGTTATAGCCAGCCAATACCCATGTCACCCCACCGACGATTGCTGCCACAAACAACAATTTAATGGCAAACATATTCATGGGCAACACATCAAAGTTGTAATTTTGTTTTTTGCGGCGATCACTGATTTCGCTCATCACATAAAAAATTACCCCAATGACACCCAACAACAAGGTCACCTTGTGAACCCCGTTTAATATCCCAATTTCTGGAATATCAGGAATATAGCCATTGCCGATGGCAACAAAGACTGAATCGGTTACGCTAATCGTGCCAGTGCTTTCAGTCACTAACAGCAATAACCCACGATAGATCAGCCAGCCAGCCAATGAAGCCACAAATGATGGAATACCCAGCCGAGCGACCGGCAAGGCGGTAATTAATCCAGCAATCACCCCCAACCCCAATACAAATGGAATGACGGCATAGACCGACCAACCCCATTTTTCAAGCGCAATGGCGGCGATGGCCCCGATAAAGCCAGCCAAAAAGCCAACCGACAGATCGACATGACGAATAACGATGACTAAGGTCATGCCTACTGCCAATACCGCAATATAGCCCGTTTGGTTAAGCAGATTGCTTAAGTTACGCGAAGAAATAAAAATACCATTGGTGGTGAATGTAAAGATCACCATAATGACGAACAGCGCGATATACATGCCATACTCGCGGATGTTCTGTCGCAGAAGATTTTGTAGATTTTTAAACATGGAGAGATCCTTCAAACTATCAGTTTGTTGCGAGATGCATTATTTTCTCTTGAGTGGCCTCGGCAATGGGCAACTCACCTGCGATGCGCCCCGATGCCACAATATACACACGATCACTCATCCCCAATACTTCGGGCAGTTCCGACGAAATGAGCAAAATGCTCATGCCCTCTTGTGCCAGCCGATTCATAATGGTATAAATCTCATATTTCGCGCCAACGTCAATCCCACGGGTCGGCTCATCCAAAATCAACACATCGGGCTTGACAAACAACCATTTTGCCAACGACACTTTTTGTTGATTGCCGCCGCTCAGGTTTACCACTTTTTGCTCAACCGTCGGGGTCTTAATATTGAGCGAACTCTTGTAACCATTCGCCACTTTTACCTCGGCGTTGTTGTCTACCACGCCTCGGTTGGCAATTTCGAGCAGATTAGCAAGACAAATATTTTGTTTCACATCCTGAATCAAAATGAGGCCATTGCCCTTACGATCTTCAGACACATAGGCCAAGCCATGCTTAATCGCATCTTCTGGCCCATGCAATTCTTGCTTTTGGCCTTTTAGCAGCAAGTCACCACTGATTTGATAACCCACCGGATTGCCAAAAATGCTCAAAGCCACTTCGGTCCGCCCAGACCCCATCAAGCCAGCAAACCCCACAATCTCGCCTTTGCGCACATTAAAGGCCACATCTTTTAACACCTGCCGCCCTAATTCAGGTGAATAAGCATTCCAATTTTTCACCTCAAGCGTCACTTCGCCCGGGGTGATGTGTTTGCGCGGCGGGTAAATGTTATCAATTTCGCGCCCAACCATGTGTTTGATCATGGCTTGCTCCGAAATTTCGCCCTTCTTCGCATCTAATGTGCAAACGGTGCGGCCATCGCGCAGCACAGTGACCGAATCAGCAACCGCCATGACCTCTTTTAGCTTGTGCGTAATCAAAATACAAGTGACACCTTCGTTTCGCAAGCCTTTTAACAGGTTAAGCAAGTTTTCGCTGTCAGTTTCATTCAACGCCGCCGTCGGCTCGTCCAAAATCAACAGTTTTACATCACGGCTAAGGGCTTTGGCAATTTCAACCAATTGTTGTTTGCCCACGCCCAAATTGCGCACTTTTTCGGCTGGGTTGACATCTAACCCAACTTTTTTCAGCATCTCGCTGGCCCGTTTGATGGTTTCGTTCCAATTCACAACAATGCCATTGCGAATCTCTTTGCCAAGAAAAATGTTTTCGTATACCATCATTTCTGGCACAAGTGCCAATTCTTGGTAAATGATGGCAATGCCAACCCGTTGGCTATCGCTAATGCCTTTAAACTTTTGCACCGCGCCATCCAACAAGATGTCGCCGCTATAATCGCCGTGGGGGTATACGCCGCTTAACACCTTCATTAAGGTGGATTTGCCTGCGCCGTTCTCGCCAACCAAACAATGAATTTCACCGCGTGCAACTTGAAAGCTCACATCGCTCAGTGCTTTTACACCGGGAAACGTTTTGCTGATGCTACGCATCTCTAAGATGGGTATGCTCATAGTGGTGGGAGATTATATGAAAACAAGCGAGATTCGCAATAGCTAAAACTATCGTTCATCTCGCCTGTTTTTACAATCTCAAGTGATGGCACGCCAAATTAAGGCGATGCCCGAAACTTAGGGCAAGTTCTTGAAATCGGCGGCTGGGTAATAACCAGAGTCAATCAAGTTGCTCTTCACGCCGGCTTTCTCAACCGTCACTACTGCCGATTGAATGGCGGCCACGTCAACTTTGCCGTTGTTATAGCTGCCCTTCGAGGCTGGCTTCTCGCCCTTCAACAAGGCAACGCTGGCGTTGATGGCATCCTTCACCAAAGTGCGGGTGTCTTTAAACACCGTCATCGATTGCTTGCCATCCAAAATGTATTGCACCGAGGCTTTGGCTGCGTCTTGGCCGGTGATGAGCAGGCTCTTGACATCCTTATCCTTGGAGAATACATCTGAAATCGAGCGCGCGGTGTCATCGTTTGGCGCAAGAATAAACACATTGCCCTTGTCGGCGGTCTTGGCTGAGGTCATGTTGCTCTCGGCCAAACCCTTGGCAGTGTTTGGGTCCCAACCAGTGCTGGTTTGTCCAATGATCTTGGCTTGTTCTTCGCGGCTGAGCTTGGCCTTGCCTTGTAGGGCAACGGCTTCGCTGCTGTTCTTGATCACAAATGTGCCATCAGCGATCTTGGGTTGCAAAACACCCCATGCGCCCTCGAAGAAAATGAAGGCGTTGTTGTCTGAGGCGGCACCAGTGTAAATATACAATGGGTTGCCTGTGCCCTTGGCGCGTTCCACCAAGTATTGGGCTTGTTGTGCGCCTACAGCAATGCTGTCAAACGTCACATAATAATCAACCGCATCTGTATTGCGGATCAAGCGGTCATACGAGATCACCTTCACGCCAGCCTTGCGGGCGGCATCTGCTGAGGCAGCGGCGGCGGCGCCATCGACTGGCGTCAACACGATCACTTTCACACCCTTGGTGATCAATGATTCGACGTTCTCTTTCTCTTTCGCCGATGACTTTTCGCTAAACAAAATTTCGGCTTCATAGTTCGCGGCCTTCAACGCGGCCTTGAAGCTGGCTTCGTCTTGTGTCCAGCGGGTTTCGTCTTTGGTTGGCAACACAATGCCTACGGCGATTTTGCCACCCGGCAAGGCTGGCGCGGCGGCGGCCTCAAGATTCTTGAAATCGGCGGCTGGGTAATAACCAGAGTCAATCAAACTCTTCTTAACGCTGCCTTTCTCAACCGTCACTACTGCCGATTGAATGGCGGCCACGTCAACTTTGCCGTTGTTATAGCTACCCTTCGAGGCTGGCTTCTCGCCCTTCAACAAGGCAACGCTGGCGGTAATAGCATCGCTGACCAAAGTGCGGGTGTCTTTAAACACCGTCATCGATTGCTTGCCATCCAAAATGTATTGCACAGAGGCTTTGGCTGCGTCTTGACCGGTGATGAGGAAGCTCTTGACTTCCTTATCCTTCGAGAACACATCTGAAATCGAGCGTGCGGTGTCATCGTTTGGCGCAAGAATAAACACATCGCCCTTGTCGGCAGTCTTGGCTGAGGTCATGTTGCTCTCGGCCAAACCCTTGGCAGTGTTTGGATCCCAACCCGTGCTGGTTTGTCCAATAATCTTGGCTTGTTCTTCGCGGCTGAGCTTGGCCTTATCTTTCAATGCAATGGCTTCGCTGCTGTTCTTGATCACAAATGTGCCATCGGCGATCTTGGGTTGCAAAACACCCCATGCACCCTCGAAGAAAATGAAGGCATTGTTGTCTGAGGCCGCACCAGTGTAAATATACAATGGGTTGCCTGTGCCCTTGGCGCGTTCTGCCAAGTATTGGGCTTGTTGTGCGCCTACGGCAATGCTGTCAAACGTCACATAATAATCAACCGCATCTGTATTGCGAATGAGGCGGTCATACGAGATCACCTTCACGCCAGCCTTGCGGGCGGCATCTGCCGAGGCAGCGGCGGCGGCGCCATCGACTGGGGTCAACACAATCACTTTCACACCCTTGGTGATCAATGATTCGACGTTCTCTTTCTCTTTGGCCGATGACTTTTCGCTAAACAAAATTTCGGCTTCATAGTTGGCGGCCTTCAACGCGGCCTTGAAGCTGGCTTCGTCTTGTGTCCAACGGGTTTCGTCTTTGGTTGGCAACACAATGCCTACAGCAATTTTGCTGGCTGTGGCGGCGGGGGCAGCCGGAACAGCTGTAGCCGCTGGGGCGGCAGGGGCTGTTGTAGCGGCTGGCGCGGCTGGGGCCGCTGGCTTCGGCGCATCGGTTGGCTTGGGTGCGGCGGTTGGGGTAGCCGGGGCGGCACAGGCAGCCAATGCGGCGGCTCCTGCGCCAATAGCACCGATCTTCAATAGGTTTCTGCGAGTAAGTTTATTAGTACTCATTGTGTCTCTGTCTCTCTCTCTAAAAATGGTTAAAGCTATTTAATTGCTACGCTTAGCTATGAATGTATTGGTATGCAAAATAAATTTTTCACAGCTTAAAACGTTTTAATTAAAACGTTTTAATTATATACTTAACCCCAATTTAGTCAAGACTATTTCAACAGAAAAACTGCAAATATTGTGTGCCAAATAAATGAGGCGACACAAATTCGCTATACTGCTATGTGATAGGTTGATAAAAACAGTCTGATTTTTTCCTAAAATGTCAATCGCGAATATTAAAGATGTGGCACGCCATGCCAATGTCTCACCCGGCACCGTCTCAAATGCCCTGTCTGGCAAACGCCCCGTTTCGCCCAAAACCCAGCAACGCATCCTCGATAGCATCTCGACGTTGGGCTACCACCCAGACACCTTGGCGCAAAGTTTGGTCAACGGGCATTCGCGCACCTTGGGAGTGGTCACCAACCACCTCGATGACTATGGCACATCACGGGTATTAACAGGCATTGACCAACAAGCCGCCCAAAACGGCTACTCGATTTTGTTAACCATGGTGCACCGCAATAACCAAATAACCAACAACCAAATGTTGACCCAGCTCATCTCACATCGGGTGGCAGGCATCATTTGGGCGGTGCCAGAATTATGGAACACCGACGAGGTTAATTTGGCACAATATGGCGACCGGCTACCGCCCACTGTCTTTGTCTTAATGAACCCCAACACAGGGCTGTCTGTCGTAAATTACAACATCGTCGATGGCACCACCCAAGCCATGCAACACCTCATTCGTCAAGGGCGCAAACGCATTGCCCATATCGCCGGCCCCGCAACATGGGACTCGCAACAACGCACCCTCATCTGGCACAACATACTGAGCGAAGCTGGCTTGCCATGCGACGAAAGTTATGTTGCAGTCAGCGATTGGTCTGTGCCGGGCGGCGAAAAAGCCATGCATGACTTATTAAATCAACACCCTGATCTTGATGCGGTATTGGCGTGTAACGATCATAATGCAATTGGGGCGCTTAAAGTCTTGCGGGCCGCCAACCGCAACGTGCCGTCTGAGGTGTCGATTGTGGGTTACGATAACGTGCCAGAATCAGGCTATGTTTCACCAGCGCTAACCACCATCAGCCTGCCTTTTGCCGAATTAGGCCGCACCGCCGTTCGGCAATTATGCCAACTGATTGACAGTACAGCACAACCACAACCACAACCCAATATATTGCTGCCGGTTGAATTGGTGATGCGGGAAAGTGCGTAAAAATGCCCTTGTCACGACATTTATGTGCATGTGTGTTATCACTTAGAATTTACATCAATTGTCTTCTGAAAATTTACCACTTAATGGTAAATTTCACAAAAATAATATACAATTACAGATGTGATTTCACGATATCTCACCCCAAAACTTCAAGAGGCTTTGGCATTTAGCCCGATTGTTATGTTACAGGGCGCACGACAAACCGGCAAAAGCACATTGGTGCAATCCTTATGTGCAACAGGTGAATTGGGTTTAGACTGCGAATATCGCACGCTAGACGACGCGATATTGTTATCAAGTGCCGTAAGCGACCCGGCTTCGTTTTTGGCAAACCCACGCGGCACGTTAATTATTGATGAAATTCAACGAGCGCCAGAATTATTTTTACCGCTTAAAGTCGAAGTTGATAAATATCGTCGCCCAGGCAAATATTTGCTCACTGGGTCAGCCAATGCCTTATTGTTACCTAAAATTGCCGATTCGTTGGCTGGACGTATGCAGATATTAACGTTATGGGCGCTAGCAGAAGCCGAGATAAACACAATCCCTCCAACATTTATCGATCAATTATTCTCGCCAACATTCACCACAAAATTTAATTTACCAGAGCTGCCACGTCGCGACCTATTACAGCGCATGGTACGTGGGGGGTATCCAGACCTCGTGCAACGTGGTAATGAAACCCAACGCCGCGGCTGGTTTAACGCCTATATCAGCACCATCTTGCAGCGTGATATTCGTGATCTTGCTCAGATCGAAGGATTAACGGCAATGCCGCAGCTTTTGACACTGATTGCTTCGCGCTCAGCCTCAAATTTAAATATGAGTGATTTGTCACGCAGCACAGGGATTGCCTACGCAACGCTCAAACGCTATTTAGCACTATTTGAGGCAACATTTTTGATATGCAAAGTGCCAGCATGGTCTACCAATTTGGGGGCACGTGTCACAAAAACTCCAAAACTTTATATTTGTGATACCGGTTTAATGGCAGCCCTACTTAATATTGATGCAAACCGGCTTTATGAAACGCCGAACTTAATCGGCAGTTTTCTTGAAACATTTGTAATGATGGAGTTTCGTAAGCAAGCAACTTGGGCAAACACGCAAGTCACGCTATACCATTATCAAGATACGCAGCAAAATGAGGTGGACTTAGTATTAGAGGGGAGCGCCGGTGACATTATCGGCATTGAAATCAAATCCAGCACGACGATAGGGGCGAATGATTTTAAAGGGTTGCGTGCTTTAGCACAAACCGCTGGCGAGCGCTTTGTGCGTGGCATTGTGCTGTACAACGGCGTTCATCAAGCTGCATTTGGCCCTAATTTATTTGCTGTGCCAATAAGCAACTTGATGGGGATTTAAATACGATGCCGAAATCACTATCCCCAAAAGCGTTGCTTTTGGGGATAGTGATTTCGGCCTTGCATCAACAGGTATGACTAAGCCACCACCGTAATAATCAACGGTTTGCGTTTGGTTTCTTGGCTAACAAGACGGGCAAGGGCCTCGGTTGCGCGGGTTTTAACCACATCATCGCTTATGGCGGCAGTGACATCGGCCAATGTCTTGCCAACCGATTCAGCCAACTGCAAAATAAATTCTTGCGAATCTTTCATATGCACCCAACCGCGTGTGATGATTTCGGGGTCTTCTGACAGCGCCCCATCGTTGTTACGCCGAATCACTTGCATAATAAAACCTTCGCGTGACAACATTTCGCGATCGCGAATAACAACCGGACCGATATCGCCCACACGGCGGCCATCCACAAATACCCAGCCACCTTTTAAGCGCTCAAATTGGCGGGCATTCCCATCTTGAAATTCAACCGGCGTGCCATTTTCGCCAACAAAAATATTGCTGGCGGGGATGCCAAGATCACGCGCTAAACGCGAATGGGCATTGAGCATACGCAACTCGCCATGAACAGGGATAAAGAATTTGGGGCGAATTAAGTTGATGAGCAATTTTTGCTCTTCTTGACAAGCATGGCCCGACACATGCACACGGGCAATGGCGGGGTAAACCACATTTGCCCCACACTGAAACAAGCGGTTAACCGTGCGAAAAATGCTTTCTTCGTTGCCCGGAATGACGTTGGCCGACATCACAATCGTGTCGCCAATTTCAACATTCAGGGTCGGGTGACGGCCTTTGGCCATGCGCGTTAGCACCGAGCTGGGTTCACCCTGAGAGCCAGTCGCCATAATCGTTACGTCGCTGGGCTTCATCTTAACGGCATCTTCTAGCTTCACCAACATGCCGTCGGGGATCTTAAGATAGCCCATTTTTTGGGCCATTTTAATGTTATCGACCATGCTGGTGCCAGCCACAGCCATTTTTCGCCCATAAATTTCGCAAATATTGGCCACTTGTTGCACCCGCGATAACAATGATGCAAAAGTAGCTACAATCACGCGGCCCGGCGCATCGCGAAATACCAATTCGAGTGCATGTTCAATCTCGCGTTCACTGGGTGTAAAGCCCGGGGTTTCGGCATTGGTGCTATCCGAAAACAGCGCCAACACGCCCCGATTCCCCAATTCGGCAATTTTTGCAAAATCAGAAGGTTTGCCATCGACTGGCGTTTGATCTAATTTAAAGTCGCCACTATGCACCACCAAACCGGCAGGCGTGGTGATACCCACCCCAACATTGTCTGGAATGCTATGACACATGCGGAAAAATTCGACTTTGAACGGGCCAACTTGAAAACTGCCATTGGTTGGCACGGTGTTAATCGTGACTTTGTCGAGCAATTTGGCCGAGCGCAGCTTTACTTCGATCAACCCACAAGTGAGCGGCGTGGCGTAAACCGGCACATTTGGGAAATCAGTCACCACATGCTCGATTGCACCGATGTGGTCTTCGTGGCCGTGTGTGATGATGATCGCCTTTACTTGGTCGATACGATCTTTGAGGTATTGATAATCGGGGATGACATAGTCGATCCCATGCATGTCGGACGCAGGAAACATGAGGCCAGAGTCGATCACGATGATGTTTTTGTCATATTCAAACATCATCATATTCTTACCAACCTCCCCAAGCCCGCCAAGCGGAAGCCATTTTAGGGGAAGAGACATATTATTTTATTTTCGATTTCGATTTTCGATTTTCGATTGCTAAATTTTATTGTTTGTCTGTCTTATGAACATATAAATTAAGACAGATACGGTTCCATTTTTGTTGCGAATGCAAATAAATTCGCGCCGATTTTGGAGTTAAATTTGTCGTGGCGAGAATGAGTCGCCAAAATACGTTAGGCTATAAATATTAATGTGCCTAAAAGTAGCCTATGATACCCGTCTTATCTGTCTCTCAGATAAAAGTGCGTTTTTGGGGCGGTTAAAATGTCGCTTCTGATCTTCATTGAAATCATTTGATGATCTTTGCAATACCCAGAAAAAGTAAAAATAAAAGAAACGCCGATTGCCGTATCTCGCCATCAAACTACGTTTGGTGAAGGGATACGGCAATCGGCAAAACGTCTTGACGACAATTACGATTCACGCCAATATTTTGCGCCATCGCTGGTACGGCGCAGCCGGCTCGGCAGGGTAATTTCTTCAATCAACGCTCGCCGCAATGTAACCGCGTCAACGCCATATAAACGCCGTTTGCGGGCATCGGGGTTTACCCAATCATCAATCAGTTGGGTGATTTCGCGTTCAGTATAGCTACGGTCCAGAGCAATTTTGTTGATGAGATAAGCCAACACCATTTGCTGCTCTTTCAATTTGGTCGAAAAATGCGCCACACGACCTTGGTCATCTAAAAATGGCTGCACTTCGAGCGCTACCCCGCGCAAAGCGGCATTCCGCAATGCTTGGGCTTGGGCAACCATTACATTGGCTTGGGCATTATCGGGGCTAAATAATTGCGTCAATTTGGCACACAAATCTTCGATGGCAGCCCCATTTAATTGATATAACTTGTTGGTATCCCCAGCGCGGCGCTCTTGCACCAATCGCGCTGCAACCAAGGTTTTAAGATGCCGCGACAGGTTGGGCTGGCTAAGCTCAAGTTTGTTGATGAGGTCTTGCCCACGCACCTCACCTTCGGCGGCAAGCAATTCTAAAATACGCAAACGACTCTCATCGGCCAAGGCCGCGAGTGGGTTTAGCACCTCGGCGCAGGTGATGGGGGTTTTGCGTGCGCGGGCTTGTGCAATTATTGAAGGGGCGTTTTGATTATCCATTTATTTAATTATACGCATATTTAAATTAAAAATCACATTCCATTTTTTCCCTCAATAATTCTGAATCCCCCCAATGCATCTTTTCTATTAGGCTACTCAGTAGAAATATATACCGGAATCAACCTAAAAGAACTCTCTGATTTTCCTAAACAGGCTTATTTAAGGTTAATTTGTAACAGCAACCGCACTAATATTGACCTCGAAAGTTTGAATGGGAGCAACACCAGTCTCAAAGGGGCGGTGATAGATCATCTTAAGCTTGCCAGCACCCAAGCCAGTCACATCAAACTTAAAGATAAATTTGCCACCCGACCCGACCATGCCCGAATTGTCGGCTTGATACACATATGCCCCGTTCTGCTTGAGCAAATTTGTGCTATCGGGTGCAACGGCCCAACTATACCCAGTGGTTGGGTTGCCCTCTAGCGTTAAATTCACCTGATTGCTGGGAACAACATTCACCGTTTTACCTGCATCAATCGCTGAAATATTCACAGCAGCGCTATCTGAGATAACTTTGCCATCTAAACCCATGTTAATGGTCGTAGCTTGTCCATTTGCCACAAACGTCAGGGCATAGCCAGTCAGAATAACCGCTGGGCATGGGTTATTTGGCAAACACGGTGGCACAATCGGCAATGGGTGAAAATCAATGAGAGGTACGGTGCTACGACTGACGCCAAATTGTTTCGACACAATCAGGCGAGCATTAATCACAATGCGGTTATATGAGACAAACACGCCAAACTGACGCGGCATTCGAGATGCTGAGCCATCGGCATTGGTATGGAACACATAGCGCTGCCCGCCATGCAAAAAGGTGATTTTATAACCCGGTGTAATGGCTTGGGCGCATAGTTCATTGGCGAGGCCAAGGCCAAAACACGAATCGCTGAAATTGGTGGCCGTGGACGAAACAAGCCGAATGCTGGTGGCACGTTGGCCCAACATAAAGGCTAATTTTTGGCGCATGGTTGCAACTGGCGTCGTATCAGGCGCATCAACGGCAGCATGAATTGGGCTTGTAATACCCAAAAGGCTAATTAAAAACGTCATTACGATCATTAAAGGCGATTTAATTTTTAACATAGTGCACTAAGCTTACCCGATAATGACCTATTTAACTTGATAAATTTTTGACAAAGTTATGAATTACGTATCTGGCAACTTTAAAACAAGCATTTTTGCGGCGCTTACCGTGCTCATCACAAGCCTAACGGCCTGCCAAAGCAACCCGCAACCCCTTGCACCTGTCACCCAGCCGCCCACAGATCCCACCGCTACCACGCGACCATCGGCCAGCCCAACACCCATCCCCCCAACCGCCACACCGCGCCCAACCCCGGCCCTCAAGCCAGACGGCAAAGTGATTAAATCGCCCAATTGGTTTGATGAAGCGGTTATCTACGAGATTTTTCCGCGCAGTTTTTACGATACCAACAACGATGGTATCGGCGACCTAAACGGCGTTCGGCAAAAGCTCGACTATATTCAAGCGCTAGGGGCAAATACCATTTGGCTGACCCCGTTTTACCCCAGCACCACTTATCACGGCTACGATGTCACCGATTATTTCAAGGTCAACCCGCAATTTGGCACACTCGATGACTTTAAGGCGCTGACAACTGAGCTAAAGCGCCGCAATATGCACCTGATCGTCGATTTTGTCGCCAACCATTCATCAGACAGTCATCCATTTTTTAAAGCCGCTTATAAAAATCCGGCCTCGCGTTACAGCCAGTGGTATCACTTTCGTGACAAACAAAACACCGTCTACGATTCATTTTTTGGTGTGCCAAACTTGCCCGATTGGAACACCGATAACCCCGATGTGCGTGAATATCTGATTAATTCGGCCCAATTTTGGCTTGATTTGGGGGCCGATGGCCTGCGTTGCGATTATGCGCTGGGGGTCGAAGCGCCGTTTTGGGCCGAATTGCGCAGCAAAGTAAAGGCCAAACACCCCAATGCTGTTATTTTGGGCGAGGTATGGGATGGCGGGGCGCTGACGCTGAAGCGTTATTTCGAGGCAGGGTTCGATGCCTTATTCGATTTCCCTTGGTATCTCACCCTGACTGGCAACCCTGACCGCAATGGCGATGGGGTGCTCAATGGCAAACAACCTGCCACATTATTACAATCACCTTATCGTTTAATACAACGCGCCTACCCAAGCGGTGCCCAATTGGTGCGTTTTAGCAGCAACCACGACACCAACCGCATCGCCAGCGACAGCCTAGGCGACCTGCGCCGCATGAAATTGGCCGCCACTTCGGCCTTGCTCACCCCGGGCGTGCCCATGATTTATTACGGCGAAGAGATCGGGATGCGCGGCAACAAAGGCGAGGGGCCGGTGTATGACGAATTACGCCGCGAACCGATGGATTGGTATGCCAACGAAAATGGCATAGGCATGACCCATTGGTTTAAGCCAGCCAACCGTAATAACGCCCCAAATGATGGCATATCGGTGCAAGAACAAGAGGTCAAGCCCGACAGTCTTTTATCGTTTTATCGCCGTTTGGCGCAATTGCGTGCGCAATATCCGTCGTTGCGTTCAAACGACTTTAGCGTTATCGAAAACGTCGGCGATTGTGACCAGTGTTTGGGGCTGTGGCGCTATGCAGCGGGCGAAGCGACTTTGCTCATCTTCAATTTTGGCGAAGCTGCACAAAAAATCCCATTTGACCTTACAAGCGCATCTGTGCCAGCCCAAAGCAAACCCAAAGCCGTGCTAGGCGCATTAGCAACCGACCTATCTCAGTTGCCACTTGAGCCTTGGGGCATGTTGGTAGTGGTGTGGAAATAACCCACCATCTGTTTTACAATACAGCCATGTTAGAACGCGCAAGACTCCTCCAACCCAAATTGGTGATGTATCGCCGGCATATTCATGCCCGCCCTGAGCTTGGTTTTCAGGAATTTCAAACCAGTCAATATGTGTCAGATCAACTCACCGCATTGGGGGTTGAGCACCAACGTGGCGTGGCAAAAACCGGCATTGTGGCCGTGTTGGGCAATGGCAATGGCCCAACCATTGGCTTACGCGCCGATATGGACGCGCTGCCCATTACCGAAACCAATGACTCGCCCTATAAATCGCAACACCCGGGGGTCATGCACGCCTGCGGTCACGATGCCCACACCGCCATTTTGTTGGGCGTGGCCGAATTGTTGGCAAAAGAAGAGATTAACGGCACCATCAAATTATTGTTTCAGCCCTCTGAAGAAGGCGGGGCCGACGATAAAAGTGGCGGCAAGTTGATGGTGGATGAAGGCGCACTGGATGATGTGGAGATGGTATGGGGCTTACACGTCGGCAGCGGTGAAACCAGCGGGGTTGTTTCGGTCAGCGATGGCCCAATTACCGCAGCAGCTGACTCATTTAGTGGGTCAATATTGGGCGTAGGCGGTCACGCCGCCTTTCCACATCGCTCACTCGACCCCATTTGGCTAGCATCGCAAGTATTGCCAGCTGTGTATGGCATCATCCCTCGGCGCATCGACCCAGCCCTCAAAGCCGTCATCACCATCGGCACCATTCACGCGGGCACTGTCAATAATGTCATTCCGATGAAGGTCGATATGAGCGGAACCATTCGCTCATTTGAAGCAGAAGTGCGGGCACAATTACACGCCGGGCTAGAGCAAGCCTTCTCAATTGCGCGCACAATGGGGGGTGACTATACCCTAACCCACCCATATGGCTACCCGGCTACCATCAATGACAAAGATGCCGCCCAATTTATTCGCAGTGTGGCCCAAGATTTGATCGGCAATAATTGGGTGCAAGAGGCGCACCCCATGATGGCAGGCGAAGACTTTGCCTATATGGCACAAAAAGCACGCGGCGGCTTTATCGGCCTCGGCGCGGCCATTGGCGACAAACCCCGCCCTCATCACCACCCCGATTTCGATATCGATGAATCCGTTCTCAGCACCGGCGCCGCCATCATGGCCGAAACCGCCCGTCGCTATTTGAAACGCTAGAGAAGTAGCAGGTAGCAAGTGGCAGGTGGCAAGTGCTAAGAATCTGTGCGTATGATGCGCGGCAAGCGTATGTTGGGCCGAGATTCTGTAACGGTGCAAGATTACTCGCGGCGCTGCGGCTCCTTCAGAATCTGATCGTTTACGAACAAATGTACGACGGCAAAGCGTGAAAGAATAGGCGCAATATGATAGATAACCTCGAATGGGCAAAAGAACAGTGGGGAGAATGCAAACTCAACAACGTATTACGCACCGCACGAGCCGTTGAAATAGGGCAACATATGGTGATAAAGCCTGAAGCCAGTCTGCCCCAACAACTGGCATCACCCGACAAACTGGCAGCAGCATATCGCTTAATAAATAGTCGTCGAATCACAATGAAACAGCTACTTGAGCCACATCTGAGACATACATTAAGCGCAGCGGCTAAGAAAAAAGTGGTGTTGTTTATTCATGATAAAACGATGTTAGATTTCACTACACACCAACACACCAAAAACTTAGGCGGCATAAGCTGTTATAAAGGTCAACATGGACTAATCATGGGGAGTGTATTGGCAGTCGAAGCAGACCAACGACACGTTTTGGGCTTAGGTTACGTTGAAATGATCGTGCGGTCAGAAAAAAGAGGTGGCCTAGATCGAGAAAGAAGACACAAGGGGACAGAAGGCCGTGTATGGGAAAACGGGGTGAAAGCGATAGGAGGAAATCCTCATGAGTCAAGCCAATGGATTAATGTAAGTGATCGAGAGAGCGATATCTATGAACATATGCGAAGTTGTCAGGAACATGGGATGGGATTCGTGCTACGAGCCAAGGTCAATCGTGCATTAAATCAAGATACCGAAACGCGATTGTTAGATTATGCGCGTGGTTTGCCGGCCAATGAAAGTTACCCGGCTTATGAGGTAGAAGTAGATGCAAGCAGCAAGCATCCGAAACGAAAAGCCAAGCTAGTGGTGAGCTGGAGTGCGGTAGAAATTAAAGCGCCGCAATCAGCCATAGAACAACAGCCCATCGTAGCGTGTGTAGTGCGTGTATGGGAAGTGAATCCGCCAGCCAATGTCGAGGCGGTTGAATGGATTTTACTTACGAGTTTGCAGGTGCAAAGCGCGGAAGATGCAAAACGTGTGATCAGTTACTATGAATGCCGTTGGATGATTAAAGATTTTCATATGTGTCTAAAGACGGGGTGCAAAGTTGAAAGCAGCCAATTGGACGATGGGCGAGACTTACAAAACCTACTCGGTTTTGCATTACCGATCGCGGTTCATTTGCTACAAATGCGACAGATTGCACGCAATGCACCAGACCTCCCAGCCCAGCAAGTGGTTGATCCGGTGATGTTACGTTTGATCATGGCACGGTTTAGAGTGTCTATCACTATTGCAGTGAGTGAATTTTGGTTGTTGGTTGCGCGTTTGGGCGGTTATGTTGCCAATCCGCGTCAGCATCCGCCGGGTTGGCGCACGATTTGGCGCGGTTGGCAACAGCTCTTGCTTTGGGCTGAGGGTGCTCGGTTGATTCAAGATGATTCCTGAGCATGCACAAATGTTCGTAAACGATCAGTCCTTCAGAATGACAGCCTTAATCGGGCGGTTGCCTACTTGCCCAAATTGACTAAAGAGGCTACTCTTGTGCCGATCAACTCGGTCGCCTTCATCAGTTGTTGATGAGAAAGTCCAGCGTCCATCTAAAAAGTAAAGCGTGCTATGCATAAAAATTTTTGCCTTCGCTCCATTCCCGATAGTCACCGTGATGAAAACGTGCGTAATTCTTGTGCCTTCGAAAACATCTTTATTTTCTTATTCAACTTTGCAACTAATTCGCTATGGCTACCTCACTTGACAGCTTCGTATATCAGTTTAATCAAGCACTAGACGAAGAAATAAAACAAGCAAAACATAAACATACTGCGCCTGTCATAGCCGTGGGCGGAATTTATCTGGGTAAGAAATCGGAATACCTATACGTGTTTACCTGTGACTCCGAAGTGCGGATACTTGACGGCTCACCCATAGAGGTCGAGTATCGCGGCAAGCGACACGAAGGACACCTGGTTTCGTCACACGGTTTCGACCTTGTTATCGGTGTCGATGAACATTTGGGCGATTCCCTCGATGAGATCCGACTGTATGCCCGACCCTGGTTTCTCCTGGAACAACTCCAATTGCGCTTGGGTGCAATCCCCACTCTTGGCAGTGATGCCAGAAACCCGGTGTTACTTCGGATGCTGCGTGGGCACGATGCGATGGGTGTGACCCGGCAGCCCGCCCACGCAAATCGTTGGCTGCCGCCCAACACTCTAAATCCACTGCAAAACAAATCATTGACAACCATACTTGGCCAAGACCTGTCCTTCATCTGGGGCCCGCCCGGTACAGGCAAGACCAGGACGCTGGGTGTTGTGGCGGCCACCCTGCTGCAACAGGGCGAATCCGTATTAATTGCTGCCCACAGTAATACTGCTGTTGATGTTGCCACACTTAACACCGCCCTACATTTGACCGATCAGGCAATCTATCTTGATGGCAAATGTATCCGCGCCGGCATTCCGATTCTGTCTGAGGTGAATAATTATGAAATGTTGTCATCCCGTACTATCATGGCACAACGACAACCAAAGCTAATCCAAGAGCTTGAGTCCTTGGAAAAGCAAAAAGCCACCCTCCACAAACAGCTTAGCCAAGCAAAACTAACCCTAACCGAAAAAGACGCGATTCCGGACCAACTGAACCAGATTAAGCAACAACGAAATCAAATTCTCGAGCTGATTCGAGCGGCTGAAAAAGTGCTGTTGACAGATGCAAAACTCGTCATCGCTACCCTCTCCAAAGCCGCCATCGACGACAGCATTTATGCGCGGACATTTGACAACGTCATACTCGATGAAGCAAGTATGGCCAGTATTCCGCAGGCTGCTTTTCTGGCCAGTCTAGCCACTAAACGTGTCGCCATTTTTGGCGATTTCAAGCAATTACCGCCGATTAGTCTAGCCGAAACACCCAAGGCCGTGCAGTGGCTTTCGACCGATATTTTTCAGCACGCCAGGATTGCTGAGGCCGTTGCCCAAGGACGAGAAGATCGTCGTTTGGTCATGCTGCGCGAACAATACCGTATGCACCCAGATATCAGCCAAATCATCAATCAACTATCCTACTACAAGCGGTTGACGAATACAGTCGAGGTTGTCAATAACCAAGGCTTTATTGCGAGTATTGCGCCCAGCTCACAGAAAGCCGTGCTCACCATTGACACATCCAACCTGAACGCCTTCTGCTTCAGCGAGGCCTTTGGCGGAAGTCGATTCAATATCCTTACAGCCCTGATGTGCGTTGCCCTTGCCCGGGAAGCAATTCGCTCCAGTGGAAAACCGCATCCGGACGGGCAAAACCCGGTTGCCATCATCACGCCATATAACGCCCAGGCAAGACTCATCAATCGTTTATTACGCGACACAAAATTAAGCCAGCAGGTGCGGGTTGCTACGGTTCACAAATATCAAGGCTCTGAATGCGATATGGTCATTTTTGATGCCGTCGAAGCCCCCCCAAAACGTCCCGGCAAATTGTCAACTGGCGATATGGAAAGCACTACTGCGCGTCTGATGAATGTGGCAGTCAGTCGTGCCAAGAGCAAGTTCATCGCCATCGGGCATCTTGACTATTTGCATCAAAATCTACCCGATAGCGCCATGACAATTACGTTTGATCTTATGAGTTCTAAAGGCACATATACCAAAATGGACTGGCAATCCTGTGTCAATCTCATATCCGCATTGGGCACCGTATTCCCAACCCGGCGAATTGCCGACCAAAGCCTCGTAAACGCCCTAGAAAAAGCAACTGAGGAAATTGCAATCGTTTGGCCACAAGCCCTGTCGCAGCAAAGTTTCCAAGTGCATATGTTAAAAATGCGTGCGGCTAGCGGGACCAGAGTCTACGTGGCTGCGCCTCAGCCAGATAATCAGCAGCATCCAGTCTCGGCAATCGTATTTCTCAAAGCCAAATCAAACATTCGTTCTGGCTTGGTTGCAATTGATCGAAAATCACTTTGGCTGTTTACTGACCCAAATGATCCAAATGCAGGCGCAATCCATATTCAACACACCGAAATGATTAAGACACTCTACGGTTTGATCGAGCTGGTGCCCCCTAACACCATCAAGATTCCGATCCAGACCCCAGAGATCTTGGCTGACAATGGCTTATACGGCAATTGTCCAAACTGCAAATCACCGTTGACCCACGCCGACAATGAATATGGCGGTTTAAGTGTATGCTGTTCTAATCCAGCCTGCAACCACCGCCGCCGTTTTCTGCCCAACGATGCCACCGTCTTAGCCCGCTTAACCGGCAAGGTGTGTGAAAAATGTGGTGGACCCGTTGAAGGCAAACAAAGTTCCAGCGTGTTTGTTGGCTGTGCTAACTTCCCAACCTGCACCTGGAAGCGACGACTAAGCTGGTTGCAGTAACTTGTTCGCTGGGCAGGTGGACACCGAGCAAACAATACCTGCTAACAGCACCAGTAGCTGGCAAAACTATATTTCATGTAAAATGTTCTTATTGGCTGCTCGATATTAGTAGAAGAGGGTTACAGAAATGAAGAAAACACACGTATACGTACTAGATGAATATGGATTCGTCACCGGGGAGAAACGAAATACGTTTGCTGCACCTAGATCGAATCAAATTCCCCCAGGAGTCCACACTCGCAGTATGAATCCAATCAAGGCGAAGCTTGATAAGCCAGACTCCGATCGAATGGTCCCCAAACAGCCAGCTGTGACCCGGCATATGCCCAATCGATCCAAACCATCACCTGAATTGTCCCGCCCAGTCAGGCACAATCGCATTGACCTAGTCAAATGTCCTAACTGTATGGCTTCAGTTCGTCCTGATCGTCTGGAAAAGCATATTCAGACAAAATGTCCGCAGCGGACTAATCCAACGCCCCAATCTGACCAGTTCGAATCGTCTCGGGTGAAAACTGCTAAACATAAAAATGGCATTTCACATGTAAACCAAACGGCGGAAGAAATAAGAATTGGAAAGGAATCCCTCTGGCAATCCTCGGATGAGTCCTCTTATGGCGATAAATATCTTGGCCACATGCAGCGGGAATGGGATGGCAAGTTCGGTTCCCTGCCCCTGTATGATGACTATGGCGACGAGGCAGATGCCGACTAGGGTCGAATGTCAGATGGATTGTGATGTGACACCCAAATACCACGGTTCAACAATGACGATATTTTTACATCAGTGGACTTCTGTTATTTAGATATAAAGTTCACTGATGTGACTCCACTTTTAGGGAGCCACATCAAATAGTGCATACTTAGCACCTGCCACCTGCCACCTGCCACTTGCTACTTCTTAATTTGATCATAAAAACACAGCAACGTTTTGCCATAGCGGCGTTCGTCGCTGAGTTCGAGGTTGGTGAGGGCGAGCGTGGTCGATTCACGCGGGTCAATTTGCACAACGGCACAGCCAATATCGCTTAGCCAACCAATATTTTGGTCGAGTGTCATCAGCGCCCGCGACCATAACCCCTTATTTTGCGGCGGCGCAATATAAATAAAATCGTAGCGGGTTGAGGGGCGACCTGCCAAGAGTGCAAACGCATCGAGCCGCAATACACGGGCGTTGGCCTCAAGCTGCAACATACTCAAATTGGCTTGAATGGTTTTAACGGCAATCGATTCTTTGTCGTTAAAAATCACACTTTTGGCCCCTCGGCTCAGGGCTTCAATCCCCACCGCGCCCGTTCCGGCGAATAAATCGAGCCATGTGCTATTACGCACGTCATCGCCGATGATGTTAAATAACGCTTGTTTCACCCGATCCGTAATCGGTCGGGTATTTTCGCTGGGAACAGAATAGAGGGTGCGGCCCTTGGCCTTGCCGGTAGTTACTTGCATGTGAATCGAGCCTATTGTAATCGCTATCCTTCCGCGATCAAACGCTCGATCCATTGGCGGGTTTCTTTATAGTCGGCTTAGAGCAAATTCCGAAAAAAAATACAAGGCCGATTCACTATCTCCCCCCACATCTACGCTATGGAAGATAGATAGTGAAATCGGCATTATCACCCTAAAAGCTACCCCAACGTCGCAATACTCGACTTCTTGGGCTTTGGCTCGTGCAATTGGCCGGTGACGGCATAAACAACACGCTCGCATAAATTGGTAGCACGGTCGCCGAGACGCTCAAGATTATGGGCCACAAACAATAAATTCATAGCACGTGAAATGGTGCGCGCATCTTCGCTCATATAGCTGACCAGTTCGCGCAGAATCTGCTTATATAGCTCATCTACCTCATCATCTTCGGCCTGCACCGCCCGCGCCAAGTTGGCATCTTCTTTAACATAAGCATCGAGGGCACGATGCGTCATACCACATACAATAAACTGCATACGTGGAATATCGATCAAGGGCTTTAGCAGTGGTTCATCGATGCTACGAATGACGATTTTGGCGATGCCATTGGCATAATCAGCCATACGCTCAAGCTCAACCGCCATGTGGGTGGCGGCGATAATTTTGCGCAAGTCACTCGCTAAGGGTTGCTGGGTGGCAATAGTGCGGATGCCAGCCTCTTCGACATCTAAACGCAACTGATCGACTACTTTTTCTTCGGCGCGCACCTCGCGGGCAAGCTCAACCTTACGCTCTTTGAGCGCTCGCACGGCTTTTTCGGTCATCGATTCAACCATGCTGCCCATGCGTAAAATATTGTCTTGCAACAATGCTAAATCTTGATCTAGGATTGGTCGTTTTGCTGGAATCATTTTGTGATTTTAGATTTTAGATTTTAGATTAGCCGTCTTAACACGCAATCAAACTCTAAAATTTAAATTTTATTTAGCCGAATCGGCCCGAAACATAATCTTCGGTGCGTTTGTCACGCGGGTTGGTAAAAATCTGCTCAGTTTGATCAAATTCGATCATCTCACCAGCGCGATCAGGGCGCATCATCATCATCACGGTGTAATCGCTGGCGCGGGCCGCCTGTTGCATATTATGCGTCACAATCATGATGGTGTAACGCTCTTTGAGTGTTTGCATTAATTCTTCAATTTTAATCGTCGCAATGGGGTCGAGAGCGCTGCATGGCTCATCCATTAATAACACATCAGGCTGCACCGCAATAGCGCGGGCAATACACAATCGTTGTTGCTGCCCGCCCGACAAAGCCGTGCCTGATTCCTTTAGCTTGTCCTTCACCTCATCCCATAACGCCGCCCCACGCAAACTCTGTTCTACGATCGCATCGAGTTCGGGTTTGGGGATGCGCGGGTTGCCCAGCCGCACACCATAAGCCACATTGTCGTAAATGGGTTTTGGGAAGGGATTAGGGCGTTGAAAAACCATACCCACCCGCCGCCGAACAGCAACAGCATCGACATCCGGCGCATAAATATTGTCGCCATCCAATAAAATTTTGCCTTCGACCCGCGCTGATTGCACCAAGTCATTCATACGGTTAAATGCCCGCAACAATGTGCTTTTGCCGCAGCCACTGGGGCCAATGATGGCAGTAATTTGGCGTTCATGCACCGGCAAGGTTACATCGGCTACAGCACGAAATGCGCCATAAAAAATACTGGCATTCTCTGCCAACATTTTCTGAACCTTGGGGTCAGCATTTACGGTTTTTGATTGAGAGTTGATTGATAGCATGTTTTTTATGATGGGCTTTGGGCTGTGAGCCATGAGCCATGAGCCATGAGCCATGAGCCGTGAGCCGTGACCTTGAGCCTTGAGCTAAAACTGTTCGTGAGTCATGGCTCACGGCTCAAAGCTCAAAGCTCATGGCTCACATCTCCTAGTTTGTGTTTCTCATTTTATTGCGCAGCAAAATGGCGATCATGTTGAGTGAGAGCAAAATGATGAGCAGCACCAAAATGGCGGCAGCGGCAATATTACGAAATTGTTCATCGGGCTGCGCTGTCCAGTTATAAATTTGAATCGGCAACGTGGTAAATTTTGAGAATGGGCCGGTCGGGTCGCTAACAATAAAAGTAGACGCACCCACTACCACCATCGGGGCGGTTTCGCCCATGGCGCGGCTCATCGCCAAAATGGTTCCCGTCAAAATACCCGGCAAAGCAGCTGGCATTACATGATCGCGGATCGTCTCCCATTGGGTTGCGCCAAGCCCATAGCTGGCCTGACGCAGCGAATTTGGCACGGCGCGGATGGCTTCTTGGGCATTAATAATAATGATGGGCAACACCAACAAGGCCATCGTTAGCCCCGCCGATAAAATGGTGCGGCCATTGTTACCGGCAATGCCAAAAACCGCGCCACTGGTGAATGACTCAAGCGCCCGCACAAACACAAACAAGCCCAACATACCATAAATAATCGACGGCACACCCGCTAAATTGGTGATATTGGTTTGTATCAAATCATTTAGGCGGTTTTTCTTGGCATATTCTTCTAAGTAGATAGCCGCCCCAACCCCAATTGGCAAGGCGATGGCCATCGTCATTGCAATCACCGCCAATGAGCCAAGAATAGCGGTGCGAATACCCGAAAGCTCAGCCACTGACCCCATCGTTTGAGTAAAGAAACGTGCATTGACCCATGAGCGAAACTCGACACGAGCTTCAGGCATGCCTGCTTTACGAGCATTATTTAGTTTAGCCAATTCAGCATTAACACTGGCAGGCTCAAATAATGTTTGCCACAATGTAAAGCTAGCCACAACCTCTTCCTTGATCAAACGTTCGTTAATCACAGTCAAAATCTCGGCCTGACTGCGCTCGGCAAAAGGTTTTTCAGAGTCCAAACGACGATACGCCCCACGAGTTAACCCGTCGTAATCATCGCTATCAGCAATGCGCTTTACGAGCGCGTTTAATTCGTCGCGGCTGAGTTGCTCTAACGGCGTTGGCGATAATACTGACGGCTCGATCTCGCGTCGCACAATCACATTGCCAAAACTGCGATTGAGCACATTCAACAGCAAGGCCACCAGCGCAATCAAGGCAAAGGCAGTGGAGGCAAACATGATCGCTTGCCCAATTTTGGCATTGCGTTTGCGGGAAATAATGTTGCTTTGCATTTTTAGGGATTAGAAGTAAAGGTTAAAGGTTGAAGGATAAAGGTTGAAGAAGTCATCAACCTTCATTCTTATTCATAAACTTCACGATACTTATTTACAAAATAACGGCTGAGAAAATTGAGCGCTAAAGTCATTAAAAACAAGGTAAGGCCGACGATAAAAATGCTGGTGTAATCGATACTGTTGTAATCAACATCACCGCCGCTGATACGCACAATGTGCCCAGCCATCGTTTCGGCGCTCTCGAATGGATTAAAGGTGAAATTGGGGCCAGCCCCTGCCGCCGTCGCCATAATCATCGTTTCACCGATGGCGCGGGATGTGCCCACCACAATGGCAGCGATAACACCCGACAACGCCGCGGGCAACACAACCCTGAGGCTGGTCTCTAGCTTGGTTGCGCCCAAGCCAAAAGAGCCTTCGCGCAGGCTACGAGGCACAGCGCGTAAGGCATCTTCGCTCATCGAGCAGATCAGCGGGATAATCATCACCCCACACACCAACCCTGCCGAAGCCATGTTGTAAATTTTGACCACATCGCTACCAAAAATGAGGCGCAATAATGGGGTCATAAAGGTTAAGGCAAAATAGCCATACACCACGGTTGGCACACCCGCCAAAATTTCGAGAATGGGTTTAAGCGTATTACGCACCTTGGGCGTAGCATATTCGCTTAGATAAATGGCAGCCGCCAACCCTAATGGAATCGCCACCAAAAGCGCCAAAAAAGTCGTGATCAGCGTCGATGTCACCAACGACCAAATCCCAATCTCGCCAATGTTGGGCGACCAATTGGTAGTGGTGATCAACTCAATCGGGTTGATGCTCGGCTCGCCAAAAAA
The DNA here is from genome assembly GCA_945877855.1 of Thermoflexus hugenholtzii JAD2. Lineage (GTDB taxonomy): Bacteria > Chloroflexota > Anaerolineae > J036 > Brachytrichaceae > AQU-03. The sequence continues at coordinate 27,660 of CAMDWA010000001.1, read as the reverse complement.
GCGCAACGCCTGTGAACCAAGCGCCACCACAATGCCAAGCGTCGTAAAGATAGAAACAAAACCACAAAAAAAGAAAAAGGCTTGAATTAGTTTTTCGCCCAAACGGGTTTTGCGTTTTAGGCTGTTGGGGTGTTTCGTTGCGGTCATATCGTTACGCCAGTTATACCCGCATTGAGTTAAATTTGTGTTAAGAATTAATGCTTTTGTTTAGGCTTGGCGAAAATCTATAAGGGCAAGAATAAATTTCAAAATTGTATAAACCCCATCCATGGAGAAGTCCATAGTTTTTAGCAGTTATATAAAAACGCGACCTGCCATCTAATTAAATTTGTGAATGATCACGCGGCGAATAGAATTCGCGTGCTAGACGAACAAAGCCGATCCAGCCCGCGAAGGCGGGCTTTGTGCGCCTAGCGCGCGCGTGGTTTATAACCACTGCGTCAAGTCAAGTTCGGCTCAGGATGCTTTTTTAGATTTAATATGCCCGCCACATAATCCGACAGAACCACGAATATAATACCCCCGCTCGGCCAAACTTTAATTGCCGCCCCAAGTGCAGTCTCCTCCTATGAAAATTCATCTCCAAGTTCCTGCTTGTTTGTTCCTCGGCCTTGCGCCTATCGATGGCGAGTGGTGCGAAATTGGTGTGGCCTTGCAAGGCCCACGAATCGACTTGACGGCACACCCGGCCTATGAATTCATCGCTTCGGGAGGGCGAGCCGACTGGACAAATGAACAAGCACAACGCTTTTTTGCTCATTACAACCTACAACCTTCGGGCGAGCTTGAAATTGAATCGGGCTTGCCAGCCGCAATGGGCTATGGCTCAGATGCCATGCACAGCCTTGCCGTTGCGCAAGTGTTATCGCCATTTTACGGCTCAGTCACCATCGATCCCGACACCATCCCCGACGCGCTCAATTTACCAACCCACGCTTGCGAAGTTCAGGCATATCAGAATGGCGGTTTGGTGGCGGTAGACGGCACAGGCCGTTTACGACGACATGTGCTCATCGACTTTATCGATGATGACAATGCGTGGGTGTGGATTTTGGTCATGCCGATGCCACCCGATGGCTTGCCCGAAGACTATGAATTGCAGCAACGCCGCACCCTGTGGCAAGCCAAGGCCAACATCAACCGCGAAGCCGCCTTTGCCGCCGCCAATCAATTATTTAACGCTGCTGAACGCCGTGAATTCGATGCCTTTGCCCAAGCCTTAGCCAAACTGCGGGCCGAATCGGCCCCCGCCCAAAGCCAAGCCGATGCCGACGATGACCCCATTTTGCCTTTGCTACAAGCAAATGGCGCAGCCATGCAAGCCCGTGCCCTAAGTGGCCTCGGCTACTACAGCATCATTCACGGTGGCGATGACAGCCGCGCCATTCGCCAAGCCTTAGTCAAAGCCCTCGGTTACTTTGGCCCTGAAGTCATGGGCGTGATCTGTGACAACGACGGCGCAACGATGAAAGTGCAAAATTAGGAGTGCAAAGTAAAAAGTGCAAAGTAAAAAGTAAAAGTAATGAGTCACTACATATCGCTCAACACTTTTTACTTTCAACTTTGCACTTTGCACTTTCAAAGTTCGCGCATGGCTGGCACGCCGCCAAGGCCGGTGGCAGATTGGACAGCGTTGATCACAGCCTCGGCCAAAACATCGGCGGCCAGCGCACCAATGAGGCTGACATCGGCTTTTTTATCGCCATGCGACAACGCAAATACCACATCGCCATCAAACAACGTATGAATCGGGCGAATGGTGCGGGCGAGGCCGTCATGCGCCATTTGCGCCACTTTGGTCGCTTGGGCCTTCGTCAAAATGACATTGGTGGCAACCACGGCAAGCGTGGTGTTAGCCCGTTCGCTCCACGCTTCGCGGGCGCGGGCGATGGTCTGCCCAATAAAGCCTTGGGCCGCCTCGACCGGATCGACAAAGCCTTTGCCAATAGGTTTACGCGGCCCAGCGATGATCTCGCCGGTTTTGGGGTCAATCACCGCGCCAAAGGCGTTCAGCGCCACCAGTGCCGATACAACAATGCCATTGGTAATATGTTTACTGGCGCTGCCAATGCCACCTTTGGTGGCCTGACGCAACCCCAATATTTTGCCAACTGTCGCCCCAGTGCCTGCGCCAATCGTGCCGTTGACCACAGCCGCATCACTTGCGGCTTGACAGGCGGCATAACCAGCGGCGGCGTCGGGGCGGGCTTTGGGTGTAATCATCGGTAAATCAAACAAAATGGCCGATGGCACAATCGGAACCTTAGCAACACCGACATCGTAACCGCGCCCATGTTCTTCGAGCCAATGCATCGCCCCATCTGCCGCCGCCAACCCAAAGGCGCTGCCACCCGCCAACATAATGGCATGAACTTTCTCGACGCTGCATTCGGGGCGCAGCAAATCGGTTTCGCGGGTGCCGGGTGCGCCGCCGCGCACATCAACCCCACACACCGCACCTTCGGGTGGGCATAATATGGCCGTGCAGCCGGTGCCGCCTTCTTTGTTCGTCCAATGGCCTACCTGTAGGCCCGAAATATCGGTGAGACCTTTGTTCATAATATGCTAATGATAGTGCCAAAATTACTATTTCTTCATTCTTGACAGGGCTGACTTTTGGACAGCCTTGTCATTCTTAAACGAGAAAAGAGGATAGTGATTTCGGTATGTCGTAAACCCAGTACAATCATAAAACTAATGTCTCGGTTTAGCGCATTTTTTCGGCAACTGCTACAGTCTATCCCACGCCTGCCAATACCTCGCAGCCGTTGGCTTTGGCGTGATGGCTTTGGCTTATTTCTCATTTTTATTGGGGCAGTGCTGATGCTCACCGCATTGGGTTTAAACACGGGCGGGCTGATTGGTAGTATCGCTGGCTTCTTACGCCGCGCCTTTGGCACAGGGGTCTATGTATTTTGTTTGCTCATTATCGGCATCGGCGTGCCCATCGCCCTCAATACCCCCATTCACAGCGGCGCACGCTTGTGGCGACGCGTTATTGTGGCCGAGATTGGTTTTTGCGCCTTGCTCGGGTTTCTACATGCGTTTAATGCGGCGTTGGCAGGCAGCCAAAGCGCCGTCCTGATGGCAACCACCGGCCAAGCAGGCGGGGCGGTTGGTTGGGTGCTTACCACGCTCTTGTGGCGCTGGGTGATTGGTGATGGGGCGGGGGCACGTTGGCTAACGGTGTTCATCTGGTTGGGGCTAATGCTCATCCCAGCAGCCATCCTCATGTTTCCATCGTTGGCGGTTTTAATTCGGGAGCGTCTAAACCGCAATCAACAACAAACCAATGCAGAAGTACAGATACCATCGCTGCCCGAAAAGCAACGGACGATTGCCCCTAAAATTAAACCCGCTATCGCCGCCATCCCCCCACAGCCAGCACCCGAACCCCCAAAACCAAGCCCCAAAGCCAAACCCAAGCCCAAGCTGAGCGAACCCGAAGCACCCATTGCACAGCCGCTGCCCGAACCGCCCATTGTGCCACCCCAACCAAGCGCAAAAAAGGCTGTGAGCAAAACCACCGAAAAGCCTCAGCCAGTCGTGACAATGCGCCCGCGCTCCGACAATTTGCCGCCGCTGAGTTTGCTGGCGCTCAGCAAAAATAATAAAGTCAACACCGCCGATATCGACCAACAAGCGCGGGTCATTGAGCAAACATTGCGCCATTTTGGCTTGGTGGGCACAGTGCTCGAAATGCGGCGCGGCCCTGCCGTCACCCAATTTGGGGTCGAGCCGGGCTATATCGAGCGCCCCGGCCCCAACGGTGAAATGCGCCAACAAAAAATTCGGGTCGGGCAAATCGCGGCTTTACATAATGATTTTGCCTTGGCGCTGTCGGCCTCATCTTTGCGTATCGAGGCCCCCATCCCGGGCAAACACTTGGTCGGCATCGAAGTGCCCAACCCCAGCATCAGCACCGTTGACCTGCGCGGGGTGATGGAGAGTGAGGCCTTTCAGAAAATCAATGCCCCGCTGGCGGTAGCATTGGGGCAAGATGTGTCGGGTCAAAATATTGCCGCCGATTTGGGGCGTATGCCGCATGTGCTGATTGCAGGCACCACCGGCTCTGGCAAAAGCGTATGCATGAGCGCCCTCATCACCTGTTTGGCGATGAATAATCGACCTGAAGATTTGAAATTGATCTTGATTGACCCCAAACGGGTGGAATTGACGCGCTTTGCCAGCCTGCCGCATGTACTTGGCAAACCCGAAAGCGATCATGAACGTATTCCGGGTGTGTTGCGTTGGGTTACACGTGAGATGGATCGACGATATCAGCGCTTTGCCACCACTGGCTCGCGCAATATCGCCGATTACAACGCTAGTATTGAACGCGAGTTAAAAAGCAACCAACTGGCCCGCCCCAGCAACCTACCCACGCCCGAAAAACTGCCCCGCATGGTGGTGTTGATCGACGAATTGGCTGATTTGATGCTGCAAACGCCAGTCGAAACCGAGAAGACACTATGTCGTTTGGCGCAAATGGCGCGTGCCACCGGCATTCATTTGGTCGTCGCCACCCAGCGCCCCAGTGTCGATGTGGTCACAGGCTTGATCAAGGCCAACTTTCCGGCGCGTATTTCGTTCTCGGTGGCCTCTTCCACCGACTCACGGGTCATTCTCGATCAAGTTGGGGCCGAGCAACTATTAGGGCGCGGCGATATGTTGTTCCTCAACCCCGAAGCCGGCACCCCCATGCGTGTACAAGGCTGTTTTGTCAGCGACAAAGAGATGGATAACATGTTGGCATGGTGGGAGAACGAAATGGGCAGCACTGTGCCACAACAAGCCAACCCGCCCGAATTGGGAGCATTAGTTACAACAGAAACCGCGCCTTGGGAATCGATGGTCGGCGAAGTCGCCTCTGAGTTGGCCCGTAGCGGTGGCAAATCTGGGCGCGGTGGGCGGGGTGGCGACAGCGATGAGGCCGAAGACGGCGACGACAACTTGATCGAAAAAGCGATGGAGATCATTCGCACTTCGGGCAGCGTCAGCACTTCATTGTTACAACGCAAATTGCGCATCGGCTACCCACGTGCTGCGCGGCTGATGGAAGAATTGCAGCAAATGGGCTATGTTGGCGCAGCCAGCAAACAGGCCGGTAAAGGGCGTGAGGTAAATCGAGAAGCCTCAAACTAGCCCAAACCTTAGATTGTGAAATCGGCCCTTCATCTTTTAGGAATTTGCGCGATTCTTGAAAAAACATTTGAAAACGCCTAGTAAAAAAAGACTACATAATGGTAAGATTCAGCGCACTAGAAAGGAAAAAATACTATGAAAACCGTAGCAATGATTATGGCCGGTGGGCAAGGAAAACGGCTCGGGGTACTCTCGCAATTACGAGCCAAACCCGCCGTCCCGTTTGCTGGCAAATATCGCATTATCGATTTCACTTTGTCCAACTGCGTCAATAGTGACATCACCACCGTCGGCATTCTCACCCAATATTTACCCCGTTCACTCACCGATCACATTCGCAGCGGTGGGCCGTGGGATCTCGACCGCATGAACAGCGGGGCTTATGCCCTGCACCCCTACCAAAGCTATCGTGGGGGGGTCACTGAATATAAAGGCACGGCTGACGCGATCTATCAAAATCTCGACTTTATTGTCAATTACAACCCCCAATATGTATTGATCTTGGCCGGTGACCATATTTATAAAATGGATTACCAGATTTTGATCGATTATCACGAGCAAAACGAAGCCGATATCACCATCGCTACCCGCCCAGTGCCGATCGAAGAAGCCCATCGTTTTGGCATTTTGGCAACCGATGAACAAAGCCGGGTCACTTCGTTTGAAGAAAAACCCAAACAACCCAAGGGCACGCTGGCCTCGATGGGAATTTATGTATTTAGCTACGATATTCTCAAGCGCATGTTGACCGAAGATGCCAAAGACCCCAATTCAAAGAAAGACTTTGGCGGCGACATCATCCCCAAAATGCTACGCGAAAATCATCGCGTATTTGCATTCCCTTACCGCGATTTTTGGGTCGATGTCGGCACAGTCGAAGCCTATTGGGAAACCCACATGCAATTGCTCGAAGACAAGCCCGATCTCGATCTGATTGACCGCGAATGGATTATTCACACCCGCAGCGAAGAACGTCCCCCCGTAAATATTCGCACCGGTGCAGTGGTCAATCACAGTTTGCTGGCCGATGGCTGTGTCATCGAGGGCAGTGTCGAATATTCGGTGTTATCACCCGGTGTTCGGGTGGGACGTGGGGCCATCGTGCGCCACAGCGTCATTCTCACCGATAGCGTCATCGCCCCGGGTGCCGTGGTCGATCATTCTATTATCGATAAACGTGTCACGATTGGACGCGATGCCCACGTTGGACACGGCAATGACTATGCCACCAACGCCAGCATTGGCCTCACTCGTGGCATTACCGTCGTCGGCAAAAACACACATATCCCCCCAGGCATGATTATTGGTCGCAATGTGCAAGTCGGTAGCGACCTCAACGCCCAAGACTTCGAAGGCGACAAGATCAGCAGTGGCAGCAATTACCGCGTGCGCAAAGTTGAAGAATAATATTTCCATAAAATACGATACGCCGCACAGGTAAAAATTGCGGAATGCCGAAATCGCTATCTAGCCCTTCCCTTGGGAGGGCTAGATAGCGATTTCGGCAAAAATCTTCATCCAACAAATAAAAGACGCACCGGTGGTGCGTCTTTACATTTATTATGCCCAGCCTCCCAGCCCCTCAAAACCGCCCCCAACAATACCGCGCCGGTGTCGATATTGGCGGCACCTTTACCGACCTGATTGTGGTCGATGATGTCAACGGCAGCTTTAGCATTGGCAAAACCCTCACCACCCCCAGCGACCCATCGTTAGCCATTGAAACCGGGTTAAATGAGACATTGGCAAAGGCAGGCATCACCCATGCCGACCTCGGGCAAATCATTCATGGCACAACCTTGGTGACCAATGCCATCATTGAGCGCAAAGGCGCACCAACGGCCTTGCTCGCCACCCAAGGCTTTAAAGATGCGCTTGAGATTGGGCGCGAACACCGTTACGACCTGTATGACCTGCAACTTGAGATGCCACAACCGCTGGTGCCGCGTTATTTGCGTTTTGATGTGCCGCAACGCACCTTGTCTGACGGCAGCACCTTACATGCGCTCGACGAGGTTTACCTCGAAAAATTAGTACACGAATTAGACGCGGCAGGCATTACCGCCATCGCCATCGCCTTTATCAACAGCTATACCAACCCTGCCGCCGAGCGCCAAGCCCGCGCCATTGTGCAACGGGCGGCCCCAAACATGCGTGTGTCGATCTCAGCCGATGTTGTGCCCGAAATTCGTGAATATGAGCGCACCTCAACCACTGTGGCAAATGTGTATGTGCAGGCGCGGGTCGAGCATTATTTGCGCGAGCTTGAAGCGCGGCTGACACGCGCCGGTTTTACGGGCAGCTTGTTGTTAATGTTGTCGAGCGGTGGGCTAGGCACGGTTGATACCGCAGTGCGTTATCCGGTGCGTTTGCTCGAAAGTGGCCCAGCCGGGGGCGCATTGGCAGCGGCCCGCTTTGGCCTATCGAGCGGGGTACAAGGCCACGCCGCCGATCTACTCTCATTCGACATGGGCGGCACCACCGCCAAATTTGCCATCATCGACCAAGGCAAACCGCTCTTGGCCCATGATTTTGAGGTAGACCGGCGCTACCGTTTCAAAAAAGGCTCTGGCTTGCCCATCAAAGCCCCCGTCATCGAAATGATCGAAATTGGGGCAGGTGGTGGCTCGATTGCCCGCCTAAACGCCTTGGGCTTGCTCAAAATTGGGCCTGAATCGGCAGGAGCCGAACCCGGCCCAGCCTGCTATGGGCGCGGCGGCACTGAACCAACCGTCACCGATGCCGATTTGGTGTTGGGTTTTCTCGACCCACAATTTTTTCTGGGCGGGGTGATGGCGCTCGATGTGGCGGCAGCCCGCCGCGCCATCGAAACCCGCATCGCCATACCGCTGGGGTTGAGCATTGAACAAGCTGCGTGGGGGATTCACCAAATTGTGAATGAGCAAATGGCAAACGCCGCCCGCGTGCACAGCATTGAACGCGGCAAAGACCCACGCACCCTGCCCATTTTTGCCTTTGGCGGGGCCGGGCCGGTTCACGCCTATCGCGTCGCGGCTTCGCTGGGGTCGCCACAGGTCATCGTGCCATTTGGGGCGGGGGTGATGAGCGCCATCGGCTTCCTCAGCGCCCCGCTGGCCTTCGACTTTACGCGCTCGTTTCCAACCCAATTGGCGGCATTAACCGCCGACGGTTGGGCCAAAACAAACGCATTGCTCGGTGAAATGCAAGCCGAGGGCACACAGTTGTTATGCAATTCTGGCGTGGCAATCAACGATATTCACCATCAGCACATTGCCGAGATGCGTTATGTCGGGCAAGGCCACGAAATTCGCATCCGTCTGCCCAATCACATGTTAAGCGCCGCCGATTTGCCGACCATTCAAGCCGAATTTGAACGTGAATATGTGCGGTTTTTTGGTCGGCTGGGGCCACCAGTGCCGCTTGAGGCCGTGACATGGCGGGTGATCTCGTCATCGCCCGAACCCAATTTGCGACTGAGTTTGCAAACCACAAGCGCCCAAAGCGCCCAAACCGATGATGCAACCCCTCGCAACGCCATCAGCGCCATCAAAACCCAGCGTATAGCTTATGACCCTGAAGCCGAGGGCGGCGCAAAAACGGGTGCGATGCAATTAACGCCGGTTTACGACCGCTATCGCCTTGCGCCCGGCATGATGTTTGATGGCCCAGCCATTGTCGAAGAACGCGAGGCCACGCTCATCATTGGCAGGCGTGGGCGCTGTCATGTCGATGCACAATCCAATTTAATTGTCGATTTGCAAGCCATCGCTTAAAGGCTGTATAAAGACTAACTTCGCATGTTAGCAAGGGAAAAATCTCTCACGAAGCGCACGAAGAACACAAAGAAAGAATTTTTCGATTTCTCTTTGTGTTCTTTGTGCGCTTCGTGAGAGATAAATACCTAAGCCGCGCTACCGCGCCATGCCAAGCCCAAAGTGTAATCGTCATCTTGCCCACCCAGCGCCAACCATTGTTGCGTTTGAGCCAAGGCCTGCACAGCTTCATCGAGGCCACAAACGGCAAAGCGCAATGTGTCACCCGGCAGGCATTGCGCCACCAAAGGCAAATCGGCCTGAATGACCACCCCAATAATCGGATAACCACCCGTCGTTTGGGCATCGGCGGTCAGCAAAATGGGCGAGCCATCGGGCGGCACTTGAATCACCCCAGCAAACACCCCCAACGAGGCCAAACTAAGCGCCTGACGATACGCCAATTTGGGACACCCTTCAAAGCGGTAGCCCATACGGTTCGAGGTGCTGGTAATTTTTAAGGGTTGGGCGCTCAGTTGTTGAATGGCATTGTCGGCGAATAAATGGGCGTGTGGCCCTAACAAAAGGCGCACTTTGGGCATGGCCGCATAAGCTGGTTTGGCGTGGGCAGGCCATAAACGGCCCGCAAAGCGCAAGGCATCAAACTGGGTGAATGGGGTCTGCGCCGTCAATTGATCACCCGCCTTTAGCGCCCGCCCGCCCAAACCGCCAAACCCGCCCGAGGCATAGGTGCTGCGCGAGCCAAGCACCATCGGCACATCAATGCCACCCGGCAAGGCCAAATAAGCCCGCGCCCCCCATGTGGTTTGTCGCCCAGCCAAGGCCAATTGCGCCCCTTTGGGGGCATACACCGTCGCCCAATTCGGCAGCCGTCGGCCATTGAGGGTCGCATCAAGATCGGCCCCCGCCAATGCAAATACACTCGCCTCGGCAAATTCAAACATCGCCCCGCCGCCAGTTACCTCGACACAAGCCGCATCGGGGTCATTCCCCAGCAATCGGTTCGCCGCTTCACACGCAAAGCGATCCATCGCCCCCGAAGCTGGCACAGCAAAGGGCTGCATGTGAGGGCGACCAAGGTCTTGAATGAGGGACAAAATGCCCGACGAAATAATGTGCATCATGGGTTGGGTTGGTTGGGTTGGTTGATTAGTTCACTAGTTGATTGGTTGATTGGTTGGCTGGTTAACTGCTTAATAACATCTGTAAAATAAATGATAAATCAACCAATCAACTAATAAACTAATAAACTAATAAACCAACCATGAACTTACTTATTATTGGCGGCGCCGGTGGCGTCGCAAGCCGCGTCATTCCATTTCTCAAGCCACAACACAATATTCGGGTGTTCGACCTGCGCCCACCCGCCGATGCCACACTCGATTATCGCATTGGGGCGGTCACCGATTACGATGCGATGCGTGATGCGATGACAGGTATGGATGCGCTGATTTATATGGCGATGGGAACCCTAAATTGGACAGAGGTCGAAGGCATTCAAACTGGGTTTGATGTGAACACCAAAGCCGTGTATTTGGCGCTGCGGGCAGCGCGTGAGGCGGGCATCCAACATGCAGTGTATACCAGCTCGATGTCGATCTATGACGGGGAACTAACCACGCGCTATTTTTATGACGAAGCCATCCCCTTCGATGGGCGCAATTTATATGCGCTGACCAAATATATGGGCGAAATGGTATGTTATAACGCAGTGGTGCAATTTGGCATGAGCGCCAATGTCTTGCGCATGTGTTTTCCAATCACCGATGAGGCATGGCTCGAAATTGCGCGGGCGGGCAAACTCACGTTTCATACTGCTGCCAGCGACCTCGCACGGGCCTTCGATGCAGCGCTGCGGCATCGAAATGGGTATCAGGCCTATATGATTAGTGGCGACTATGAAGGCAAAATTATCAATATGGCCAAAGCCAAGCGTGAATTGGGTTGGGAGCCATTGGCGAGGCCGTAAAGTTAGATGAATCGCAGCTAAGAGTTTGATAGTAAATCACTGATTAAGACATCCATTTTGGCGTTTTTAATAGTATTTATAGTGAACATGACGTATCTTGTGTCATGTTCACTATTTTTTTGGGGTGAATAAAACAAATTTTCGTCGAAATCACGATATGGACTTGGGAGCAGAAGCTTGCCCTTGCTCCCAAGTCCATATCGTGATTTCGACATTACATCTTTTTAAATTACCTCTGACAAAAAAAAGAAAGGAAATAAAATTAACTATGAAAATAAACACAATCAAACACACCAGTATGCTCATGCTCGCAAGCGTTTTGCTGGCAGCCTGTAGCCCCGCCGCCACACCTGCCCCAACGGCGGCCCCCGCCAAACCCACCGAAGCCGCAAAACCAGCGGCGGCGGCTCCGACATCGGCCCCAGCGCCAACGGCTGCACCTGCAGCGGCCCAACCCACCGTCGCCCCTAAGCCCACCGATGCGCCCAAGCCAACTGACGCACCCAAACCGGCAGCCGCAGGTCCCATCACCCTAAAAATTGTGCCGGGTGAGTCGAAAGCCCAATATGAAGTGGATGAGGTGTTTTTTAACCAAAATAACAAGCTGGCCACCGCCATCGGTATTACCGACAACATCAATGGCGAGATCAAGCTTGACCCAAATGACCCTTCAAAAACCCAAGTGGGTAAAGTAAGCGTCAATATTCAAGTGCTTAAGAGCGACGGCCACCCCAATGGCAACGGCAGCGCCCGCCGCGATAACTTTATTCGCACCCAATGGCTCGAATCGGCCAAGTTCCCAATCGCTGAATTTAACCCAACCAAATTAGAGGGCTTGCCCACCAGCTATAAAGTGGGCGATACGCTCAAATTTAAGATGATTGGCGACATGAAAGTGAAAGAAACCAGCAAGCCGGTCACTTGGGATGTAGAGGCGATTTATGATGGCAGTTCGCTTAAGGGCAGCGCCACCACCGCCGTCAAAATGACCATGTTTAATTTTGACCCGCCCAATATTGCCGGCATGTTGAAGTCTAATGACGATACCAAGCTCAAGCTGACCTTTACCGCCAAGCCATAAGCGTTAGGATAAAAACGATACACAACCTCTCACAAAGCTCGCAAAGAACACAAAGAAGATACTTTTATAAACAATACCTTCGCCAATTTGCGATTGCCTGCCCGTGAATTTCACGGTCTGAAACAAACAAATGCGATAAAACGCATTAAGCGTGCGGCGAACGCGCTTTAGCGCGTTTGAAATTTTTAGACCGTGAATTCATTCACGGGCGAGATGGCGAAGGTATTGATAAACCCTTGGTGTTCTTTGTGAGCTTCGTGAGAGACAAATTGCGACGTTTTTATACAACCTCTAAGCCGCACATGGGTTTGTAAATGCGAAGGGGCGAAGCACGCGAAGAATTGTAATTAACGTTACAATTCTTCGCGTGCTTCGCCCCTTCGCGTTGATAAATCTGGATGCTTAGTTACGGTTTAAGCGTGCTTCAACCTCAGCAATTTCGCGTTGACGCGCCGCAATGCGTTCGCCGGTGGGTGGCCCTTGAAAACGGCGGCGCTCGAAGGCCCACCACAACACCGTTAACCCGACAATGAGTGCAACTGTGAGATAGCCGACTTTTTCGTTAGGGGCTTGCATCCCCACCCACGCCAAGACCAATCCACCCAAAATGGCTAAGATGGCAACCAATTTTGAATAAACACCCAAGCTAAAGGGGCCTTTTTGCTTCCACGTGTTACCTTCGGCCAACAACCCGGCGGCAACAGGCATGATGTAAGAAATATACAGAAATACCGCGCAACCTGCCGCCAATACGCTAAAGGCCTCGCTATAAATGGTCGCAAGTAGCGCCAACACAGCCCCAGTCCAAATGGCAGTGACGGGGGTGCGATAGGTTTCATTCACTGTGCTAAGTTTGGCCGAGGCTGGCAAACCGCCATCCCGGGCAAAGGCATAGATCATGCGTGAGCACGAGGTGAGACAGGCCAAACCGCATAAGAAGTTGGCGAAAACGATACCAATATTGAGCAGGCCCCGCAAAAAGGCGGGCATCCGTGAATTTTCCATCATCCAACCAAAAACGCCAAAGCCTTGTGCACCGCCTTCTTTGATGCTGGGCATGGCTAACACGAAGGCGCTGACCATGATGTAACCAAATAGCACCGACCAGATGACGGATTGCAACATCGAGCGCGGCACGGTGACGGCGGCATTGCGGGTTTCTTCGGAGGTATGGGCGGATGCATCGAAGCCGGTAACGGTGTAACACACCAAAATTAACCCGAGCAAAAATGCTTGTATCATGCTTTGGGTTTCGGGCCACACATCGCCACCCGCCGCGCCGGTAAGGTTGGTAAAGGTGAACAGACGCGAGAAATCAAGCGCTACCGGCGAGAAGATCAGCACCGACAAGGTGAGCAAGATCGCCACGATGAAGATGAGATAACCGCTGAGATCGGTCATGAGGGTAGTGACGCGAATACCATAATGATTGAGCGCACCTTGCACCAACAAAATGAGGCCGACACCGATCAGTTGTTGGCTCAATCCCCATCCGCTGGTGTCGATGCCCAACAACTGTTTGAGAATGAGGTCACGAAAAAGCGAATAAATACCGACATCGACCGAGGCCACCACAAAAATGAGGCCGAGCAGATTGAACCATGCCGTCATCCAGCCCCACCCTTTATTGCCGAGGATAGAACTCCAGTGATATAACCCCCCGGCGGTGGGGAAGGCCGACGAAATTTGGGCCATTGCCAAGGCGACAATCAGGGCAAATAAACCGCCCAGCGGCCAACCGATGCCGATGGCGGCCCCGCCCGCCGAGTTAAAACCATTGGCAAAAGCGGTAATACCCCCTGCCAAAATACAAATGATGGAAAACGAAATAGCGAAGTTTGAAAACCCGCTCATTCGACGCGACAATTCTTGTGCATAGCCTAAGGCGTGTAGTTGTTTGACATCTTCATCGTGGGGTTGTTGAGGTGATTTTTTTGACATAAAGTTGATCCTGATTAAGTTTGACAAAAAATAAACAATAGAGTGTTTATTGTATACCGTCTTAGGTATATTTCTAATCAAATACAGGACAATATCGAAGCGTTAGGCGTTTCGCTAAATTGTGACATGTCACAGAAATCGGGTTTCTGGAAGAAACCCGATTTCTAGATACGAGTAAATTTAGGCCAAAAGAGATGCCCCGCACATGGCAGACGCGGGGCATTTGTCACCCAACGAGGGAGGCCGGATGCCAAGCTGGCACATCTACGCCGAGGCTTTGATGAAAATCTTCCCAAATATTGGCGCGTTCAAGATACGGCTTCATGCCCGGAAACGGCGATGGCATTGACACCTCCTTATCTTCTACTTTAACCCCTCAAACGCCGCCGGGCGCAACTCGCGCAAGTTGTGCAGCAATTCGTGCTTGCGGTTGTGGCGGTCGCAATACGTGATGAGGGCCCGCACCTTATCGTCGCGGGTGCTGTCGCCAGCGAGCAAGGTATAAATAGCATGAGCAAACCTCATTTCAATTTTTTAGAAATCTCGATCGAAAGAGGGTGTTCTGGATCTAATGTTAAAACGATAGAAAATAATTTTTTGGCTTCTGGGAATCTTTTTAATTCAATTAAACACAATATCTTATTTCTAAATGCACGAACTCGTTCAACGTCATGGCCCCAAAGTTTTATCGCTTTATCAAAATCTAAAATCGCTTTATGAAATTTTTTTAATTGGAGGTATATAGCGCCTCGCGCATTATAAGCATGAGGATAATGCTGATTCTTTTTGATCGCGCTTGTAAAATCTTTTAAAGCTAACTCTTTGTTGTCTTCGTAAGTATAATTTAAGCCACGATTAAAAAAATAGTTGCATTTTGTATCATTGCAGAATATTGCTTCTGTAAAATCCTTTATACCGTTCTGAAAGTCTTCAATTGCACTCAAATAAATGCCTCTTTGATTGTATGCCTCACCTAATTGCTGCTTTGTTTGTGCATATTTGAGAGTTATATTAATAGCATCGATAGCTTCATTGAACCTACTTCTTTCAAACAAAATCTGTGCCTTTAGAAAATGGGCTACTAATAAAGTTTCATCCCAAGAAATTGAATTATTCAAGTCGTCTAAGGCTAAATCGCTGTTTTTATTTAATCTATAAGTGCAAAATCCACGTCCCCAAAATGATAGTGCCTTAGTTTTTGCATCAGTTATTTTTTCGATCGCAACACTATAATCCGCTACAGCTTCTTTATACATTTCTAATGCTTCTTTTGCCTGAGCAAGCCTAATAAAAATTTCAGGGTTAATCGCTTGTTTTTTATCTAACCTAATAGCTTTATCAAAATCTGAAATAGCCTTAACATAATTATTTAAATTAAAGTAGGCCTCTCCTCGATAAGCAAAAACAACTGCATCATCTGGTATAAGATCTGCAGCTTTATAACCCCATTCGATGACAGAGTCATAATCTTCCATCTCTAACTTTATAGCCCCGATATTCAACCAAGCAAATAAATCATCAACTTTAAGGCTTATCACTTGTTTGAAATCGTCCAACGCTTTAGTGTAATTTTTTAATAAAAATTGTGCTTTTCCCCTGTTACCATATAGTCTTATTTTTTGTTCTACTTCGAAAGCGCTGTCAAGCGCTTTCGAACAAAAGGAAACCACACTTGCATAATCGCTAGCCATAAATGCATTATTTGCATCGACTTCATAATAATATGGTTCAGTATCATAAAAATCAACATACAACGCGTTATTTAATATATGCGCTGCGGATGGGGCAAACGGAATATTGGTAGGGAAATATATCGGCGGATGCCAAGCATTCGAAAGCACTTCGTAATCAACTTCAATGTCATCTCCATAAGCTGTATTAAGCGGCTTAGATAACACAGTTGCTAAGCGATGCCAAGTGAATTCGTGGATTCGTAAATCTCTAGGGCTAAGCCCCCCCAAACTTACAACATCTGGTGGGAAAGTCTGCTGGCTAGACAAAATAGTTACATATTTCTCAATGCTGTATTTATCAGGCCCATAAAGCCATTTTTGGCTTAAAGCTGAAATAGCTTCATTAAAACCTTTGTGATTATCATCGTCTAAGGTAATATAAGTAATATTGGGGAACCACTTTCCATCTACAAACTCTGCAACAACCCAGCGCTGCTTTAACACAATTGCTAAGATGTGATCATGAGCTAAAGGTATCGCAACTCCTTGTTCTTGCGTTTGTGGGTCAGTGTATAAAGCAAATGACAAATCACTTGTTATCAATGATTCGCTGCCGCTTGTTTTAAATACCGTCCACTTAGCAGCAGAAATAGGTGCAAGAAGTCGTTGAAGTTCAATCGCGCGAGCTTGATTAATATTGTCATCTGATACAGGCCATTGCCTGATTTCTTTTGCATCATTACTCGTATCGTCATGAAAAGAAAATCTAGATTTAAATCTATTATTAAAATCCGGCCCCCGAACAAATAAACTTGCCACAAAGGGAACCAACGTTCTGATCCAAGTTTCACCATCAATTGTATTTGTAATAAGCTGCTTAATTGCTTCTGCCAACCCTGCCTCATATGCACCCCAGATTTTGTCAATCATATTAGGGTCATTATTAGATTTATCTTGCGCAAGCAAAGTATAAAAATTGTTAATTGCAGCAATAGAACCTACTTTGCTTTGAAATATTTTTCCAGATAATTTATCACCAACCCAAATCACACTATTTCGGCGAGGAGTAGAAATCTGCGAAGAAAAAAAAGCAAGATAAGTGGCTGGAAGGAAATGTTGAAATGCCATAAAACTTTGTTGAAACTATCTAAAAACAAAGAAATTAGAGGTTTACAACAATAGAAAATTGATATATAGCAGAGCCTAACACTATGAACATCCGTTGAAGTAATGCACATCTGCCATACCCCTATTTTATGACAAGGTGAGGGGGTGGCAAGGCGATGCAATCGCCCCCTAGCCCCATTTACAGGGCGTTGTTAAGTAGCGTGGGGATTGATCCCCGTGCGGGTGCGCCCGACGCGATATTGACATCACGACGCATGATGATGTTTGTTTTGCGGGGGATTGGGTTCGCGCGGGGATTGATCCCCGTGCGGGTGCGCCCGACGTGATTTTGACATCACGGCGCATGATGATGTTTATTTTGCGGGGGATTGGGTTCGCACGGGGAGCAATCCCCGCGCTACTTAACAACGCCCCATAAATGGGGCTAGGGGCCGATTGCCTCACTTCGTCACCCCCTCACCTTGTCACCCTGTCACCCACTCACCCTATTCAACGGGCAACGCGGCACACCGCCGGTCAACACACGCACGACCTCCTCGGCCCCGCGAATGTGCAGGTCACGCACGGCTTCTTCGCTATAAAACGCCGCGTGGGGCGTGGCGATGACCTTAGGGTGCGACACCAGCGGATGATCGGCGGGCGCAGGTTCCTTCTGAAAGACATCCAACCCAGCGCCGCGAATGACGCCGTTATTCAGCGCATCCAGCAGCGCGGCCTCATCAATCAGACCGCCGCGGGCGGTGTTGACGAGAAAAGCGCTCGGTTTCATCATCGCCAAGGTGTTGGCGTTGATGAGATGGCGCGTGCTGTCGGACAATGGCGTATGCAAGGTGACATAATCGCTCTCGCGCAACACCCGCTCTAGGCTGGCGGGTTCGCAACCGGTGGCGGCGATGTTCTCGGCAGACACAATCGGGTCATAGGCCAGCACCTTCATGCCCAAGCCATGCGCCTTTTTGCCAGCCTCACGCCCAATTCGCCCAAAACCAAGCACCCCCAGCACCGAATCGCTCATGCGTTTCACTGGCGCAACCGAGCCAAGCCCCCATTTACCAGCCTTGACCGACGTAGACAAGCGGCCTACCCCGCGCATCCCCTCCATCATCAGGGCAATGGCGTGGCCCGCCACCTCATCCACCCCATAATCGGGCACATACGACACCCACATGCCCCGCGCTGTGGCGGCGGGAATATCGATATTGTCGTAGCCCACACCCAGCCGCGAGAGAATCTTACATTTGGGCGCTTTGTCCATAATGTCGGCCCCAACATATTGCAAGGTAAACATAATGGCATCGGCTTCGGGCAAAGCCGCCAGCGCGTCTGGGTGATCAAAGTCTGGCACATGCACAATACGCGGGTTGAGCGACGCCAAAGTGGCGCGTTCATGGCTGGCGTCGCCGCCAAAAACAATGAGAATGCTTGGATTCATAATTATTTGATATACACACTCGCTACCCGCTCATAAGCCACACTCATATGATGTGCCAAGATGTCTAGCACCGCTGATTTGTTTTTTTGGCGGATAGCGTCTAAAATATTTTGATGCCCACTCACAGCATAATCTTTAAAATCGGGGTTGATGGTGCGGGCCAACAACAACCACTGTATTTGCGGACGAAGTTCCATCCAATGCCGATACAAACGGGTGTGATTAGCCGCCTGCACCAACAATTCGTGAAAACGCACATCTAGCTCGGCGGCCTCGCGGGCGGCACTGCCATCGTGTGTAACGGCTTCTCCCATTTGCACCACACACGTTTGCATTTCAGCAAAATTGGCTTGGTTGTTATACTTCATCGCCTCAACAGCCGCCAATTGTTCAAGCGACAGCCGCAAGCTAAAAATTTCGTCCAAATCCTTGCGCGTGATCATCGTCACCGTCGCGCCACGATTCGGGTTGAGTACCACCAAACCTTCACGTTCAAGTTTGCTTAGCGCCTCACGAATGGGGCCACGACTCACCTTTAGCGATGCCGCCAAGTTTTCTTCGCGCAAGCGTTCGCCCTGCGGAAAAGCTCCCGTTAAGATCGCGTCACGCAAACGCACAATGATCTCATCCGACAAACTACGTTTGATTGGAGCCGTTAAAACTTGATTCAGTGCATCGATATCCATAAACTCTATTTTCGTATCCTCTTAACTTAACAATATCACATTCGCAACGATAAACAGGTTTTGCCGAAATGGATATTCCTCTACCCCAGATAGAGGTAGAGGAATATCCATTTCGGCATTACCACTTTGATTGCCCTAGCGTACCAGCCAAATATAAGGCTGTTCGACAAATTTCTTTACCCGTTGCAAAAATTGGGCCGCCGGTGCACCATCCACTACCCGATGGTCAAACGTCAAACTCAACACCATCATCTTGCGAATAGCCGTCCGCGCAGCGCGACGCGGGTTTGCCTCATCCACCACCACCACCTTCGCCACCATCCGCCCAATGCCCAAAATAGCACACTCAGGCAAATTGATCACAGGCGTAAAGCCATCAATGTCATACATACCCAAGTTGGTAATTGTAAATGTGCCGCCGCGCATATCATCCCCCGAAAGGGTGGCATTCCGCGCCTGCTCCACCAACCGATTGGCCTCGGCGGCAATATCGGGCAATGACTTACGAGCCGGGTCACGCACAACCGGCACTAACAAGCCGCGCTCGGTTTGCACTGCCATGCCAATATTGATATGGGCATGTTGAATCACGCCTTCGTCTGACCACGAGGCATTCAGCGCAGGGTGGTCTTGCAAAGCCAAGGCCACCAATTTGGCAAAAAGATCGTTATAACTGGGCACAAGTTGGGCCGCGCCACGGCCCGCGCCTTCGCCCTTAAGCGTCTCGCGCAATTTAAACAACTCGCTGGCATCAACTTCGGTCGTCAATGTGACCGGCGCAGTGGTATGTGCGCTTTGGCTCATGCGGGCCGCAATGGTCTTGCGGGTGGCATTGCTGGCAACAGGCGTAGCGCGTACCACCGGCTGCGTTGGCGCTGGCACAATCGCTGGCGCCGCCACAGGTTGCACCGGCGGAGCTTGCACAACCGCTACCTTCGCCGCTGCCGTCGCTGCCATAGCAGCCGCAGCCGCTTGCACATCGGCCTCAACAATGCGGCCACTCGTGCCGCTGCCGGTCAGTTTTTGCCAATCCACCCCCAATTCATTGGCGATGCGCAAAGCGCGGGGGCTAATTTTTGGCCCGCGTTTATCACGCCCGGCGTATGGGTCAGGATTAGGGCTTGGGGCAGCGGCTGCCGCGCTGGGGCTGGCTTGTGGCTCAGCTTGGCCGCCAAGTTGGGCCGCAGCTTGAGCAGCCTCAAAGGGTGGCTTTTCGCCCGGCTGCACAAAATACCCCAACAAAGTGCCGATCTTAACCGTTTCACCCACTTTGGGGCCATCGGGCAACAAACGCAAAATGGCAGTCTCAAACGATTCAATCTCATTCACCGATTTATCGCCTTCGACCAGCAAATAGACTTCGCCGCGCTGCACCAGCTCGCCGTCTTTTTTCGTCCACTCGGTAATGGTCGCCTCTTCAGCCGTCCATCCGAGTTTGGGCATAACAATTTCAACAGCCATCTTTTAAAAGGATAAAGGATAAAGGATGAAGAATGAAGGTTTATTTCATCCTTCATCCTTCATCCTTCACCCTTTTCATCTCATTCCTTCACCAAATCATAAAGTGCTTTTGTAATCGTTTCGACACTGGGCACGATTTCTTGCTCAAGCGGCGGGCTATAGGGCGTGGGCGCAAAGGCCCCGCTCAGCCGCCGAATGGGCGCGTCGAGATCATCGAAGCCGTGTGCGCCGACTTGGGCGCTCACCTCGGCCCCAAAGCCACATGGCTCAAAGGCATCATCCACAATCATCAAACGCCCGGTCTTTTTCACCGATTGCAAAATGGTGGCGATATCGAGCGGTGAGGTGCTGCGTGGGTCAATCACCTCGACCTCGATGCCTTGCTTGGCCAGCACTTCGGCGGCTTGCACACATTTTTGCACCGTCAGCGCCACCCCCACCGCAGTCACATGTTTGCCCGCCCGCGCGATGCGGGCTTGACCAAATGGCGTGGTGTAATCTTCATCAGGAACCAGCCCTTTATTGCTGAGCAAATTTTTGTGCTCAAGCATAATCACAGGGTCATTGCCGCGCAAAGCCGTTCTAAACATGCCTTTGACATCGGCAGGCGTGGTCGGCACAATCACGCGCAACCCGGGAATATTGCTAAAAATAGAATAATAGCTGCCCGAATGATGTGTCGCTGCTGCGCCACCAATGCCGATACAACCGCGCAGCACCATTGGCATCCGTAGCCGCCCGCTGCTCATGTATTGCATCTTCGCCATTTGGTTAATAATCTCGCCCATCGCATCCAAAATAAAATCGACCATCATAAAGTCGATAACCGGAATTGAGCCAGACATGGCCGCCCCCACCGCCAAGCCAATAAAACCACGCTCGGCAATAGGGGTATCACACAAACGCAACGGGCCATATTTTTCATATAGCCCCAAGGTGGTGTTAAAGTTGCCGCCGCGTTTGCCAATGCCCTCACCCATCACAAAAATACGTGGGTCACGCGCCATTTCTTCATCAAGCGCCTCACGCGCAGCAACGGTATAGGTTAGTTCTTTCATGCTCCCTCAAAATAAACATGTGACAATGCGTCTGAACCTTTAGGCCAAGGGCTATCGGCAGCGCGTTGATGGTCATCGGTCACCCGTGCGGTGACCTCGTTATGAACATTGTCGATATCGTCTTCGTCGGCGGTATGATCACGCAGCAAACGATCACGCAACATTTTAATCGGGTCGCGGGCTTTCCAAGATTCAACCTCTTCTTGGGTGCGGTAGCCCACATCGCGCATACCTTCAGAATGGGCGCGGGTACGATAGGTTTTTGCCTCGATCAAGGTCGGACCTTCCCCAGCCCGTGCTCGTCGCACTGCCTCACCCGCCGCTAAAAACATCTCCCATGCATCATTGCCATCGACCTTTACGCCCGGTATGCCATAGCCAATCGCCCGCTGATAAATATCGGGGTTGCCCGATGAATAGGACGATGGCACTTCGGTTGCGTATAAATTATTTTCACACACAAACAGCACCGGTAGCTTGTAAATGGCGGCTAAGTTAACACCTTCGTGAAAAGCACCGTTATTCGAGGCCCCATCCCCAAAAAACGCCACCGCCACATTGGGCTTGCCCAACAATTTAAAGGTGTAGCCTGCGCCTGCAGCCTGCAAAATGCATGGGCCAACAATACCACTGGTTCCCATTAAGCCCACTTCGGGTTTAAAAAGGTGCATACTGCCGCCGCGACCATGCGAGCAACCCGTTTCGCGCCCATACAGCTCGGCCATTACCTCAAAAGGCGAAACACCTTTTGCCAAGGCATGACCATGACCACGATGGGTGCTAAACACCATATCATCTTGGTTAAGATGGGCGCAAACGCCCGTCGCAACCGCCTCTTCACCCACATAAGTGTGACAAGCACCATGAACCAAACCGGCTTGCCGCGATTGCGCCAGCCGTTCTTCGCTCATGCGGATGAGTAGCATATTTCGGTAAAGTAATAAGCCCGTGTCTTTTTCCATATGAATACTAATATCATAGTCGAAATAGTTTATACTGTCAACAGTAAACTGTTAACAACTTACAATTGACAGTTGACAATTTTTTATATATGAATACAATTTAAATTAGTGTTCAATTGCATCTTCTCAGTAATAAGGGGAAATCTCAAAGACGTAATGTCGAAAGCGGCTTTACTTACCCCTCATTATTAAGAAAATAGATTCAAAGTATCAAACAAAATTCGACAAAACAAACCAAAGGAGGATAAATTGCCATGAAGCAAACCAAATTAACTCGTAGAGCGCTCTTAAAAGGCGCAGGTATCGCCGCCCTCGGTACGGGCGTAAGTGCACTGGCGGCATGTAGCGCCCCGGCCCCAACCCCCGCCCCCGCCAAACCCGCTGACACCGGCGCAGCCAAACCCGCTGCACCCGTCACCCTAAAAGGTGCAAAAGTAAATTGGCTCGGTGGTGCATGGAGCTTTTTGCCCGAACTTGACCCCGTCATTGACAATTTTGCCAATGATTGGGCCAAGCAAAACAATGTCACCCTCACGATCGAGCGTGACCAAAACTTTGGGCCAAAGATCCAAACCGCCATCGAGACCGGCAGCGGCGCAAACATCATTCAGTCGGCCACACCCCCCGCCATTTATGCTAAGAGCTTGGTAGATATCAGCAGTGTGGCCGAAGCCCTGAGCAGCGAAGGCGGTGGCTATTTGCCCGCTGGCCCATTTGTTGCCAAAAATTCCGGCAAATGGATTGCCGTGCCACTCGGTCAACACAACTGGTTCATGAACTATCGTGAAGACTGGTTTAAGGAAGAAGGCATTACCAAATTCCCCGACACATGGGATGAAATGTTGGTTGCGGGCAAAAAGTTGAAAGCCAAAGGCCGCCCCTTCGGCATGACTTTCTCAGATAAAGCCGCTGGCGATGGCAACGCAGCGCCTTATTTGATATTGTGGGCGTTTGGGGCCAAAGAATTTAACCCCGATGGCTCATTGGCGCTCGACAGCAAAGAGACGCTTGCCGCGCTCGAATATGCCATTCAGTTCCACAACGACTGTGGCGACCCGGGCGAGGTGGCCTATGACGACGGCGCAAATAACTCTGGTTTCTTGGCTGGCAAAATCTCGATGACAGCCAACGTCAACACCATTTATTTGCCCGCTACCAAAAACAACCCCGCCGTTGCCGCCGGGATGAATCACGCCATCCCACCCAAAGGCCCAGCCGGGCGCTTTGGCGCCGCCACATTGCCTTGGTGGGGCATTCTGGGTCATACCAAAGGGGCCGATCTCGATGCCGCCAAAGACTTGATCAAGAACTTCTTCTCGGTTAAGAACCTTGGGGCGTTCTATAAGGCTGGTCAAGGCTATATCTTGCCCATGTTGCCCAAGTTTGAAAGCGAACCCATTTGGCCCGCCGACCCCAAACTGGCGATTGCCAAAGACATGTTCAAATTGGCCTTGCCCGCTGGCTACGCCTTGCCAAACAACAACAAGCTATCGAGCTTGATGCAAGAAAAAGTGCTAATCGGCAAACTGTTCTCACAAGCCTGCTCAACTGGCAACGCCAAAGCCGCCTTAGCCGGTGTGATGAAAGACATCAACGACCTCAAGTTGCTCAGCTAAAAAAATGAGATTTTAAAGGATGAAGGATGAAGAATTCTTCATCCTTCATCCTTCATCCTTCATCCTTTCCCCCCATTCCCTCATTTCCCAATGCAAACGCCCACCTTATCTGCCAAAATATCGAGATTGTTGCACAAAGACAGCACACTAGGGCCGATTTTGCTCAGCCCCGGTTTTTTGTTTTTAGCCGTCATGATGGCCTATCCGTTTTTTTATGCCATCTATCTCAGCTTTACCGATAAAGAAGTGGGCGGGGCAGCCAATTTCACTGGGTTTGAAAACTACGAAAAACTATTTAGCACGACCTTATTCGCCAAAACGGTGGTTAACTCGCTGGTCTATACCAGCATCGCACTGGTGCTAAAGTTTAGTTGTGGCATGGCGCTGGCGCTCTTGCTCAATCGCCCATTTATTGGGCAACGCTTTGCCAAGGCGCTCATGCTCTTGCCTTGGATTTTGCCCACCGCCTTCAGCACCATGATCTGGCAATGGATTTTTAGCCCAGCCTTTAGCGTGGTCAATGAAGTATTGGTGAACAAACTGCATCTTATTTCGCAGCCACTGCCCTTTTTAAGAGATGAAACGTGGGCAATGGGATCGCTTATTTTTATCAATTTATGGCGCGGCCTGCCCTTCTTTGCCATCACCTTTTTGGCCGCCATTCAATCGGTGTCCAATGAAATCATCGAAGCCAGCCGCATTGATGGCGCAAGCCCTTGGCAAAGCTTCTGGCTCATCGTTTTTCCAGCCATTTTGCCCGTCGTCACCATCGTCATGCTCATCTCAACCATCGGCACGTTGGGCGATTTCGATTTGCCGTTTTTGCTCACACGTGGCGGCCCCAATAACGCCACCACCATGTTTGCCCTTACGACATACAACCTATCGCTCGGCTCTGGCCTGATTGGGCTTGGGTCGGCGGTGACGATGACCATGTTCCCATTTTTGCTGGTGTTGATCATCGCCTCGCTGATTAATGTGCGTCGCCAACAACAAGGTTAACCCGGCAGGTCCAACCCCTGCCCAATTAAAACTGCTATGAATGCATCGCAAATTGCTCGCAAAGCCATTAAACAAGCGCCCCTTTATCTAGCGCTCGCTGCCGTTCTCATCTTTTTGCTGTTCCCGTTTTATTGGGGCTTCATCACCTCGCTCAAAACCGAGGCCGAAATTTACGATTTCACCGGCAATTTCCTCATTCCAAAAGCGCCTACGTTTAACAATTATTTCCTGTTGTTCACCACCAAAAATTATTTTGTGTGGTTCTGGAATACCCTATTCGTCTCATTGGTCACGACCGTTATCTCGGTCATTATTTCTGTCATGGCCGGTTTTGCCATTGCACGGCTCAAATTTCGCGGGGCAGCGCTCGCTGGAACCTTAGTCTTCATCACTTATATTGCGCCCAAAGGCTTTTTATTTGTGCCCTTGGCGCAAATATTAAAAGAATGGGGCTTGCTCGGCAGTTTATCTGCGCTCTATATCACCTATCCAACCTTCCTCATTCCATTCTGCACCTGGTTACTGAGCGGTTATTTTGCAAATGTGCCCCACGAGCCGGAAGAATGCGCGATGGTGGATGGGGCCAGCCGCATTGGCGCGATTGTTCGCATTACGTTACCAATGGCAATTTCGGGCATCATCACGGCGGGCATTTTCTCGTTTACGGCCTCGTGGAACGAATTGGTCTATTCGATTGCCCTCACCAGCGGTGAGCAAAACCGTATGCTCACCACCGGCGTGATGGGCGCGTTTGCCCAAGGCGATTTTATGGTGATCGGCCCGCTGATGGCCGCCGCCACTGTTTCATCTGTGCCCATTGCCATCCTCTATTTCTTCTTCACCGACCGGTTTGTCAGCGGCTTAACCGCTGGCGCAACCAAAGGCTAAAAGCGAAAGCATATGTTTTCACAATACAAAATTGTGCGTCTCACAGCATCGGTGTTTAAACCCGGTGAATATGAGCTACAGCGCTATGCCGCATTGGGTTTACCCATGACGCAAGTGCACGACGAAGACCCCGATGCCCTGGCCGCTGCTGTCGCCGATGCCGACATTGTGGCCCTGATCGGCACCAAAGTGCCACGCAAAGTGGTCGATGCCATGCAAAAATGCCGCGCCATTGCCCGTTTTGGCACTGGCACCGACAAAATTGATGTGGCCCGCGCCACCGAGTTGGGTATTTTAGTGGCAAACACGCCTTTCTTTTGCATCGAAGAAATGGCCGATCATGTCATGGCGATGGCGCTGCATTTCAATCGACGGCTAGCCAGCCAACATCAGGGCATGATGGATGGCGACCTCGCCCGCGCCCGCCGCGACACCGCCAACATTAACCGCATGAGCGCCTGCACCTTGGGGCTGGTTGGGTTTGGCCGCAGCGCCGTGCACACCGCCCGCCGCGCCAAAGGCTTTGGCATGAGGGTGCTGGCAACCCGCCAAAACAAAAATGCCCCGCGTGATGAGGCCGATGCGTTGGGGGTAGAGATGACCGATCTCGACACTGTCTTGCGCGAATCAGATTACGTCTCGCTGCACATTCCGCTCACCCCAGCCACCCACCACATCATCGATGCGGCGGCGTTGGCCAAAATGAAACCGACTGCCATCATCATTAACACCTCACGTGGGTTGCTTATTGATGAATGGGCGTTGGTGGCAGCGCTCAAAGAGGGGCGCATCGGCGGGGCCGGTATCGATACTTACGGCTTAATCGACATTTTTGTCGAGCATATTCCATCACCCGTGCATCCACTCGTCGATTGCCCCAATGTTATTTTATCGCCCCACACCGCCAGCGCCTCCATTCAAGCCAAAATTGACATGATGGATGCCGGTATTCAAAACGTCGTTGACATGCTCAATGGCTCTTTGCCATTGCCCGAAAATATTGTTAACCCAAGCGTTAAAACGCGCTTTCCGTTTAAGCAAAGGATTAGGGATTGAGGATTAGGGATTAGGGATAGGGATTTTCGACAATTCCCAATCTCTAATCCCTAATCCCTAATCCTTAGTCCCCAAAAAACAAATAACTCATGACAAATTTGTTCGATCTTTCTAACCGCGTAGCCGTAGTAACCGGCACAGCCCAAGGCATGGGCCGCGCAATGGCGACGGCCTTGGCCGAAGCCGGAGCCGATGTGGTCTTGCTCGACCGCAATAAAGAAGGCAACGAAGCCACCGCTCACAAGCTCTCGCAACTAGGTCGGCGAGCACTGCCAATCTCGGGCGATATCACCGATTTTGCACATATCGACCATATTTTCGAGACGGTTGATCGCGAATTTGGGCGCATTGACATTTTGGGCAATGTGGCTGGCGAAGCCAAAGCTGGCCCCGCCGAAGACATGGCCCTGAGCGATATTCAGATCACCTTTCACAATTTGGTCATTTCGCGCTATTACACCTGCCAACATGCTGGGCGGCGCATGCTCAAACAAGGCAAAGGCAGCATCATGAGCATCGGCTCCATTGCGGGTGATCGCTCGCTAGGGCGCACCCAATCGGTCTATGGCATGGCGATGGCGGCGGTCATTCACATGACCAAAGAGCTAAGCACCGAATGGGCGGGGCGTGGGGTGCGGGTGAATGCGATTTTGCCCGCCCAAGTGTTGGGCAGCGGCGGCCTTGAAAAGCGCATGGAGAATGACCCTTACTTGCGTGATACCTTTTTGCATGGCATCCCACGCGGGCGCTTCGGTCAACCCGACGATATCAAAGGCCTGTCGGTTTGGCTCGCCTCCGATTCTTCCG